>JABJKG010000013.1 GCA_018660415.1 bacterium | reverse complement strand
GATGATACAGCTCTAAAATTGTTAAATGACGAAAAAGAAGCGGCTGAGGCTATCCGAAATCACTTGAATACAGCTTTCAATAACAGGATGACCGAACTACTAGAAGCAAATTTTGCTCGTGGTAGGAAACCAACACAAGATTCTCCACCGCCATCACACTAAAATTGCATACCAATAGTATCTGACATATTGAGAAGTGGAACATATACGGATACTATCAACCCTGCTATAAAAATTCCAAGCAATACCATCAATGCCGGTTGGACAATGATTAACAAGGTAGACAGGATTTTTTGACTCCGCTCAAAATAAATATTAGAAAGATCTGCACAAATAGCTCCAAGGCTATTGGTTTGCTCTCCAATACGAATTAACGCCTCTGCCTGCGCGTCTACTGATTCACCAGCTGCCAATACTAACGCTTCACTCAATGAATTTCCCTCTTCAATCAAAGATCCCACTTGAGACAACTGCTGAGCAATGACTCTATTTTTGATTGCTGCGCCCGCAAACTTAACAGCATCAAGCACTGGAATACCCCCTGAGCATAAAGTACTTAATGCTTGAAAGTAATATGAATAGGTAAAAGAACGAATTACTTGCTTGCATATAGGCAACCTCATAAAAAAACTGTCCCGCCCCATCTTCCAATCACGCTGAGGTATCAACTTTAAAAATAAATACCCTACAAAAAACATCCCCAAGGTCCATCCCAATGTTGATAAAGTGGCAAAGCTACTTATATAAAACAACCATTGCGTATACACCGGTGGCTGCTTATCAGTTAAAAAAAACACCCGTTCAAATGCTGGAACCAAGGCAATAAAAATAATACTCACTACTGCACAAAAGAAAAACAACGTTATCAATGGCATCATCAACTGAGAACGAAGCTTTTTATAAAAATCTACTCGTGCCTGCAAGTACCGTGCTAACTGTTCCAGCGTGTCAGCCAGGTCCGATGACTGCTGGCCTACTCGAATCAATTGCAATGCCAATGCGTCAAACACTTCTGGAAATGCTTTAACACTATTGTACAAAGAGTTGCCACGATCAATATTCGCTTTGATCTCCCCGGCTACGCCACATAGCTTCCCGTGACCATGAGACTTTAAAATTACTAACGCATTTGAAACCAAGATGCCAGAATGCAATAACTGCGCAAACTGCTTAAAAAAAGCGGCTTTTTGCGATAGCGATATTGAACTCGTCCATCGATAGCCTGGAATCGGCGTAAGCCTTACAAGCCCTATATCTTTCTTAAGCAAGTATTCCTGTAATATCTGCTCAGAAGACGCAAACATTTTTCCATGATGCATCCTCCCAGAAATATCTATCCCATCCCACGTATAATAAGGCATAAACCCCTCGAAATGTAATCTATTTGTTGCAATTTATTAAACCACTTTGATACAATTAATTTAATTGATATTACAAAACCGGAGGAAAAAATGTAATCTATAACGAAACTTCTCTATGTTTGCCTTTTAACTGGAAGCATTACCACCCTTAATGCTAATACAGATTTAGATAACTTTGCTAATAACTTTGTAGCAGCCCTTAACGCTAAAAATTTACAAAATTTCAAACGTAGCTTTACTGGCAAATCAGGAAAACTTCATGATGCTGATGTAAAAAACAAAGCTATGACCGATATTGCTACAGCATGCCCAAACTCATCTCCTCAAGAAATAGAAGCTTTAGCTAACGACCTTGTAAGAGCACTTAATGCTAAAAACTTACAAGACTTTAGACGTGCATTCACCGGCCTTTCCGGAAAGCGTACAGATGCTGACGTAAGAGCTGCAACTAAAGCAAGATGTAAAGAGTAAGTATTTCTTCATATTTAATTTATTAAAAAGAGCCTGATAGTTAATTATCAGGCTCTTTTTTTGTTGATTATCACGAACTACTGTCCTACAAAATAACAATTAGATATTCTATACAAACCAAAGAAGACTTCCTTGATAACTAACTCTTATCTTGCAGTTTAATAAATCACTTTGATACGCTGGGAAAGATACGGATCTAACCCAAGGAAAAATATGAAATCTATAACGAAACTTCTTTATATTTGCCTTATAGCCAGTAATATAACTTCGGTAAAGGGTGCCAGCTCTGAGGTAAATAATATAGTTAACCTCTTTATGGAAGCACTTAACGCCCATAATAATACAACCGTCAATAACTTTAAAAGAAATATAACGGGACTTCATGGCAAGGTTGGCAATGATAAAGTTAAAGCAAAAATAACAAGCCTAATCGACCAAGCTGTCAAATCATCATCAAAGGATCTCGATACTGAAATTGCCTCTCTCAAGGCAGAAAATAAAAAACTCACTGAAGCTGCCACAAAAAATACTACTTTAACACAAACCCTTCAAACAAAAGAAAAAGAGATTGCCACCCTGAAGGCAGAGATAGCTAAACAAAAATCCAGTATCACCGGCTCCTCAAGTGAGGTGGAAGCACTACAGGAACAAGTAAGTAAAATTTCTACAATCGATCTATCCCTACAACCACTTATCACTGAAATAGCTACATTACAAACCCTTGTTACAAATTCTTAAAAAAAGGAAATTGA
The DNA here is from genome assembly GCA_018660415.1 of bacterium. Taxonomy (GTDB): domain Bacteria; phylum Babelota; class Babeliae; order Babelales; family UBA12409; genus 2-12-FULL-36-22. The sequence continues at coordinate 255,831 of JABJKG010000013.1, read as the reverse complement.
AGAACTACAGCAAGAGAACGAAAATCCACTACCAAGTATTAAAGAAGAAACTCTTGAAGCTAAAGTTAAAGAACTCGAGAAAGAGCTAGAAAAAGAAAAAGCAGCACCTAAGAATGATGGCAAAGAAGCAAGCCTCTTAACCAAGCAACGTACTGAAATCGCCAGGATGCAAATAGTACTTCAGCATCTTCAAACACTCATCTCTGGAAGCCCGGCAGTAGTTCATCGGTCCTCTCCACCCCAAGCCGTGCGAGCACACTAAGACCTAAACAAGAGCCGTCTGTTTTAAAACACAGACGGCTCACCATATCTCAAAAGACTTTTTTCTGATACTCGATACCAAGAAGATCCAAAAATTGCTCGTAGGACAATTCTCGGTTTATTTTGATTCGCTTGTTTCGGTTCTTGTCGCCACTCAACAAATAGACATCAGTTTTAGGAAGATTAACGGCATGTGCAATCAGCTTAATAAGCTCTTTATTTGCAAGTCCTCTTTCAGGCGCACTCTTTAAAAAACATTTAAGTAAGCCGTTCTCTTCTAAGACCCATTTATTTCTACCCGATGACGGCATGACTTTAACTTCAATAATCAATGCCATAATTAAAGCTCATTAAACAGCTCTGGATAATCAGTAAAGATTCCATCAACCCCTAATGCAATAAACTCTTCCATTTCTTTTCGAGTGTTAACAACCCAAGCGTACAGTTTAAAACCACGACGATGGGCATCGTCAATAAACTCTTGAGTAATATCATCAACACTAACATTAACCGAGTATGCACCTACTGGAACCCCAAACTCTGCATAAGTAATTGGAATAGAATGTAATAACGGCGCCCGCTTTACTGCAGGTAACTGGTCTTTGAATGGCAAAAGCTTATGGTGATTAAAAGTCGATATAAGAAAGTCATCATAATGCCACCCATGATGCTTAACGTATTCTTTGATGATATCAATAACCGTTTGACTGACATCATCACACTTAACCTTCAATTCAATATTAAGCTTGCATTGATAGTTAATAACATCAAGCGCCTCTTCCAATGTTAAGATCTCTTGACCATCACGTAATCGTAGCTGCTTGATCTCATCTAAGGTCAGATCGCCAACACTTCCAGTACCGGTAGTAGTCCGATCCACCGTGTCATCATGAATAACTATAAGCTCACCCGACTTACAACAAGTAACATCCAACTCAATCATATCAACACCAAGTCGAATAGCTTCCAAAAAAGCTTGGGCACTATTTTCTTCTACTGTACCACTCGCTCCCCGATGTGCAATTTTAACGATTTTATTATTCACTATGCCCCCTTGATTTGCAACCATAATCCCTGAAATCCATAAAGTACTTATTAATATATAACCAATATAGTTTTTGATAGATCATCCTTCTTACTTAACAATGGAACCCTATGTTACTCTTAATTAACTGTAATCCATTACTATATTTTTGAACATACCTCAATAGAAATATAGCTGTAAGAAAGGCCTTTCCCCTCTCCTGTCTTATCCGCAACACTCTATTATGCCTCTATTGTAGCATCCCATCCTACCCAGACCTATCTATTGATATGGAATTAAAGTTGATTTATACGAGCAAACCTTTAAACTTAGAGATAATCAAGAAATTTATGGAGAGATGGCTGAGTGGTCTAAAGCGCTCGCCTGCTAAGCGAGTGTCGTTTTACGGCGCGAGGGTTCGAATCCCTCTCTCTCCACCAGAATTTGAAATAATGCGCCCATAGCTCAACTGGATAGAGTATCAGACTACGAATCTGAAGGTTGAAGGTTCGACTCCTTCTGGGCGCACCATTTTTCTCCTAACAACCCTCCCCTAATATCAAAGTACAAAAAATGCTCAAACCCCTTATTATCAATAAACCGCTCAATGTTACCTCAATGGATGTAATTCGAGTCTTACGTAGAATCACTGGTATAAAAAAAATAGGTCATGCAGGAACGCTTGATCCATTAGCGACCGGTGTACTCATCATTTGTTATGGTAAAGGGACTAAGCAAATATCATCATTCATGGATATGACCAAACAGTATAAGGCGGAAATCAACCTTTCAGCATTTTCTGAAACTGATGATCGCGAGGGTGAGTTAACAGCTGTAGAAATTAAAAAACAGCCCACACTCAAGGATATTGAAAACATTATCCCTCAGTTTATTGGCACCATTGAACAAATGCCACCTAAGTATAGCGCTCTCAAGGTTAAGGGAAAACGCGCGTATGATCTAGCTCGTCAAGGTAAAGAAGTTGAACTCCAAGCACGACAAGTTACTATCGACTCTATTGATATTCTCAACTATGAATGGCCACTGTTAACACTGGACATTGTATGTGGAAAAGGTACCTATATACGAGCCTTGGCACGTGATGTTGGTACAGCATTAGACACAGGAGGATATCTCACCAAGTTGGAACGAAGCGCAATCGGCTCATACACGCTCGATGAGTCATTTATGTTAGATGATATTGAGGGAATAAAAAACGAGATTAGCCTTGATTTCTCGTCTTAATAGGGTACAATAATAATATCTTATCTTTTTTATGGAGAGATGGCAGAGTGGTCTAATGCGACGGTCTTGAAAACCGTTATCTCGGGGAACCGGGATCGAGGGTTCGAATCCCTCTCTCTCCTCCATTTAATTCATTATTATTTCTTATGTTTTCCTAGGGACAATCACAAAAATATGGTTCGCTCAAAGGAACAGGTTTTTTTGCAGGTGGTTCTACACGAACATAGCCTGGAAAAACTGTTAAATTGGGATTTTTGCCAACGTTATTACTGGTTGTTGCATACAATGCCAAATGGTGCAAAATCTCTGCAGGGGCCTTGCCAATGGAAACCAATTCAACTGTACTTAAACCAAGTACAAAAGCGAAAATCAACAGATTAGTTTTGTTCATATAAATTCCATTTATTTTATCTTAAAGATTAATTAGTTGATCCACCACAACCACCATCCCATCCTGGGTTGGATGATAAAGCAACGTCAACTTTACGTTTATTACTTTCTGGATTAGACAAGGGACGTTGTTGACCTGGAAATAAACCTAGAAACTCAACAGCACGATTACTATCCCTAGCATGTTGTAAAGCTTGCGCTTCCAAAGCACCACATCTTCTTTGAATACATGCAGACAATTCATTTTCTGAGGAGGATTCACGCATAGCAGACTTATCCAACGTTGTTCGTAGAGTTTCTAGCTCACGTAGATTTCTTCTTTTACTACCTACGCTCCGTATTAAGCTTTGCACCATATCACTATTATCAGCATCTAATAGCGAAGCCCCAGAAAGAACACTCTGAAACAATCGCGCATCTTCCTCTAATAATTTTTTGCGTTTAGAAGCTTCAGCTACAAGTTTTCCTTTTTCAAAAAGCTCCCCTTTTTGCCTAGCATGCAAAGAAGCTACTAGCTGAGAAACATGGCCGATCTCATTCAAATCTAAAGCGTTTGCAACTTGTGAACGTAATACTTGTACAACCAACGGTCTTACATCTGTATTATTCGCATATCGAATGTCTTCCCATGCGTTAAAAAAATCAACATCCCTCTCTCTCAAAGAATTCTTTCCTTGAAAAGCATCTTGTACTTTAGAACCAAGTACTTCTCTTAACTGATCAAGCAATGCAGAAGAATCAAGACCAACCTCATCTAGCAATTTTTGTACTGGAAGGAACTTATCGTAAAAATCTAATGCACGATCAACGGAGGATGCTTGTTGCACTTCTTCCAACGCTCTACTAGTCAACAAGTCAATAGTTTCTTGAACTTTCAATTGAGCTTCTAGTGAAACCCCTTCCTCTTTGATCGCAGGCCACATTTTCAGCTTCAGTAAACCGTTAGCTGCAGTTTCACCGCGATTCACCGCTGCCATAGCTATATCTGCTAATGTACGCGCCAAAACTATTCGATTGGGCTCACTAACTGTCCATGCCTGCAACCTATAATCTCCCAAGCTTGTTGAACTTCTGCCCAAAGGCCCCCTACGTCGCTTCCTTGGGCTCACAGGAGGACAATCTTCATCAACAAAAAATACAGGACTTCCCATTCCGATCCTTACATCCTGGCCTGATGGCGCTGAACGCAACCCTGTTCTATCAAACATTCCTACCAGTTCAGACGTTGGACTCTCGGAAACAACAACTCCTCCACTTCCTCTTCTATTCATATCTCCTGGAAGCAGGTTGGTTGTTAAAAAAGCTGTAACGGTAAATAATAATATAGTTATTTTCTTCATCATGGCCCTAAGTACGGTGTAAAACTTGAATAATTTTTCACGAATAAAATATAACCCCTATTCTAATGAAATTGCTATAGCCTGTCAAAAAACAGCTAATCTTTCAAAATATACCATTATTATTGATTAATAGAATTTTTAATAAGTATACTTAAGAAGAATATTAAAATGATATTTTATTCTGTTCAAAGAAGGAAGTGTTATGAAAATGCAAGGTTATCTTAGTTTATTACTTCTAGTCGGATCTGTTTTTTCTATTTCAGCACACAACAATAAGAATGCACAAGTGGGTAGACCATTTACTATTGATCTTGTAGGTAATCCCACCACCGGGTATACCTGGACCGCAACGATAGAAGATCCTGCAATCGTTAATCAAAGTGATCACAAGTATAAAGCTAATCCATTAGCAGCAGGACTAGCGGGAGTATCGGGAACAGAAACATTGACCTTTATTCCATCCGCGCCTGGTCAAACGACACTGACGGTAGAGTATCGACGACCATGGGAACCTCAAGACGCTCCGGCAAAAACTAAAACTTTTCTTATCAATGTCCAATAAAAAAGGGGCCCTTAAAGGCCCCTTCTCTTTAATTTCGTCGCTGTCCAAACAGTCGTAATAAAAATAAGAATAGATTTATAAAATCTAGATATAACTTCAAGGCACCGATGATGGCAACCTTACCCAGTGGAGCACCAGTAGCCGACATTTGATCACCAATTCTTTTAATCTGCTGTACATCATAAGCAGTTAAAAGAGTAAAAATTCCAACACCAACCAATGAGATGAAAAAATCAAACTGAGCACTCTGTAAAAAAATATTAACAACCATACACAAAATCAAACCCATCAAGCCCATAAACAAAAAACTGCCCATTGAACTTAAATCAGCCCTGGTAAAGATTCCATACAGTGACATGGCAACAAACATTCCAGCACAAATAAAGAAAGCCACCGCAATAGATTGGTGCGTATAAACCAAAAAAATCGATGACAAGGTCAACCCGGTTAAAAATGAATATGACAAAAAGGTAGCAACGGCTGTTTGTAAAGTCATCTTCTGTATCCTAAACGAAAGATACATCACCAAGCCAATCTGCGCTATAAAGAGCAACAAGACCACCATTGGTGTTTGAAAAATAAAACTAATCGCTGGTGGATAATTAGCGACACCCCACGCTGTAGCCCCTGTTATAGCAAGCGCTCCACCCATCCACGCATAAACCCTATGTAAAAGACGTGAAGCCCCTTTTTCTGAAGAATAATCTGAATACATCATAACGATGAGACTCCCATGTTAATCAAACTTCTATTTTAATTTGTTTTCTTGCATATTATATTAGAGATTTTGTAAATATATACAAATACAATCTAAAGGATAAAAGGAGATTCCCTGTGAAAAGATATATACAAATAATAGTTTCTATGGTCGCAGTTGTTATCTGTGCCAACTTCTCTTCTCAAGATTCTGATGACCTTAAAAAAATCTGTTCTGGTCAAATAACCTACTATAGCGACAGCAAAAAAGATGAAATCGTCGACATCAAGATTGGAGCTTCTAAAGGATCAAGCTCTAATGGCAGCATTAAGTTTTATATGGCGCCCAAGAAAAAGAGTATCAAGCAAGACGATCTTATCTATGATCAACTCAACTTGACCCAAATTAAAAGCATCGCCGTACTGGGTACTCCAGAAAAAGAAATTACACGCATTGATAAAAAAGATTATATCAATGTTGAAGTCGTTGTATACCTCAGCGGTACGGATAAAGGAACCAAAACTGTTAAGTATATGCTTCCTGAAGACACTAAAATCTACGGTCGAAAAAAAGCAACTGGATCGCAAGGCCGATATCCAATATCATCAGTCTCAAAACTGGAGCTTGTAGGCTGTGTTGAAGAAGGCGCAAATGTCGATCTTGCAAAACTCTGTGGTAGATATGAAGAATCTAAATCTGCTACCCCTGCTGCATAAACCTGATTTCCATGCTATACTCACTCCAGTTATTTAAAAAAAATAGAAGGACACTTAATGGCTATTGAATTGAATGGGTCAAACTTTAACACCACAGTGAAAGAGTCAGACAAGCCCGTTATTATTAAGGCATTTGCAACATGGTGTGGACCATGCCAACAAATGATCCCAATCTTTGAAGAAATTGAAAAAGAATTTGAAGGACGCTGTTCTTTTGCCGAGCTCGATGTGGACAACGCTCGAGAACTAGCTATCGAATTGGGAATCACTTCCGTTCCAACCATAATTTTCTATAAAAATGGTGATATCGTTAGCAAAGAAGTCGGATACCTGAGCAAAGACGACCTCCATAACAAAATCGACGCTTTTATTAAATAAGCACACGCCAAAAACTTTATCCAAGAAGTCCTCCCGCAAAGAGGGCTTCTTTTCTTTATAATTAAACAAACCCTTTACTTCCCAACTCCACATACCTCATAATGATAGTGAATAACCAATATGGAGGTAGAAGTTATGAAAAAGATATTCATTGCCCTGTTATTAGGGGCAACATTATGGACATTTGACAGTCAATCAACTGAAATGCAAATTGCCTATGGTAATTTTGGAAACAATATCCAAGACTTTGATCCACTTGATGCACCACGATACCCAGAGGATGAAGCCAAGGCGCTAGAGCTGCTCGAAGATATGGAACATGAGGAACTATCATGAAAAAATTAATCCTCACGAGTGCCTTCTTGATGTTCATAGCAACGTCCCATGGCTTTACTTTTTATCCTGAAGTTTTATATCCCCATACCTTTTATCGCTATGGTGTAGCCGATAGAAAAGCAAACAGGATTTCTCGTTATTATCCCAACCATGGGATTAAGTATGATGGGCGAGCTTTAGCGCGAAATATTCATACTACTACACATTAGACTTTTTGATCCTGAATATCCACACCTAACTCGTTTAAGCGATCACGAATAGCATCTGAGCGGGCCCAGTCCTTGTCCTCTCGTGCTTGCTTCCGGTCGTTAAGTAGTTGTTGAATTTCTGCAGTGATCTTCACTTCTTTTTCTGCTAATGGCACGAGGGTTATTCCGAGTACGCGTTGTAAGAACGCTTTCACTCGTAATAATTCTTCAGGGTCAGCCTGGATAGCTTTAAGGTTTTCAAATAAAACCCCCAACAATCCGGCAGTATTTAAATCGTCTTCCAACTTGGCCACCATTTTCTCTACGATAGGACTTTTTTTAATATCTTCATCACTAAGACTGTCTGTTGCCTGAGCTGGCTCAAATACTATACATAGTCGTTTATAAGCCGTTTGTGATGCTTCCATGTCAGGAAGAGAAAAATCTAGGGGGACATTGTAGTTATGACTCAAAATATAATAGCGAACAGCCATAGGATCAATCTTTTCAAAAACATCTCGCAACGTAAAGAAATTCCCTAATGACTTTGACATCTTTTCTTTATTAATTTGTACAAATGCATTATGTATCCAATACCGAGAGAATGGTTCCCCATGCACCCCTTCTGACTGTGCCACCTCATTCTCATGATGAGGAAATATAAGATCCATGCCGCCACCATGAATATCCAGGTGTGGTCCTAGTAAGGTTGTAGACATGACTGAACATTCTATATGCCAGCCTGGACGCCCCGAGCCCCATGGGCTTTGCCAAAAAGTACCTTCATCCTCTTTTTTCCATAATGCAAAATCTAGAGGATCCTTTTTATCATCATTAACATCAACACGAGCACCCGCCTTTAGGTCGTCAATATTACGCTTGGAAAGCTTTCCATAGTCAGGAAAACTACGAACAGAATAATAGACGCTACCATTAGCCTCATAGGCATGACCAGACTTAATTAATTTTTCAATAAACTCAACGATCTCAGGAATCATTTGTGTAACACGAGGCTCCATGTCAGGAGACAAACAATTTAGTTGTTTCATATCATCATGATATGCGTCAATGTATTGCTGTGCGACCTCGGTATATAAAAATTTGTCCCCTAGCTCATCAGCAGCACGTTTTAATAACTTGTCGTCTATATCGGTAAAGTTTCTACAATAGGTTACTGTGTAATCCAAAAACTTTAATAAACGAAAAAGAATATCAAACGTGATATAACAACGTCCGTGCCCAATATGTGCATAATCATTGGGTGTTATCCCACACACATACATGTTCACAGTCTTAGGCTTTAACGGCACAAATTCTTGAGTCTTTGAAGAAAGGGTATTGGTAAAATTTAACATAAATACTTCCATTGATTTAAAAATTCTATATTAATTATGCCTATTTTTTGGCCAATTTTCAAAAACATAGTATTATTAAAAAAAAACTAACAGAGTATTATTCTAGATCTACACTTAATAATTCGGCTTTCTAGGAGCTCAAATACGCCTCTTGTGAAAAAAAAGATGATAAAAAAATCAAGTTTACTTGTTATATTTTTCTTGTTTTCTAGTGCCTCGGCATCAGATCAAGAAAAACAAAATAAAATAGAAACCGACTCAATCACAGTAGAAGAAACTCTCAACCAAGACGTTTCAACAGATTCGTCAACAAGAGAAGAACCTCCTGAAGTGATCGAAATTGAATCTGATGAATCAGCACCATCAGAAAATGTTATTGAAAGCGAAGAAATAGCAGAAACTCCAACTGATGAGGTTGAGGAAGAAGTAATAGAAGAAACACCGGTCACTCCGGCAGATATTGAAAAACAAAATCGCAAGATTCGTTCAATTAAACTGGTACGGCGTAACAAAAATAAATATTTAACCAATGATGCAATTATCAACCGAGTCCCTTTCAAGGTCGGTGAAACATTCAGTCCAATCAAAACTAACTTGGTTATTAAAAATCTCTACGATCTTGATTATTTCGATCAAATCAAAGTTACTGGCTCTCTTGTCGGCGACGATGAAATCGATTTATTTGTTATCCTTGATGAACAAAAAGAACTCTTAGATATCATTCTTATCGGAAATAAGCATGTTACTATCAAAGAAATTGAAGATGATGCTCATATCTCTGAGCTAAAAGCAATCAATCAACGCAAGGTTGACTGGCTTGTTAAAAAAATTAAAAACCTCTACCGCAAAAAAGATTATCACATGGTCGACATCATCTCCAAGATCGAGATGGAAGATGGTAAGGCTATTGTTACTATCGATATACAAGAAAATCGACCGGTACACGTCAAGCGCGTTATCTTTAAAGGAAATGAAAAGGTATCTGATAAAAAAATTCGCGACTTTATTCAGACTAAAGAAGATTGGATATTTAGTTTTTTAAATAAGGCGGGCAGTTATCAAGAAGAAAACATTGAAGTAGATAAGCGTATTATTGAGCAGGTGTATAAAACGTATGGTTATATAAATGCGAAAGTAACCGACTCTAAGGTAGAACAGGATCCATGCGATAATGAATTTATTGTAACCTTCACTATTAAGGAAGGCGAAAAGTTCAAGATTAGCGAGATTACTGTTGATGGTAAGGAAATATTAAATGAAGATTACCTTCTTGCAATATTGCCAATCCAACCAAAACAAATTTATTCCCACCGCGCCATGTTTGACGCTATTGAGTTGTTGAAAGATACCTGGGGCGATCATGGATTTATTTTTGCCGACGTACAACCTAATATTGAACCCAATGTAGAAGACAATACCGTAAAAATTCATTTCAATACTGACCTTGGCAACAAAGTGTTTCTTAACCGTGTCAGTATTTCTGGAAACTTAAAAACACGTGATTATGTTCTTCGTCGAAAATTAGCTTCACTCTGTGAAGGTGACTTGATTACAAAGACTAAGATGGATCGCGCCAAAGACACGATTGAAGGATTGGGATATTTCGTTCTTCCTGATGGTGTTAACTGGAAAACTACTAAAGTAAGTGATGATAAAGCTGATCTAGAGTTAATTGTAAAAGAACAAAAAACCGGAAAAGCGAGTGTTCAGGTAGGTTACGGAGCATCACCTCCTAAGGGTGGAAATCCAACTCCAACCGGTGGCTTTAACATTGGTGGCTTCATTCAAGAAACTAACCTTTGTGGTTGGGGAATGACTGTTAATACTGGTGCAAACTTATCCAAAGAACAACTCAGTTTTAATGCTTCTATTATTAACCCTTATTTCCGACAAAAACCAATCTATACCGAGTTTGATGCTGGGTATACTATTACCGATTGGACACAGGATTTAAGTTCGATTGAAGCGTTTAACGAAAAGAACTTCAACCTTGGCTTCTTTACAGGACTTATAGTCAGAGCGCTACCAGACACCCTGTTCCGTTGTGGTTTTAGTTATAACCATATTAGCTATTCAAAAGATCCAAAGGTTCGCCCTCATGATTTTGCACCGGCAAAAAATTTAGAAACCTTCCAACAAGTAGTTAATCGGTTGTTCCCTCGAGGTAATATATTAACCATCGAGCCTTCTATGAATCAAAACTTAAAAAACCATACCATGCACCCAACACGTGGCCACCAGTGGTCGATTGTTTCCAAGCTTGGCTGGTCAGACTCAACCAGCTCACGACAAGCCGATACTGAAAAGATTGGGTATGTCAAAGTTGAAGGTGACTTTAGTTGGTATACACCGTTGATCGGTGAAAAGACTCTTATCTTCGGTTTCCACTGCCACGCTGGACGTATATTTACTCTAGAAAATCGCAATATTCCATTTGATGATGTATTCCATGTTGGTGGTCCGATGAGTGTTCGTGGTTTTGACTACGGTCAAATTAGTCCGACAATCATGATTGGCAATATGCGAAATCCTATCGGTGCTAAAAAGTCTGTCGTTGTTAACTTTGAGTTAATTTTCCCTATCACAGCAGACTTCTCCATGAAAGGACGCTTGTTCTATGATGGTGGTGCTGGTTGGGATGCTCCTGGTACTCACGGTATAAACTGTACCGACCTTGAACCAATCTTAAGAAATAACTCTTTCCATTATCGACATTCAATCGGGTTTGGTATCAGTATGCTTCAACCACAACCAATGAAGATTGATTTTGGACTCAAGCTTGATAAGCAAAAAGGTGAGTCTGAATGGGAAGTCCACTTCAGCGCCTACCAAGAATTCTAAAAACATATTTTAGTGTTACAATTTCCAGAAGGGCTTTCAAAAGAAAGTCCTTCTCTTTTATACTCAAAAAAAGTAGAGTAGAAAGAAAAATCTCAGGAGGGAGTTGTTTCATGAAAAAGAACGGTTTTTTAGTCTTATTTATTACCATCAATATTGCTATTGTGTTCTTGATTATTTATAAACAAAACATTTTTATAAAACACTCTTACACGAATCAAAAGCTTGAAAAAGAGCTTGAACTCCTTGAAACAAAAAAAGAAGAACTGACACAAGAACTCTATAAGATGCAAAATCCTAACCACGTCAAAGAGTATGCTAAAAAAAATCTCGGCATGGAAAACTTGCCCTTAAAAAGAATTCGTAAAATAGAAATGGACACAAAGTAATAATGAATGGATATAGTAAGGCTCGTTCTTCGTTTATCTTTTTAATATTAATCTTGATGTACGTTATCATCTTGATCACATTCTTTGGTATCCAAATTATTCAACACCAATTCTTTACAGATAAAGCCCAACGACAATATCACGTAGAACGAATCATATATCCCTCACGTGGCAAGATTTTAGATAAAACGGATAAACCTCTCGCGATCAACGCCGAGTGCACAGCAGCCTTTATTTTGCCAAAACAGGTTAAAGATATGAAAGCTATAGAATCTTTTCTTGCTGAGCATTATCCAGAAAGTCTTAAACGCCTTCAAAACACCGGTCAGCATTTTATATTTATTAAAAGAAGACTCTCGGATGAGGAAATCAATATTATTGAACAGTCGGGCATTAAAGACATCAAGCTATTGAAAGAACGGTGCCGTTTTTATCCAGTCGAGTCTATGGGGTCATTGGTTGGCGTTACTGATATTGATAATAAAGGATTACTCGGGATTGAGGCTTCCTATAATGACGCATTAGCTGGAAAACCCACCCATTGTATGATAGAAAAAGATGCTCGCTCTAACCGTTTTTATTTTAATAAAGAAGTACAAAAGGCGGGAAGCCACGGTCAAACAATTAAGCTCACTATCGATAGTGAGTTACAATACTTAGTAGATGAACAGCTTGAAGAAATTGTATCCAAGTTTAAGGCTGAAGAGGGAGGCGTTATAATTCTCGATCCTGCTAACGGTCATATTGAAGCAATGTGTCATCAACCACGATTTAATCCTAACGATATGCATCATGTCGATATCAGTACAACAAAAAATAGAACCTTAACAGAATGTTATGAACTCGGATCTGTTATAAAAATTTTTATGGCACTTGCAGCCATAGAAGAAGACCTGGTGACACCCGATGAATTAATCGATTGCGAAAATAGTAAGGAAGCTTTTTTGCGCGGTTATAAAGTCTCCACTTGGAAGGCTAACGATATTATTCCATTTTCAGAAGTTATTGAACAATCTAATAACATTGGTGTCGTCAAGGTTGCACAACGATTAGGGCCAGCATTATACGATCATTACCGCAAGGTGGGCTTTGGATTTAAAACTGGAGTTAATTTACCAGGAGAACAAGCGGGATATATTACCCCACCCAATAAATGGTCTCGACGTTCTATTATTTCGCTCTCATTTGGTTATGAAATATCTAGCTCATTGCTACAACTTGCGCGTGCAATGTCGGTATTTACGAATAACGGCTGCTTAGTAACACCAAAGCTTATTGATGATCAACAAGCTGTTGTTATGAGTGAGCCACTGTATAGCCAGCCTTCAGTTGATGCTATGCGTGAAATTTTGCATAACACGGTTGATAAAGGAACCGCACGACGCGGTAAAATCAAGGGTTATAATGTCCTTGGGAAAACTGGAACAGCAAACCTTATCGTTAATGGCAAATACTGTGCAACAAAAAGCATTTATACATTTTGCGGTATTGTGGAAAAAGGAAACTATAAGCGTATAATTATTACGAGTGTCAAAAATTCTCCTCGACATAACTTGTTTGCAGCGAGTGTAGCAGTACCACTCTTTGAACGTGTTGCAGAAAAAATGCTTATTCATGATAAAATCTTGTAAGTAAAGCAATTATGAGCTCGACAAAGGCATCCTAAGCGGTATAAGCTATTAAAAAATTATAGAAAAAGATGAAAGAATATTATGTCCAATGTTTTTATTCCTGCTGATGTTCCCAAGGCAAAAGAACAGGAGTTTGTAGAAAATTATACCGCGATTACCAAAGGGACAGAAAAATTGTTCTTGTTTGCTGGTGATCAAAAAATAGAACACCTTAACGAAAACTTTCATGGTAAAGACCTACCGCCAACGGTTAATTTTCCTGAACATTTATTTCAAATTGCTGCTGCTGGTGATATCGGTGTATTTGCTACTCAACTCGGTCTTGTCGCACGCTACGGAAAACAGTTTTCCGATGTTAACTATTTAATAAAGCTCAATAGTAAAACCTATTTAACACCGGCCCCACATAACGATCCTATCAGCAGACAAATGTGGTCAGTTGAGCAAGTCGCACGCTTTAAACAAGAATCCAAGCTCAACATTCGCGGCATTGGATATACTATCTACCTTGGCAGTGAGTTTGAAGGCATCATGTTACGTGAAGCCGCACAAGCGATCCTAACGGCACATCAGCATGGAATGGTTGCTGTTATTTGGATGTATCCACGCGGCGCAACCATTAAAAACGATCAAGACCCAGCCTTAATTGCCGGCGGTGCTGGTGTTGCTAACGCGCTGGGTGCTGACTTTGTAAAGCTGAAAGTCCCAAAAGCACAAAACATTGGTCAAGCATTACAAATCGCCGTCCAAGCTGCTGGGAACACAAAAATAATCTGCTCCGGTGGTAAACGAGTGGATCCAAAAAACTTTCTCAAGGCCACCAGCGACCAAATTACCTTGGGCCACACCGGCGGCATAGCTGTTGGAAGAAATTTGTATCAATACCCACTAGCAGAAGCAAAAGAACTGGCACTCGCCATATCAAAAATCGTCTACGGTAATTAAAAAATAGTTCCGCATAATCAAATTGATTCTAGAAAGTTATTGCAAAAAACTCCTATCATTCTATCTTACATTAAAAGAATGGTATTACTGTTGACTTTCGAGAGTAAATATACGATTAACTATTTCTATGATGAAAATAAAAAATTATAGACTTATAATACTCATTTTCATGCATCTTTGTTCCACACTTCGTGGAGCTCCCAATCAATCAGGCCCTCTGGTTGGTTCTTCTTTGCATCAAAAACGGGTTCTACATGCAAAAAAAATTAAGCGAGCCACCTATGACTTTACTCACCAAGCCGTTGGTTTAATTAGATGTGCACCCTTAGGAGAAATTCAAAACACATTTAGAATGCATGGAATTAATGCAAATCAAATAGATGAAAGTGGAATAAGTCCATTAATGGAAGCTGCACGCCTACATAGAAGTGATGTCGTTAAATGGCTTCTGTCCGAAGGCGCTCGCCCCGATGCGGTAAATAAAGAGGGATCTACGGCACTGATGTTCGCTGTACACCACCAACCGCCGTCTCCCGTAAAACGTAGTATGAATGCAGAAGAACCATACCATCACCCTATTAGCAACACCTCTCAACTTCTAACTATTCAAGCCCTTTTGGAAGGTGGGGCAGACATCCTCCATGTTAACCAATATGGAATCACTACTCATGGCTATGCGGTACCTGCATTGCATCCATACTTAAATGAATATATGCACTCTCCTTTGGATTATGCAAATAAGCTTATTAGTATGGCTGCTTTCGCAACACCAAATGAAATGACAGGGTATGCTGAAGCTCACGGTCTTACCGCTGATACACCAGGAGATTTTGGGTGGACCCCGTTATTCCAGGCAACATTATACGAACGAACTACGACTGTAGATTGGCTACTCAATACCTGCGATGCCAAACCCAACACCGTAGAAAGGATGGCTGGATATACTCCATTGTTTGTAGCCACACGTCGCCCCTCTGGAAATACACCATTCAATCTAGATAATCGCACCACACTAATATATCTCTTACTTAAGGCTGGCGCACGATGGCAACACAATGATCGTAACAACTTCTCTCTTATGCAAGTCTGTGACCCCTCCCTGCATAACGTACTGGCCGAGGCGATATATGAACAAGAACACCCATTTAAAGACTGTATAGCACCACCGCCACCACCCCCTAAATACCATTCACCCACCTCGCTTTTACAAAAAAGTGTACGACTTCTTTGGATGCAGACATTCTATACTACCACCATTGCGCGCTCTCTCATGAACAAACTCCTCTGTTTTAGTTTTTTATACCCTGAAAGTCTCCGTTAATACTGATTTATCAACCATATCGTCTTTTGACAATCAGCCAACAAAACCTTACAATTAGTATTAATAATGGATGGGTTATCTCTAATAAATGGATGGATTTTATGAAAAAAATATTAATAGTTTCGAGTTTTTTACTCTTACATACTCTGGTCATCAGCCCAATGAGCTTGAAGGACTGGAATGCAAAACATACAAAACTTACAACAATCTTAGGAAAAACAAAACTAGAAAACTTCCCTACAGCAAAAGAGTGGACAAGCTATTGGCCCATATTTCTCTGTGACGCTGTCAGTGATGATAGCAAGAACATGCATCTTGAAGAGCAGGACCCACAAGACGGTCGGACAGACAGAGGTCGCAAACTACGAATTAATAATTTATATATGCTAGCAAAACGAGAGTTTACAAGCCCAAGCAACACTGTTTATCATTATATTAAAGAAGAAACCCCCTCTAATAAACCTCATCCTCCCACTATAAAATGGCTAGGTTTTTGCCGTTATACCTATGAACTTGAAAGTGAAAAAGGATATGGAAGTACAGTTCTTAGAGTATATAAAAACAGTCAAGTATGCACTCCCCTTCCATTACCAGAAGAAATCTTAATGACTTATCTCAACTGTCAACCAAAGTCTCCTACATGCGTTCTTGACCAGCACGTTATTGATATCAATTAAAAGTTAAGGAAATATCTCCCCAATGAAAAAATTATACCTGCTTGGATCGTTACTCATTCAATCTTCACTCATACTTCCCAACCCTGGATATACAGGATTAGCTAACTGGCAAGCATTACATTCAAAATTGGCAGCAATAACAGAAAAAGGGCCGTCTCCGATTAGTCTTCCGACAGCCCAAGAATGGGCGCCGCTATGGGCTATAGCTAATAAAGCCTCAGCAGAAGTTTTAAGTGGTCAAATGATCAATGAAGAATGGGGAGTAACAGTGCAAGATGCACAAACATTACGTCTCAATAGATTGTTTCGTAAAGCAGAAGCAGATCTCCATTCAAACTCTTCAGTCGGCCTTAAAAATCCTACTGATGGATTTTGTATGTATGCCTATGAATGGGGCTTTGAAAAAAGCTTAGGAAACCAATACCCACTTTTATATAATGGAATAAAAACAGGAAAATATCTTCCTTCACCAACAGATTTACTCCGTAGTTTCGTTCGAAACCAACAACACCTCTTAAAAAGAGCTCAACGTGCAATAAGAAAAGAAAAAGAATATGAACAACAAAGTATGCCTCCGCTGGAAGGAAGTGAAAAACCTACAGGACCACCATCACCAGGAGAAAAACGTAAACAAGAACTAGAAAACCATGGCTGTGGTGGTTATCGGGGCCCCCGATCTTCCAGAACACGACGGGGAACACCGGTTCCTCATGTTCATACTACCAATCCGTATGCCATGCTGACTGATCAGGACGCTTAAGCACTATATGACTAATCTTTCGAACATAGCGCAAGGTTTCTTGCGTTAGTCTCGTCATTATATATGCGTGGACCATGAGCTGCCATGCTGGGGCTTTATTTTTTAAGTATTCACCATGCGAACACATGAAGCTTCCACATTGTCCTAAAATGCCTTTTATATTTTCATCAGGGCTTTCATATTTTAATAAAATTTCACCAAGAAATTTAAAGACTAATCCCGCGTTATCACCATACATATGTATTACTTGGCTGCATTTTTCTAAAAATGGCTGGTCACTCTTGGCCCAAACTAAAACTTTTTTACCCACATCTTGGAAATTAATGTTATAGTCCTTATATTCAAGTGAGTGCATATCCAAAGAGAAGAGTAGAAGTACAGAAAATATAAATTTCGTCATAAGAAAACTTGTCTTTCGTTAAAACCTGTCATAATCTCAACACGTATTGCATTTCACTTGTATATGCTATACTGCGTAAATAAATTATATGTAAAAGGACGTCCGTAATGAAACGTTACATTTATAAGTTGCTGTTTTTCCTTGTCTGCGTACCGTCTCTTTCGGCTTTTGAAAATAGATATTCTCAATCCTTCATGTTTACTCGACCAGGATTTTTCAATATCGAAGCTCAACAGGCCGGCTGGCACACGTATGCATTTGGACAAGACTGTACGAGCAATGCTCTACAAATTATTGCCTACGGACAACACACGATCAAACACCGAAGAAATGTCACCTATTTTTTCATTGATGGTAAAACTGATATGACCGTTAAGGGTGATGATGCTATCAATTCTAATGCAACCAACCGTGATATTCGGGCAGAATGGCTAGGATTACCGAGTGATTTTGATGGTTCATTCACAATGAAGCCAAAACAAAAACAACAGGGCGCGATCATAGATTATAAGCTCGGCTTAAAAAATGTTTTAAAGTGGTGCTTCTTTAAAAATATGTGGATTGGGTTTACGACCAATTATAACGAAGTCAAAAATAACATTCATTTTGCTCAATCAATAGCAGAAACCTACACCACCAACCCAGGAACCATACAACAAGCTCTTACACAAGAAAGTTGGGAATTCGGTAAGTTTAATGACACTACAGAAAGTTGTGGACTTGGGGAAACCCGCTTCACTTTTGGAACCAGATTTATAGACTATCCAGATTGGCAGTTTGATTTTTCTACTTTCATATCCATCCCTGGAGAAGGAAGTAACTGCCCTACTAACATTTTTGAAGCATATCGTGGATTTAATGGTCACTACGGTTGGGGAAACCAGGTTAACATCCAAATGCCAGTCAGCCCGTGCAACAGTGAAGCATTGGTAACTGTATTTTTAGATGCTGTAAGTGTGTTCTTATTTGAACGAGATCAATTTAGAAGCGTCGATCTTTGTAATAAACCATGGAGTCGTTACGTTCAAGTTAATAAAACCAACGGGTTGGTTAACCTTCCCGGTATTAATGCTTTAACTCCCAAATGTAAAGTCCATGCCTATAACCTTGTTAATGCAGCAACGGGTATTCGAATAACGTATCGTTGTTTAGATGCAGAATTATCTTATGGTTGTTGGACACATGGCGATGAGCGGTTACAACTCAAGCATAAATGGAAGGAAGAGTACGGGATTGCTGGAACAGGAAGTACGACTCTCTCTCCTGATAATGTACAGGTTGGTAATACTGCAAGTGCTAGTACAATTAGGTTCCAAGCTGATAACGATGCAACCTTTACACCTATTACTGCAAATGATTTAGATCTTAAGTCAGGTGCAGCACGTGCTACCATTTCTCAGATCTTCCAAGGAACTGTTGGCATTGCAGGAAAAGGCAAGCGTGTTAATGCATTTGCGTACGTTGGTGGCCTGTTCGAATATGCTCATAAAAACTGTACTTTATCTAATTGGGGTTGGTGGGCAAAAGTTGGCGCAGCATTCTAAGAGAATTAAAATTTAATTATTTTTGATGCATTAAATAATTAAATTGCTAAACTTAAGATAATAAACATCGAAATGAAAGGCACACTGATGAAAAATTTAACCTTAATCTCTCTTTTTACATTAACCTCACTATCTATTTTTGGTGGCGATATGGGTCATCAAGATGAAACTAAGAATGGCAGAAAAAGTCCTATGGAGATGGAACTTGCAGCTGTAGTAAACTTTGGTGATGATGATGGTGTAGAACTAGGCACTGCGGGACTCACTCCAGAAGAAATAGCTTTAATTGAACAACGCCTTAAAGAACAAGCAAAGGGTCCTGGGGTAGAAGAAGGCTCCCTAAAAAGAATTGCCGCTGCTCGTGCCCAAAACACGCTTCACTTAGTAGAAATGGGAAAATTAACTGCTGAACAAGAAGCTGCACTCAAAGCATATCTCAAAAGCGGTGAAAAAGAGACCGGCAACTAGAAATAATTTTTAGTCTATACAAACCTTGCGTAGTTGACCCTCAATACTTTCCAGAGTGGTTCTTAATACCCGTTGATAGCGATGGTACAACTCTGACAGTTGTGGCTTAATATCCCCCCGAAGGCGATGCGTAATTCCTTCGGCCCAGGTGGTTGGTCTGCCAAGGTTAGGGATTGCCCTACTGCTCGCATTGAGATTTATGCTGGACAATGCAAATAAAGGAGTCACCCGCTTCTCCAAAGTTCTTAATTTTTCACAAACGCCTTGTAAAATAAATTTTGGTTCCATCCGCTCTTCACGGAATATTGCTGTCCAAGAGTCATCTTGATCTACCCCAGATACTTCTTGTAAATGGTGTACCGGTTTTACAGGAGAAAATAAAGTACTAAAATAATCGCATTCGATTTGATCTGTAGTATACCTATTTAATCTTAAGGCCAATTGAGACAACTTTTCTAAATTTTGCTCCTGCCGATCAACCGCCTCGATCGCATCACCTATCGGCATCTCTTCTAACATTCTAACCGTTCCATAAACTGACTTATTTAAAATGTCCCTACTAACAAGCTCTAACTTCCTACTCATCTGCTCCATAATCATAAAGTATGGTGGAACTATCTCCGATGTATCCACGCGTTGTGGAACAACCTCATCACCCATCCCATACAAACTAGGTAATACAAATAAACTGATTAATAATAACTTTTTCATAACCCCCCCAAATTCTACTTCGACAAAAATGCTATTAAAAATAATAACAGGTTCGCCCCCCAAAAGCAATAGTTGAATCAAAACATCACATTAGATTGAGCACCCACACTAACACACAATACAATCAAACAAAACCGTTGATTCTTAATTATTATAAACGATACGATTATAATACTAATTTGTAATTTATATGTTTGTAAAAACGGGGTTCCTTATGAAAAAAATAATACATTTTACTCTTATGGCCAGCAGTCTTGTATCGTTAAATATATACAGTAGCGGTAAAATTACTCCTCCACCCACCTCAGGCAACACATTAGAATTAATTAGACCGTTGCTTCCGACCCAAGAAATAGAAGTAGTAGAAATTGTAGAAGAATCACCAAAGCCACAGTTACCATCACAACAAGTTTCTAATATTCAGGCAGAAATTGTTAAAAACCAAGCTGAAATCAATCGAATTCAACCCCAGATTGATCTCTTAAGAACCCAGCGAAAAAAGGTAACAAAAGGCTCTATTGATGATAAAAAAACACTCAAAGAGTTAAAACAACTTTTATCAAAAAAAACAGCTGTTGCTAAAAAAATACGTGAACTAGAAAAACGATTAGAAAATCCAACAGCCTATTTAGCAAAAGTAGCACAACGCGCCTCTTATCGTGCCCAACCTGAAGTCAAAGAACGTAGAAGTGAGGTTCAACAAGAGTATCGAGCAAGAAAACGTCAAAAAAACTGATTAATACTTACATTACAAATTTTTTATTAATTGATTATTTAAAAAATGGAGTTTCTTATGAACAAAATAATACAGTGTACTTTTCTGACCAGTATCCTGGTTTCGTTAAATATATATAGTAATGATAACGAATTTTATTTTCCACCTCCCCCGCCTAGCGGGCTGGTTGCTGCTGATAATATAGAACAAAGCCAAGGTTTAGGGGTTTTATTGAAGGCTATAGAAGAGTCAGCACGACCACAGGGAGCATCCATATTTGCTCAAGATCAAGCAAAAACTTCAAAACATTGGGCTGAAATTAACAGAATTCAACCCCAGATTGATCTCTTAAGAGCTCAGCAAAATGATAAAAAAATAGCCAAAGAGTTTAAACGACTTTTATCAAAAAAAATGGTTCTTGCTAAAAAAATACATAAGCTAGAAGAACGCATAAATACTCCAGAAATCTATTTAGCGAAAATAGCACATAGAAAAGCACAAAAAAAAGAGTATTACGCACGCCCTGAAGTACTAGCACATACCAAAGCGTATCAAAAAGAGTATTACGCACGCCCTGAAACACAAGCGCATACAAAAGAGTATCGAGCACGCCCTGAAGTCAAAGCGTATCAAAAAGCATATCAAAAAGAGTATCAAAAAGAGTATGGAGCACGCCCTGAAGTCAAAGTACGAAAAAAAGAGTATGAAGAACGCCCTGAAGTCAAAGTACATAGAAAAGAGTATGGAGCACGCCCTGAAGTCAAAGTACATAGAAAAGAGTATCAAAAACAAAAACGTCAAAAAACTGATTAATACTTACAAAATAAAGAAGGCCCCGATAATATCGAGGCCTTCTTTAACTAACTAACAATAGTTTTAGTACATTCCCATACCAGGCATGCCACCACCGCCACCATGAGCGTGCGGTGCTGCTTCTTTTTTCTCTTCTGGTATCTCAATGACCGCAGCTTCAGTTGTAAGCAAGAGACCTGAAATTGAGGCTGCATGCTGTAATGCTGAACGCGTTACTTTAGCTGGATCAATAATTCCAGCTTCAATCATGTTTACGAAATTATTGGTACGAGCATCATAGCCCTGTTCACCAGACTCGTTACGAACCGCATGAACAATAACGGACGCATCAACGCCAGCATTGGAAGCAATAATTCTTAATGGTGCTTCAAGTGCTTTTTTAATGATCTGAAGTCCAAGCTCCTGATCGTCACTTAATGAAAGACCCGTTAATGAAGATTGTGCACGAAGTAGCGCTACGCCACCACCAGCAACAATACCTTCTTCAACTGCAGCACGAGTAGCATTTAATGCATCGTCAATACGATCTTTCTTTTCTTTCATTTCAGTCTCGGTTGCTGCACCAACTTTAATAACAGCAATCCCGCCTGAAAGTTTAGCTAATCGTTCTTGTAGCTTTTCTTTGTCATACTCAGATGAACTATGTTCCATTTGTGCACGAATTTGAGCAACACGACCCTTAATAGCCTCTTCACTGCCAGCACCATCAACGATAGTTGTACTGTCTTTAGTAACTAAGACTTTTTTGGCTGAACCAAGATCTGCAACAGTAACCTCTTCAAGCTTGATACCAAGATCTTCAGTAATAAGCTTAGCGCCAGTCAAGACTGCAATATCATCAAGCATATCTTTACGACGATCACCAAACCCTGGTGCTTTAACAGCAACAACATTAAGAGTTCCACGAATCTTATTTACTACCAACGTAGCAAGCGCTTCACCTTCAATGTCTTCAGCAATAATCATAAGCGGCTTACCAGCACGGGCAACCTGCTCCAATAAAGGAACCATAGACTTCATGCTCGTAATCTTTTTTTCATATACTAAGATCAATGGATCACTCAAGTCAGCTTCCATTTTTTCTGTATTATTTGTAAAGTACGGAGACAAGTATCCACGATCAAACTGCATCCCTTCAACAACTTCTAAAGAACTTTCCATGCCTTTAGCTTCTTCAACCGTAATCACGCCATCACGACCAACCTTCTCCATAGCTTCGGCAATTTGTTTACCGATATATGAATCATTGTTCGCTGAAATTGTTGCAACCTGCTCAATTTCTTTCTTGTCATTGACCTTTTTAGCTTCAGATTCAATCTTTTTCACAACAGCTTCAACCGCAGCATCAATACCACGCTTTAAGTCCATAGGGTTTGCACCGGCTGTTACATACTTATTACCTTCTTGAAAGATCGCTTGTGCCAATACGGTTGCGGTCGTGGTTCCATCACCAGCAATATCAGCTGTTTTTGATGCAACTTCACGAACCATCTGAGCACCCATGTTCTCAAACTTATCTTCCAATTCAATTTCTTTAGCAACGGATACACCATCCTTAGTAATAACTGGTGACCCAAATGATTTTTCTAACGCAACATTTCGTCCTCTGGGTCCCAATGTCACTTTCACGGTATCTGCTAAGATATTGATACCTTTGAGAATCTTATTGCGAGCATCTTGCCCGAATAAAATCTTTTTTGCTGCCATATCTCTATACTCCTGTGTTTTACTCAACAATACCTAAAATTTCTTCTTCACGAATAATCAAGTGACTATCGTCAACCTCAGTCCCCGAATATTTCCCAAAAAATACCTTATCACCCTCTTTGACCTGAAGCGGTGTCTGTGAACCATCATCATTAATGCGACCGGTTCCAACAGCAACAACCAACCCTTCTTGAGCTTTCTCCTGAGCACTCGGCGGAATCACAATCCCTCCAGCAGTCGTATTATCTTCTGCAACCCGCTCAATCAAAACGCGATCATACAATGGACGAATTTTCTTCATAAAATCCCCCTAATAATTTCATTTAACATATCAACATATTTCATTTTATTATAACCCGTTTCCACAAATCTGCAAATTAATTTCTTATAGCAACTGACTAAGATTTTATGAGTGGATCATTTATATCTTTTTAAAGCAAATTGCACACAAAAAAGGTGGGGCTTTTACAACCCCACCAATCAACTTGATACCATTATGCGACTAAAGCTGTCACATTATCTTAGTTAGTTTTATGCCTCAGAATCAGGCTTGTCATCTGAAGGAGTTTCGCCGGCTGCTGCCGCTTTAGCTTCTTCTTGTTTCATCTTTTCAACCATTTCTTGTACTTTTTCTGGAGTTGGTTGATAAAGATCAAAGATGTTTCCACCTGGATCTTTAAATGAACACATAATACCATGCACGGCTACGAATGGTTCTTTAACAAACTCAACACCCTTTGCCTTAAACTCTTCAAAAGTCTTGTTAACATCATCAACTTCCAAGATGACACCAGTATGATGCTCAATTATTTCACTTGAAGTTGGACATAAACCCATCTTAACATCACCGATACCAAACTCGGCCCATTTCGCTTCCAAGTGAAATTTCAAAGGAAAACCAAGATTCTTGAAAAACTCTATAGCCTTTTCTAAATCCGGCTCCATAATAATAATCATACCAACTTTAATTGAGTCAACAGACATAAATTTCCTTTAATTGTTCTTATTGATTGAAGAATTGATTTCTTTATAGTTTAACAAACTATTTAAATGGGGCAATAAGAGAAGTCGCCTTTGATGGATTTTACCACCCTGCGTTGTCTTTTTCGCCTCACTCTGGAATTGTTTCCAAGGACTTAAAAGGAAGGCGGCGTCCCGCTCTTAATAGTCTTTGTTTTTCTTTTTTAGATAGCTCTGAGCGATCAGATTCATTTTTTTTAAAGCCATCCAAAGAAACCAGGCTAACTTCGCCTTCAGGTCCACCGGCTAACACTACCGGACTTCCACCACAAGTGCCTTCTGAAAGAGAGGTAACATCATGAGCTAAAAAAGCTTTCTTTGTAGACGAATGACCATCCACAACCCCAAACCTACGCAATGTAAGAGGGTGCCCATGAGACTTAGCTGTAAGTAACTCACCATCAGAAAGCTGAAAAGCGTAATCATATGAAACACGTCGCATCACTTCTTGTAGTTTCTCTCCAGCTATAACTACAGGCCTTACACAAGGATGAAAGGTATTAACATGATATAAGCTTCCTTTACTAGTTGCTGCACAGAACAGTTGGCCATCATCGGAAGCCAAAGATAACGAGCGCACTAAAGAAGGAAAAGTACGCTCTGCTACTTTTTCACCTTTTTTTAGATTCAAAACAAAAACTTGATTATGTGACGTAGCCAAAACAACATTGGGATTTACAAGGTGTAACTCCTTTATATGACCTCCAACATCACTAGCTTCACTCTCAATGCTCTTCCCCATACGTCTATCTACACATTTCACAACAGAACCTCCAGCTACATACATATAAGGAGACTCACTGTCCTCTGGCAATGCCATTGTACTTATAGCAACATCAAATACAGGAATTGTCTGAACAGGAGCTCTCATTCCCCTGTAAAGGGACTGTACACTTCCTTGTTTAGTTCCAGCCCAAAGTAACGCGCCACCTAGTGACAAACTCATGTGGGTAGGATCTTTTGTACTATATTGCGTGTGTGGCGTTTCTTTACCAAGACAAAAAGCTCGTATAGAGCAACCTGATCTTGAAAGCAACAAATCGTCAACAATCACAGCTTGGAGTACCGGCACCTCCTGATGAGGACGCAGTCTGTTAATTGAAGGTATAGTAAAAACTCTTATACTAACCAAACTCACTAACAAAAATAAAATAACACTTTTTTTCATAAAACCCCTTAGCCGTCGTACCTTCAAGCAATCTCCAAAACTAATATCTACTTCGATTAGCCAGTATTACTCAGCTCAAATTTATCCACCAGCTGCTCTATCTTCATCGATAATTTTCACGAGGGAAACCTGTCCTCTATCGCCTCCTATAACCCCAACTCTTTCTCCCCTAACAACATCGTAACTCAATGATCTTGCACGATGAGAAATGCTTTGTCCCACTCCAGGATTCGTTTCATCCATAATACCATAACTGGTCACAGAGGAACTATCATCGGTACCATCTTCTACAACAATAAGACCATCATCAGAAATTGACATTATCCTATCACGAACTTGACTGGCTTCACCTGCCAATAAACGCCCGGCAATTTTATTTCGTACATCAGACTTATTAGAATAGTTAAGCTGAGTTAAGGTTCCATCTTTCGTTGCTACTAAAAGCGTCTGTCCATCAAACTTAGTGCATGTCACAGCTACCACCTCTTGAGCAAATCTATGAATTCCCTCAGGCTTAGTTTTATCGCGCTCAAAGGCATAAACAGTGTTTTTCCCTCTTACAACCAAAACATTTGAGTTATTTGCATACAAACCACGTACTGGTTCCTCCACCTGTAATTCTAATGACCTCATTTCCTCCATCTTAGCCAGGTCAACAACCTTAATCTTTTTCCCAGAAGCTGCATAAAGACGCATTAAGTGCTCAGCTCCCTGTGTTGCCATTGAAGTAATAGGAGAATCAAATAAGCGCCTAGTATTTATAGGTGCATCTTCTATCCCTTTTGCAAACTCCTGAACAACTCCCTCTTGAGTTCCCACATGCAGTATCGGAGCCTCGGAAGAAAGACTCATAGCAGTGGGATACATCGCTCCCAATACCCTCGCTATAGAAACATCTCCTGCTCCAACTAGAGGATGATATTTTACACTTCTAGAGCTTCTTGTATACAAATCACTATTACTTAACGCTACCTGCTCTACCGAATTACCTGCATGAGGATGAAAAGTTTTAACCACTGGACCCTCTCCATCAAACATCCCTGTTAAACTAGTCATACTGACTACTGATAATAAAAATAAATAAATTTTCATAAAGCTCGCAACCTTTACCCTTTAATCTTTACGATTCTTCACTTTCTAAAAGAACCGGTAACAAGCGAACCTGTCCATTATCACCACCAACGACAGCAACATTTTTGCCTCCTACCGTAGCATGCGACAAAGACCTTACACGTTTCCCGAGTTTTTTAATTTTTGCACTTTCATCCATCAACCCATACTGACGTACAAAAGAAGAACCTTCTCCATTGTCGGCTACCAATAAATGATCTTCAGCAATAGACATTACATCACTGACCGACAGTAAATCATCACCAGTAAGGGATGAGCCTGCAATAGGATCTGACTCTCTTGTTTGAGCATAATTACGCATATGTAAATGATGATCCCCTGTTGCAACAAAAAGCGTTTGCCCATCATGAGGCGTATTAACAGCATCAACTACTGGGCTTGCAAATGTATGTACTGCCGTAGGAGAAGACTCATTACGCCTAAACATTAATACTTGTTTGCTAGTTCGCACCACGAGAAAACCAGAATCATTCGCATGCATTCCTAATACTTTTTCGCCAACACCCAACTCAAGACTTGGGTTTTCTTTCATAGTTTTCACGTCAATGACTTTGACCGTATCTTCTGAAGCTGCATAAATACATCCATCATCCGCAGATTTCCCCTGTGTAGCTACAGAAGTAACTGGACCAGAAAAAACCGGAGTATCAAACAAAGCATCTTGTCCGGTCTGCGAAGAAAATGACTTTACACTACCAGACCTAGTTCCCGCATGCAACACTCGAAGGCCTTGAACGTAATGACTTATATGCGGAGAAACACTCATTGAGGAAGGTTTTTGACCCTGCATATTAAAACAACTTGCCGCAGTTACCCCAGTACTAGTAACAGGACAAAACTCTATCTCTTCATCAGTTCTTCCATAAAGAGTATCACCAACCAAGCTCGTTTACCTTACAGCCTGTGGCCCGAATACCTGCTCAAACTCCTCATCTGGTGCTGCTTGTAAGGCACTCAAGCCTATAAATAATGATAACAATAATACTTTTTTCATAACAACCCCCAATATAATATATTTCCATTTTGCAATACTACCAACAGTATACTGGGTTATTCTGCCACTTACAAGAGGTCCCTGTCAAAAAAAAGAGTGGCCCCTTTTTTCAAAGGACCACCCATTATATTGTCTGTGCTTATAAGAAGCTTAGCTTAGTTGCCCACTTCGCTTGCTGCATCATCATTGCCTTGATCAAGCTCGCCATGAATTCTTTCTAACAACTGAGCATCAGTTTCGTTAAGAACTTTCTTACCTTTAGGAAGGGTAGGAATTCTTCCAATCTTATGGTGAGCAAGTATGGAAGCCTCAGCACCACGCTCTAACACTAGAGCACGTCGTTGAGCCTCTTCACTTGGCGCTTCTTGCATCTTCTCACGAATCAACTTAATCTCTTTATTCGCTTCAGCCACTTCCTTAGACAATGCACTATTACTTCTTAATAGATATAGCACCCCTAAACCAGATCCAACACTACTTACAGTACTAACAAGCAACCCCTGAGCTGCAAGACGTTTGCCTGAATCTTCTATTTTTGCAGTCTCAGAATACCCTTTATAAGCACCCCAAAGACCAAGACCGGCTCCACCACCATACAGTGAGTATTTCCCTAAAGTCCAACCACCATTCATAAGCTTTGACATTATGCCTGATGCTGGCGCTTTCTTCTTTGACGCTGCTCCACCGCCGCCACCCATAGCGTTTAATTGTGGTGACGCAAGTGCTAACAAGACTCCTGCTATAAGTAAAACTTTTTTCATTATTAATCCTTCCCAACTATTTTTATTATATCTCTCAACATTTCTCTATCTTACAAAACCCCATTCTGTAAAACGTGAAGCATTATAGTAGTATCAATAAATTAATTCCTCTGTTATGATCCGATGCACAGCTGCTTTTCCATGAAAAATTTTCTTTTGCTAGCTTATTTATATCACTCTTTTCTACCATATAAAAAGATACTCTGTCAATACATTCAGGTTTTTAATTTTTACTATGCGACTCATACTAACTTTTGAATTTGAGGAACTCCAAAAATGAAGAAAATCTATCTCTCTTTAATCGCCGCAAAAATATTAGAAATCAAAAGTGAACTTAAAAAATTTGAACCATATTGTTCAGGGTTTCATCTTGATGTCATGGATAACCATCAAGTCCCTAACCTGACCTTTGGCGCAGACTTTGTAAACCAGATCGCTACAGTCGCTACAAAACAACTTTTTATTCACTTAATGATTGAAGATCCCAATACGTTCATACAACAACTCAAGATCCATAACGATGATATAATCGCCTTCCAACTTAAAAGCGCACAAGATCCCGCTACCGTCATTACAACTATCAAAAATAAGCAACTACTTTCCAGTATCGCTATCAATCCCGACACACCAATCAAGTCGATTTTCCCTTTTATTAACACCCTTGATCAAGTGCTCATCATGTCCGTACAAGCTGGATTTTCAGGACAGGATTTTATTCCTGAATGTATAGAAAAAGCTCGAAGCCTAATTCAATACCGAAAAGACAACAATCTCACCTTCGAGATTGCTATGGATGGCGGCATTGATGAAAATAATATTAAAGAATTGGCCAATATTGGCGTTGACGCGTTTGCTATCGGTTCTGGCATCTTTGATACCCCGAATCCACTCGCTACCCTGAAAAAACTTAATGCATTAATTAACTCCTGACCACTATCAGAAAAACTCTACCATTCACAAAGAAACTCCGGAGATACTATTCATGCTTGCAATTTTCTTGAAAGAAAATTAATAATAAAACAACTGAAATATCAAGAAGTATTGTTAATGTTTTAAAGAAGGTTCAAAATTATGAAAAAAATAGCCATAGCTACACTTGCATTAGGACTCCTATCAAGTAATATCTATACCGAATACAACTGCTACCGCGAAGACTTCCCCATTCTGCATCACAAAAAAGATCATAACCAATTTGTTTTCTTTGATAGTGGTGCAACATCACAAAAGCCTAACCAGGTTATCGATACTGTATGTAATACCTATCGATATGCGAGTGCTAATATCCACCGTGGCGATTATGGACTCAGTTTAAAATCCACAGCCCTCTATGAAGAAGCGCGCGCGAAGGTAGCTCATTTTATCAACGCTAATGAAAATGAAATCGTGTTCACTAAAGGTACAAGTGAAAGCATTAATTTTTTAGCTTCAACATGGGGTGAAAAGTTCTTACAAGAGGGTGATGAAATTGTTATAACCGAGATGGAACATAACTCAGGTTTATTACCATGGATCCGACTTGCCGAGCGTAAAGGATTAGTCCTCAAGTTCATTGAAGTAACTCCCGATGGATTTTTAGATCTTGAACAAATGGAAAAAGTTATAACTCCAAAAACTAAGTTCGTAGGATGTATCCATACCTCGAACGCAATTGGAACACAAAATCCAATTAAACGCGTTATTGAAGCTGCACATGCAGTCGGTGCAAAAGTACTGATCGATGGCGCACAATCAGTACCGTATGAAAAAATGGATGTTCGAGCGTATGACATGGATTTTCTCGTGTTCTCAGGACATAAAATGTTAGCTCCAACCGGGATCGGAGCATTGTATATCAAAAAAGATGTAATTGATTCTGTACCAGCCTACCAATGGGGTGGCGGTATGGCCGATATTATCAAGGTACCGTTTGAAGACAGTATTTATCATCCCGCGCCAGAAGGTCTAGAAGCAGGAACGCCACCAATCGTACAAGCCATCGGTCTTGGCGCAGCGATTGATTACCTTGAAGAAAAAATCTTTACACAACCAACAAAAGAATATCTTGCATCTCTTTGTGATCGGTTGATTACCGGTCTTGAAAAAATGCCTATGGTTCAAATACTTGGCGCTAAAGAACATTTACGAAAAGAAGGACATGTTGTTGCCTTCAATATTAAATGTATCCCAGCACCACGCTTGGCTGAATACTTGGATAAAACATTCAATATCGCTGTAAGAACCAGTAAGCACTGTGCTCACATGCTCGCTCGTCGACTTGATTATGCATCCAGTGTCCGTGCTAGCTTCTATTTTTATAATACACAAGAAGAAGTAGACCGGCTTATTAAAGGGGTACAAACCTTTATTGATGAAGAATTTGAAAAAGTAATAGCTGACGAAAAGATCAATCCTACAAACTGTGATAGTTGTATGATTCGTGAGTTCGCGTAAAACAGCTTGAAAAAAGATTAGAATTGTAGCAGCCTTAGGTTAACAAAATCACTCATAGTTAACCTAAGGCTAAAAAACAATGAAAAAAGCGATATTTTTAACTCTCTTATCTTTTCAAGGTATTATGATAAATAAAAGTTTAGCCAATCAGCTAAAAACCGCACAACCCAACATCGAACATCATCATGAAATCGCATCCATATATGACAATCAATGGTATGATTTCTGGATTGCTTTAACTCCAGAAGAACGCGTCTTTGCGTACTACATGTACCGCGCGGAAGTACCAGGCAACCGCATTATAACCGACCAAACACACAGGGATGCATTAGAATTAGTTGATTTATTCCAACAAATGCTCGAACATAAAAAAGCTATCATCACTCACTGCTCAAAAAAAATTAATGTTACTCAGTTTATTGAAGAGCTAGAACTTTTTTCTGTCTACTTATTCACTCATCATGGACAATACTTCTTACGCGAGTTTGAAAACCATAAACGTACACCAAAAAACTTAAGACTTCGTATGCTGACTAAAGTGAACCTATCACTAGCACTAGAAGCTGTGGGCATTAAAGATGCTCGTCGTGTTATGGACCGGCTTGATAGTTCTTTATTTGATGCCGACTTTGAACCAACGGTTACCGTGGAAGGCGACATTGAAAAAAGTGCTGGTAACATGTATAGCCGCGACTTTACTGAAGAAGATTTCAAAACCATCAACCCCGCTGAACGCGTTGGTATCAATAATTATTTCTATATTGAGCATGTAGATGGTAAGCGTGTTCCATCAGTACAAAAATTTAAAATCGGTGGTAAATTTTCCGAAGAATTAGAAGTGTCTCACTACTGGCTTACAAAAGCATTCGAGCACTGTAAAAAATATCCTAATGTATTTGATGCCAACTTCCCTGCCAGCTTGGAATACATGCTCAAGTACTTAGAAAGTGGCGATGAAGAAGATTTTAAACAATTTTCAATCCACTGGCTCAAAACTAATAGTAAATTAGACTTCAATTTCGGATTTGTAGAAGTATATAAAGACCCTAAACAGTATCGTGGTTCTTTTGAAGCAGATATCACTATTAAAACTGTCGATATGACTAAGCTCAACTCGTTACTCCCTTCATTAGAACAACAGTTACCATTCCCGAACGAGTTTAAACGACAGAACTTAGATGATGTTACCAGCATTCCTAACGCATCAACAAATATAAAGATTTTTGCGTCTGGTGATGCGGGCCCATTACGATCAACTGCAGCGTACTGCCTGCCTAACTATTCTGAAATTCGCTCCGAGCATGGCTCCAAACAAATTATCTATCAAACCGGAAAAGGGTTAGGAGAACTGATTAATCCAATCCTTAGTCGAAACTTGGGCAACATTAAAGTCCATGCACAATGGCTCAGAACCTATGATCCGGACAGTAAGCTTGATCATGATATTTGGGATCTTCATGTCCTCCTTCATGAAACCTTGGGGCACGGTAGCGGCCAGCTTGCTCAGCATACTTTTGTTGAAGGAGATCCATTAACCGTAGGCGGTAAAACATATAAGATCGGCGATACTCTTAAAGTCACGGCTGACAATATTAATGAATTCTTAGGTCGATACTTTTCTGGTCATGAAGAATTACGGGCTGATATTATCGCACTTTATACCAGCATCTTCCATTTTGAAGAGCTGGTTAAAATTGGATTGTTCAAAGGCTGGGAAAAGAAATTAGATAAAAACGTTCTTATTGAGCGCATGATTATCCATATGGCTGAGTACGGCCTTAAGCGCCTGATTGGTCAACAGGATGATGCTGCAGAGATCGTTCAGGCACACTCCCAAGCAAATAATACTATTACCAACTTCCTTATCGATCATGGCGGGTTAGAGCTGGTCGAAGAAAACTATACCGTTAATGGCAAAAAACACACCGTTATCGGCATCCGTGTCCACGACTTAGAACAAGCCAAGCACGCGGTTAAAGATCTTGCTATCGAAGTCCAGCGCATTAAATCCACCGCTGATGGTGTCGCGCTTGATAACATGATGAAAACATATGGTACCTGTATTAGACATCCACACTTTATCAAAACCCTCAAAGAAAACAGAAACACCATCCAGGGCGACCTGAAAGAAATTGCCGAGATCTATCCTCGCCTCAGCCCTATCTACAATAATGGTATTATCGAGGATATCGATGTCGAAGTCCCTAACAGCTTCCTAGAACAACAAATCGAACTTAATCGCCTCGCATTATCTAAAGAATAACACGTATATCAGGGGTACCTACAATAGGTACTCCTGAACCTCTTTATCCACAATCCCAATTAAACCTCCTATAGCAGTTATAGCTAACCCTCTCCCATAAAACCCTACCCTGTTGAGAAATACCACACATATGGTATATTTGTAATAATATAAAATTTGGGGAAATGGAGGTTTTTCTAATGACAAAAAGAGTAATGTTAGCTACAATAGCTTCAATGGTGCTTTCTACAGCAGCATTTGGTAAAAACTTAGAGTTTTTTGGCTCTAAACACGACAACTTGCAGGTATTATCCTCAGTTGTTGGTCAAGAACATGTGCCCGCATTTTTAGGGCTATCTGATCAAAAGATAACACAATTCTTAGAACAACAGGGGGCAGGTACTTTTGCGCTCTGGAAGAAATTCACCACCAACCAATCTAAATCTATTAAGCAACTCAAGAATGGATCTTGCAGTCTTATTGAGCAAATATCAGCTAATATTAAACAAGTTTTTTCTGCAGCTGATCCTGAGTCATTACTTGATACCAAGACTCTTGCATGGCTTACACAAATTAAAAATAAAAATGGTTACCTCATGGTACGAAGCACAGGTGCTGAAGATAGTGCCACGTGTGCTAATGCTGGTGGTAACGAAAGTATTGCCTACGTTAAACCTGAACCGCGAAGTGTTGTAGACGCTATTGGTTCTGTTATTGCATCATACTTCGGATCACAGTCATTTAAAAACCGGCTTAATGCTGGGGAAGATATCTTTGCAGAAATTCCGCCAATGCCAGTTCTTCTTCAAGAGCTGATTGGTGAAACTGTTGATGGCGCTTTAAAGGAAACAGGCATTCCAGTATCGGGAGTGATGTTTACTAATGAGCCATTATATACCGGTACAGAAAAATTTCATGTAACACGGATCAACAGTTCATACGGCCATGGTGAAGGCGTTGTAGCCAACCTAGTGCCAACTGATACATTTATGATATCTCCTTCATTACGTAATAAATCATTGCAAACACAAAGTGTAATCGCACAAAAGCGTGCACGTATTATTCCAAATAAAGATGGTAAGCAGTATAAGCTTGTTTCTATAGATAATAATACTACAATCGCTAACCGTGCATCGTTAAGCACACAGTCACTTCAAACCTTATATGACCTTGGACGCAAAATTGAACGCCATTACCAACAGGCTACTGATGTAGAATTTGTAGTTCTTAATGGTGCGGTCTACCTTGTACAAGCACGACCTGTTATTCGAACACAAGCAACACCATCGTACTTAAATAAGGCAGCCATTGATAAACTAACTTCTAATCCAATTCAAGAAGAAGTCGACTTTTCAACTATTGTTCCAGCTGGTAGTAAACTTCTTACCCTTTTCAAATCTTCAGATATTTTAATTGAGCAAAACATTGAAACAGCAGAACAAAATTATAAACCGCATCATAAATTAGTCATTGTAGCGATCCCTGCTGCAGCCAACTCACACCCTGCTGTTAACTTTGCAACTATCAATGTTCCCGTTATATTTGTGCCTGAGTTTGAACAAGTCAAAACACTCATAAAGAATGTAGACAGTTCCAACCTTTGCATCTGTGATATGCAACGAAATACCTTGTATGCCTGGAATAATTCTATAAAGCAATTC
Organism: bacterium; assembly: GCA_018660415.1. Lineage (GTDB taxonomy): Bacteria > Babelota > Babeliae > Babelales > UBA12409 > 2-12-FULL-36-22. The sequence continues at coordinate 221,013 of JABJKG010000013.1, read as the reverse complement.
AACGAAAAACCTTTTGTATATCAAGGCTGGTACTCACACCCAATGCCATTACAACTGTCCCTCTCTACTAAAAAAACAACGGTAACCTACCTACCACCAAAAAAATATTCGCTCAAGGAAGATGCCTTACATGCTATAGAAACTTTAAAGTACTCAATAAATGGGGCTGACCTACAATACACACTTAAAAACGCAAAACATTTCTATGCACAACCGGTCAAAAAAACCAAGGTTACCTTATTACGAAAAGCAAAAACACTTATCGCTAAAGCCAACAGCTATGTTGAAAAGCGATGGAATTCGTACTTCCATCCGCTGCCAATTAAATTATCAACCACTTCACTTAATCCTTGTTCATCATTTACCCCACAACAAAAACGTTCTTTAGATACTGATACGTTAAATATCTTAGAAACTTTAAAATTCTCAACAAATAAAGTTGAATTACAAAACGCACTTAAAAGTGTGATACACCTGTTTGCACAACCAATCAACCAAACAAAAACACTCTTAAGGGCATTTGCACAAATTTCCCGTAAAAAGGGTATGATTGATGGATTGCCGATGATTATTCATAACAGCAAGCAAACCTTATCAATACTAGAAAGTCTTCAAGAGAAAGCTGAAATAACCATCAAAGATCTTTTTTATGCGGTTAACAAGCCTGCTGGAAGCCTGGAGCGACTCTATACAATCAGAACCCTTGAAGCTTTGCTCGGACAACAACCAACAGAACAAGAAAACATTTTAGCTGCATACTCACTTTTAACATTCAAGCCAGAAGAGTATCTTTTTACTCAAGCAAGTAGATATAGAAGTAAACTCAATATCGCTGACCCTGAATTTGCAACTGAAGCACTCTTTGCTGATTGTTCATTCTGTAGCGAAACCGATAACCTATGGCTCGATTTTCTTGCTGGTATAGAACCATCACAAAATGTTGATATTTCTTCAACAGAGTGCCTAGAATTAAAAGAAATGCTGAGTATGATCAACGATTTTGGTGCTATCCCAGTTTGGCTGGAAACAGAGTTTATACAAGCTGTAAAACCTTCTACAACTGAAACAGTAACTGTTGAAGATATTCTCGATCCTTTTTGTAATTGCATAACTGAACAACGTACTGAAACAAAAATGGTCTTGCTGCCTGAACCAACAAAAAAAGAAGCTCTCTCTCAATTATTAAAACTCAATGATAACAAAGCTCTTCTTGCTGAATTCAAATCAATTCAAAATCAGCTTTTATCTATTTATGAAAATTCAGATCGATTTAGTCATGCAAAAGAATTTGATAAAGCCTGGAACGAAATTGAAGCTATTATTTCAACCGTTACCTCAAAACACTTTTTAACCAGTATCAAAAATGGTTCTGACGTTATAACATTCTGTGCTACTAACATTATGCAAAATCTGATTAAAAGTATTGATGCTGCCATTAAGGCTATGAAGGTTAGTGAAGAGTTTACAACCCAACAAAAGGTTGTTCATATGCAACGCATGGTACGACGCTTCCATAACTTATTTATCAATTGGTACGATGAACTTTTACCTGATGAATGGAATAACTCCATGCTCAGTCGAGAAGAATACCTAGAGAGGGTATTTAACCCTCTTGAAAAGGATTTTGAACAAGTGGAAGCCTCCATCCAACCTTCAGCGTGTTTTGTTGTCAGTATCGCTACTGTCGGCTCAGCCAGTTATTTGTTTGATTGCCAATTACCCGTATCACTAGAAGATTTATTCACTCTCACTCACCAAAACTTGCTTGCTATCGTTTCTGGAATGATTAAAAAAACAAGCCTTGGCACCATGGAGCTTCCACCACTTGTGCAGAAAGTAATCGCTCACGGCGAAACGGATCCTGAAATAATACAAGGAAACGTTCAACGCTTTAGAGACCACCTTGTTGGTATCACAATAAGCAAAAAAGAAATCATTTACACTATCAATATCCCGATGCATCACCATAGCGCTATAGTCAAAATAATTTATGACAAAACAAACAAAACCATGGAAACCAAGTGGACCTTCTTTGGTGTAATCGTTACTCGTTGGAAAATGCTTCATAGTTTTGTTTCTCTTATAGCCCTATTACAAGATGTTCAGTTTAAAACAAAACCAACCATAATTACTAAATCCATTAGCAAGGAAATGGATGACTTCTGGATCGATCAAGCGGAAGTTAGTTTTGGATGGCATATAACGGAACAAACCGATATAGTCAAAGTTGGAAAAGTTAACAAAACCATTATCGGATTAGCCTGTGGTGAATGCTATGGTCTTGTACCAGCTCTTGGAGAAGGTATGGATGGAAAAATGCTACGAGCAAAGCTTGAAGCCATGAATTATAAACCGTCCGATTATGAATTTCTAGATTTGCCGGAAATTAGTCAATGGTGTGCCTGGCAGGATTCGAACCTGCGACCTACGGATTAGAAATCCGTTGCTCTATCCTGCTGAGCTACAGGCACAATAAAGAAAAGATATAATATAGTATATCCTAAGACGTCTTATATCTCAATTAATATCGCAATGATAGGGTTCTTAAGCCCATGTTTCTCACAAACAAGTCTTGATTTGCCGACCACCTCAACAACCTTATATTGCTAAAGACACTCCTAAACCCTATTATTAATACCAAAAACTATCATAATAAGGTCGTTATAATATGAAAAAAGCACTCATTGCCCTATTCCTTATCATCGCAAATACCTATCCCATTACTCCGAACCAGGCCTTAATTTGGCTACAAATCCTAAACCACCCACTAGTACAACATCGCCTAAAGTATATTGGAAGCGAGAAAAAACCCCGTAGGGCCTATGTTCCTCTTTCACGGCCAACCGCTTCTCCTTCTTATCCATGGCGCCTCTATTGATTATTTTTTCGTAATACGCGAAAAATAGACGGAATTAAGGCCAGTACGGCCAAAAGCACAAAGGCTAGGATAACCGTCCAAGAAAAAACATCACTCACCTTGTTAATACTCCCCAGCTGCTTGCCCGCATAGGCGAACACAAACGCCCCAGGAGTGATCCCTACCGCCGTCGTCCATACAAAGGTCCTCAATGATATAGTCGTCAAGCCAGCTAAAATATTAACCAAAAAGAATGGTACAATCGCTATAAAGCGTAATATCAATACGTAAGAAACCCCATTACGATCAATATTGTTATTAAGTCTTTTAAGACGCTCTTTGTATCGTTTTTGTAAGATCGAACCAAAAATATACCGTACAATCAAAAAGGCAATCGCTGCCCCTATCGATGCACCAATAACGATATACAACGTGCCCAAGATAGTTCCAAATAAAAAACCGCCAGCTAAAGACAGGATAGGCGATCCTGGAAGCGCAGTACCTGCAAACACAATATACGAAGCAATAAAAGTTAGTACTGATACAATATAATGAGCATGCACGTACTCAAGCAGCCACTCACGATGTAACTTCAATACCTCGAGTGAAAAAAAGCGTCCCAAATCAAATATAAAGAACACAAATATAATCGCTGCTAATACGCCAAGAATAACCAAGCGCTTTATTGTTTTATTTTCCATAACCTCTACTTTTTTTTCGATCTAAACAAGCCTGATATTTTATTTGCTATCTTAACCACCGGATGATTTTTCAACCCTTCAACATAAGCCATGCGCGCAGCATGCCACACCAACTCTGAGTAAGTAGGATAGGCATGGATAACATTATAGAACTTAGCAAACTTAATATTATAATACTTACCCAACTGAACTTCATGGATGACCTCACCGGCTCTAGCACCCAAGATCTGAACACCAATCAAGCGTCCTGACTTATCACAAATAAATTTACCCAAGCCAACCATAGTATCATCAGTCTTGGAGCGATCAAGCTCTGAATAAGGTTTTCTAAACACCTGGATACTATCGCCAAACTTTTTGCGCGCTTCCTGTTCAGTCAAGCCGGCATGCGCCAACTCAGGTCCTGTAAACGTACACCAAATAACATTGTCATAGTTCAACTTCGGCCCAAAAGGGAACAAAGCATTTCGCCCAGCAATCACGGCCTGATAAAAAGCCATATGACTAAACTGATAGGGACCCACAACGTCACCACACGCATAAATATTGGGCACACTCGTCTGTAATTTATTATTGGTTTCAATGCCCCGCTTATTCGTCTTTACTCCAATCCCATCCAAATTCAAGCCGTCTAGGTTGGGTTGCCTGCCAACAGCAACCAGAACCTTTTCTGTCAAGACATCTTGATTACCCTTCTCATCCTTGCACGTTATTACCACCCGCTCGCCGTCCTTAGCAACTTGCACTACTGCCGTATTAGTTAAGATAGTAATCCCTTGCTCACGCAGGTGAGCTTGCAGTATCTCTACCAGCTCTTCATCCTCATGCACCAACATTCGATCCTGCATCTCTACAATAGTAACCTTAACGCCAAGATTATTTAACGCGCATGCCATTTCAGCACCAATAGCACCGCCGCCAATAATCACTATCGATTCAGGCAATGTATCAAGCTCAAACAAATTTTCATTAGTAAGATAATCAACCGTATCAAGACCATCTATCGACGGTACAAAGGGCGATGACCCGGTCGTGATAATAAATTTTTTAGCACGTACTCGTTTACCACCAACCTCGATCGTGTTCCGATCAATAAACCGAGCCGCCCCTTTGATAACCCCAATGCCAGTCTCACGCAACTTTTCTGGAGTATGAGTTTGATATACCTCTTGGATAATCGAACGGACATGATCCATGACTTTATCCGTATTGAGAGCAATGGCACCCTGGTTAGATAGACCATATTTATTCAGGTTCTGTGCATCGCGAGCCACTTGCCCGCATTTAATCAGTGCCTTACTTGGAACACAACCAGTATTAGTACACTCACCACCGAGTCGGTCCTTTTCCACAATCGCTACAGATTTACCAAGCCCTAGAGCAAGCTTAGATGCAACCAGTCCTCCAGAACCACCACCAATGACAATCAAATCATAATCAAACACCATGCTACCCCTCATTATTTTCTTTTAGGTGCAAACTCACAAATCTCTCGCGCCTCTTGCACAATCGCCTTGAGCTTTTTCTCATTATGCACCACCTGCTTAAGCTTGTTTGTCTTTTCAATCAAGTCATGGCACAAAATTAAACCGTGCCTTATGAGATCATTCTTCAACTTTTTGGATATCGAGGTCAAGCAAGTTATTGGGTATACATGGTACTTCTCCACAAAATAAGCAATGTTTTCTTTAACAGGATAGGACCACCCAAGAAAAGTTATTCCAGCACACTCGCCATACTGAATCGCATTTAAGGTAAATTTAGTATTCGTTGCAAGTGTAATAGAATGAAAATGCTCTCCATGATCAGAATCATGTTGTGCTTGTTTTTTGATATCATCAAAACGAGCTTTAACATAAAGTGCAACCTTAACGTTTGTCTTAATCCCTGCGGCATTGTGGAACTTACATTCGATCAAGACGTGTTCCTCATCAGTTCGTGCGACAACATCGACTTCGTGTGATACACAATAACCAGCAACCTCTTTCCCAACCTTGGTCGCAAACCCACGCTTCTTATAAATCTCAGCTATAAACATCTCAAATGGATACCCGGCAGGTCCAAGCGCATATAACGCTTTTTTTAAATTATATCTCCCTGCAACACCATGTTTATATTTCTTGAGCGTCCGTATCGCTTCATTAAAAACCTCCTGCGTCGACGCTTCATCTGGCAAGTTTTGCACTTGAGATACAATGCTGCCAATATGCTGCGTTTCTAAGCCAGCATGACGGAGCGAAGCAACCAACTTGTTCTTATCAAAACGTTCCTTGGATCCATCAGCTTTAATAACATATTTAATCATAATCAAACTCTTTGTACTTCTTTAAATTAAATCTGCTCAAGCACATCATATAAAGTATGGCTAGTCTAACGGTAATGATTATTATTTTAAAAGAGATTGTTCTTTAACACGAAATTATTGTGGCATCATTTTCACACCCAGATCCCCTAGATATTCGCATATACGACTTTCTAGCTCCCCGCGATGAGGGTCGGTAGATGCACGCTTACATAAATAAGAAAGTGTATAAAAACCGCCTAGAAAACGAGCATACTTTATACGTAATAAAGTATCATACTCTTCAAGGTCCTTTGATGCTGGAGGCATGAAAAGCACTGCTCGTAGATAAATTTCTTGAACCGCTAAGTGTCCCATTATCAAATCTTGTTTATCTTGAGCCGGATCACCAGGCGCCCTGTGAACTGTAACAAAATCCCTTATCACCATATCCTCCGTTACTTTACCAGCCACAACCTTACCGGCCAAACTCTCAGCTGCTTGAAATTTATGATCTATCGAATGCAAGTGATATAGAAATAGTGGGTCATCTGACTCGTCAGCTTGAGCAACAGTAACGCACAGTAATAATGTTACTCGTAAAAACATTAAAAGATTCTTCACTTTCTAACCTTTTTTTCTCCTCGTAACAAAACATCTTGTAACATAAAATGTAGTCGATAAATATATGAGTTAGTTTGTCTTTCAAACACTACAGGATTGAACCTCCGACATTGATACACCATAGACCAAAAGCTAATATTTCCATTGATCAATGGTATCTCCTGAGGCATAGCATCATAAACAAGTAATGCTTTCAAGTAAGATTCACGGACACTTACATGCCGTTTAATCAAAACACGCCGCTGCTTTTTTTCTTTAATTGCTCGAGCTGCTCGCAACATGTCACTATAATCTTTCAGAACCAAGTGGCCCGTTATTTCATCAGCCCGAACCAGTATTGGAATATCTTTTAATGCAACAGACACGCCTGGGATTGTTAGATTACTATAGTCAGTGATCTGGGTTATAGATTTCAGTTGAACAACTATAAACACACATAACAGTAGACCCTTCAATTCCATCACCAAAGCCTTATTATTGAGTTACAATCTTTCCCATTAGTTCGTTATGGAGTCTATTAAAATAACTTATAGCTAGCAGTGTTGTATGTTTCATACAAAAAACAACATCCTTATTTGGTTGGGACAAGTTTATGCTCGTCCATTAACATACTATACAGATAATCAAGATACTCTTCTACAGGCTGTTTTGCTACTTGTTTAGGATCCCTATTACAATGCTCAACTATAAGCCAAAACCGCTGATAGTACGATACTGGAGTCATCTCAGAAGTATCTACACCTATTGATGGAAGTATAGTAGTTTGCCTTGCAAAAGTGTAAAGAACCGCTTCTTCAATCGCCACATGTCGATTCACTAAATCATTTTTACGTTCTTGCGGAGCCTTCTTTAAACCCATCTGTAAATCATATAAATCGTCCATCACATCCTTATTGGTTATACGCCCCTCCTTAACAAGTTGAGGCACTGCCAATATAGGCACAAACTCCTCCATATTCTCTGGCCCAGGAACTCCATAGTTAGTAATACAACGACGGCCATTAAAAAGACCCATCTCATGACCAGCACTTCCTTGAAATACTATAAAAAAACTTAAAGCTAGTAATGTTATCTTTTTCATGAAAATCCTTATTTATTTTTTGGAACGTATAGTTTGGAAAATTCTCGAGCGATCTTGAACATCTCTTTAAATTGCTCATCAGTGATTTTTTCAGTTTCATAGATCGTATCATAAAACTCTTTATAGATGTTTTGTACAAAGCTTACAAAATGACGAGCAAACTCCTGAACTTGCTTGATAGGCAACATGTCCAAGAACTTCTCTTTCAAGAGAAATAACATCAAGCATTCATCAACAAATGAATAGCTCACAAACTGCTCCTGCTTGAGTAACTCGACTGCGCGCTCTCCACGAGCAAGACGACGTTGAGATATTTCATCAAGCTCAGTTCCAAACTGTGCAAAATCAAGTAATTCATGGTATTGTGCAAGCTCTAACCGTAAAGCTTTAGTCATACGCTTGATAGCTTCTGTCTGCGCAGCTCCACCAACACGAGAAACTGAAAGTCCAACATTGACGGCAGGACGAATCCCACGATTAAATAACCGCGTATCTAAAAATATTTGACCGTCAGTAATCGAGATCAAGTTAGTAGGAATATATGAAGTAATATCATCAGCCTGAATCTGAACTATCGGCAACGCAGTAATAGATGCGCCATCGGCAAGACGACCGGCACGTTCAAGTAACCGTGAGTGTAGATAAAAAACATCGCCAGGATAGGCTTCACGTCCTGGTGGACGCCGTAATAAAAGAGACATTTCACGATAGGCTGTTGCATGATTAGTTAAGTCATCATATACGATCAAAGCATCAAAACCTTTTGATCTAAAATATTCAGCGATCGTACTCCCTACAAATGGCGCTAAGTATTGTGTCAATACAGGATCTCCAGCATCCGCCGATACAACAACAGTATAATCCATCACCCCTTGTTGCTGTAAGGTTTGTACTAAACGTGCAACATTGGCTTGTCGCTGTCCAATAGAAACATAAATGCAATATACGCCTTTATTTTTCTGACTCATGATCGCATTAATAGCTAAAGCAGTCTTTCCCGTATTCCGGTTGCCAATAATCAACTCCCGTTGTCCGCGACCCACAGGAACCAACGAATCAACCGATAAGGTACCAGTCGATAATGATTGGGAAATCGGCATCCGCTCAACAACACCAGCAATAGGTTGTTCTGTGTTTTCATAACCTTCATACTTAATCGCGCCCATACTATCTAAAGGCACTCCTAAAACATTAACCACGCGTCCTAATAGACCCATGCCAACACCGGCCTTAAAAAGATGTCCTGTACGCTTGGCAACTTCACTTTCCTCAACGGGAATATGATTATATAAAAGAAATATGGAAACATAATCTTCATCAAGATTAAAGATTATCCCTTTATTACCGCCTTCAAAGTGAATTACTTCACCATAGAGTGCTTTTTTCAGCCCATGGACGCGGCAAATATTATCTCCAACCTGTAGAACAATACCAACCTCTTCAAGGTCTTTTTGGGGTTTTTGCTCTAAGGCATCTTCAAATAACGAAACAATATCAGTATGTTTGATTTCCATCTTTAATTCCTATGGACTAGACCAACGAATTTGTAATAGACCACATCTTGCTCTCAATTGAATATTCCCATAAATAGTTCTTATTCAATGCGCGCATGCCTGCTATTAACTTTTTATCAATAGTATACTCAGCTAGTATATGACAACCACTCAATCTCTGCAAAAAGCTTTCTATTTCTTTTTTATCATCATCTGAACTGACCGGGATCGGCGTTGTCATAGTAAACAATAACGCCCTGTTCTTTTCTTGATAAATATCAACACATGCATGAAGAACCTGTGGCAATAAACCGATACGTTTATGCTGCATTAACAACTCGATTAATCGCAAAAACGTTTCTGGCAGTTTTAATTTTTTTAAAAGCAGCTGAATCATCTTTTTACGTGTATCCATTTCAATACCAACCAAGGTAAGGAAAAAAAGGACACCCGGTACATATTTCAATGATGATGCTGCTGAACGAATATACCAAAAGTCTTGCTCGGATAAATCGTCACCATAAAGATTATAAAACGCATGTGCATACTTAAAAGCAATAATATCTTGATTAACATTCATGAACTTAACTCTTTTTCATAAAGGAAATTATATCATTCATATAATGAACCTGTGTTGTTTCTTGAGAAAACTGCTGAGCCAATTCTTTCTGCGCTTTATGCACCGCTTCAGGAATGACTCGCTTTCGTACCTGCAATACTGCAAACTCTGCAAGCTGCCGCTCTCGATACTGCTCCATCGCTTTAAGACGTTTTTTGTCAGTAGTTTTATCTTTATCGCGTACAGCCTCAACAGCATGGTTCCACTGTTCAACCTTTGAAAGCAATAATGCCGCATTCCGCTGTTGCAGATCAACTTCTTTATTAATCATCTTATTTTTATGTAAGGCGGCTTCTAATTTTTCATAAAGGGATTGAAAAAAATGTCGCTTCTCACTGATTTTGGTACGAATGATCGATAGAAATTTTTTATGGAAAAAATACGAGGCAGCACCAGCTATTATAAGAAAATTAACCCACCGAAAGATCCAAAACATAACCATTGATACATCAAACATGATTAGCCTTTGACACTATAAAGCGAGCAACCTCTGTCACCATCTGACTTTCGTCAGCATCTTCCACTATCGGCATTGTATACTGACGCATCTTGGTATTTTTGATAAATACTAAACCAACTGACGGCGTATGTTGTGCAAATTGTTGGCGTGACATATTCCACAGTCGTTCCCGACGGTGCTCATTGTTACTCACAGATTTTTGTTGCAATTCAATCTTAGACTCTAATGATTGTTGTTCTCGTTCTTCTCGAATAATCAACTTAAGCGCCGGCCTCCACAACCACCGAGTCAACAAATAGAATGCTAACCAAAAGTTGATCATCTGAAAAAACACAGTAATATTGAGCGCTAACATTAAAGCTCCTTAAGCCTCAATACTTGATTTTAACTGAAAAATATTAATAATAACGCAATCACTAATGCATAAATAGCCGCAGACTCAACAAAGGCCATAGCCAAAATCATGGTAAGACGCACCTTGTTCCCACTCTCTGGATACTTCCCAATAGCTTCACATGCTTTCTTGCCAATCATTCCTTGCCCAAGAGCAGGACCCAAGCTTCCAACAGCCATAGCAAAACCAGCCCCAATATAAGCCGCCGCCTTGGCAATAAAAATTCCGTCAGTCATAGTTTTACCCTTCTAAAAAAGGTTATTCTTTAATATAGTTTTCTCATTGTAATCCTTTTTTAGAAAAAATTACAATAAATTTAAACTATTTTTTAGAATACCAAACCAACAACATCACTTTTATAGTGAAAGTATGGTTTCTTTTCCGCCTGAAGGTAGGGGTGCAATATCACGATATTGGATATTGTAAAACTCAGCAATTTTTTTAATATGTGACTGTTGTTCATCCAAGTTATCTTCAAAGTCATTGTTACACTCAAGCACCAATACAGGAATCTCATCCAAATACGTAAGATCGTCATCCTTATCAATTAACCATTGTTGATGTTTGTTGTGAAGCTTAGTTAAATAGTCTAAGGATACTGCAGACTCTTCTGACCGTTGTCGCTTTAAAAGACGCTTATAACAAACATCAGGATCAGTTTGTAGATATATAAACCCGGACGGTTTGATAGTATACCCCTCAACAAGCCATCCAAACCAATCTTGGTACAGCTGCCACTCAAGCGAACTCATCAATCCCATTTCAAAACAGTTCTTAGCAAAGCAAAACCGATCAGAGAATACGGAACGCTCTAAAACCTGTATAGGATGTTTAGCTGATAACGCACGGCTTTCTTGCTCTAAAACACGCGTTACAAAGGCATAAGTCTGAAAAGTATAAGCCCATCTCGGCGTATCTTTATAGAATAAATCCAAAAGATTCTCACCATCACCAACATCCTGCCATTTAGCATGAGGCTCTAAAACACCTTCAATTTCTAAGTGTTTTTCAATTATATTCAAAAACGTCGATTTCCCAGCCCCAATGTTGCCTTCGATAATAAGTCGTTTAACAGTTGATACGGTGCTATCAGTCTTCATATACCCCTTTCTAAACCACAGATTTCCTAAATGTTTGATTGTTTTTAGTATAGCGTGAAAATAGTAAAAAGAGCAAAATAACCTTATAAAAGAACGGGGCTTTGTCACAATAGTTAAAGTATGATATAATATCAATGACTAAAAAGAAATATTTTCAGTGGTGAGATTGTTTAATTAATACAATAAAACAGCACTATAATTAAAAATAATATTCATATGTTGTGTAATGTGGTAGCGTGAAATATCACACCCTTCATAATAAAATAATTGGAAAAAATCAGGTTTTGTATGACAAAGAAATTAATCGTATTCTTCTTGGCGCTATTTATATGCGTACCAATCATCCCTATGGACGATGATGATTTTGAATGGGATGACTTTGCCATGCAAGCCGATGACCAAGGTGATGCATTTGATAATATCGACCAAACTCGGTGTTCTCTAACTGCAACACAAATTCTTAATGACATTCAACTCTTCAAAGGGGGGGAGCTGTCCCCGCTCATTATAGATGCACTGAAAATCAACGCTTATCTACATACAGACCCACCCATAACACGTTATATTAGCGACCAACCTAATTTCATTAAATGGAATACCGGAAAATCCTTTATTAACGCAGATATATTCCTCAACTGGATGGAAAAAATAAATCTAGCTCCAAAAAGCACAAAATTAAAAGGATACTTAGCACTAGATGAAGAAAACACGGTACGAGTATTTGGTCAGTTTGGAAAAACGCTTAATATAGATATTATTAAAGTATTGAGATTGTTTGAAAACTTTTCCGTACGTGAAGCAAAACTTGGGATAATGTTCCAAGGTCGCAAACAATTTGCAAACGGTATCTATACCGGATTTCAAGTGCCAGTGTATTATTTTGCTCGTCACTATAATGCGTCCATACAAGACCAAAACGAGCTGAAAGCTAATAACATCTTTGGTTCTGGTGCTGGACCGAATAATGATACTTCATTCATTCAAGACCACTTGGTAGGAGACTCTCTTGGATTAGGCGATTTCAGATTTTCAGCTGGGTACAAGTTTTGGGAACAAGATACATTTCTATTAACGCTTGGGTTCCAAGTAAACGTACCAAGTTCAATATTCACACGCGGTCTTTACGGATCTAACTATACCAAAATCACTGAACCTGCATTTTTAGATCTGGAAAGTTTTACTTGTAAATTTGTTGAGGCCAGCACTGCTCCGCCAGTAGAAAAAGAGGCCCTTGAAGCAGAAATGGATGAAGAGAAGAAACAGTATGGTACACGTATTTTAGATTGGCTATCTGCCAACCTTCTTACGCCACCAATTGGTCAAGAAAATCAATGGGTGGTTGGCATCTTTATAGAACCTCAATTTCATATACAAGAAAAAATCTCAGTCAAAACACGATTTAAGTTTGATTACTTGTTTGGTAATAAAAAAGATCGCTTTATTCTAGCCAACCGGGATATGCGAGAACTCAATGTATCAATCTTTGAAATTCTCCTTCCTACAGGGGAGGATATAACAGAGCAAGAGGCAACCAACCGTTTGTCTTATATGAGTGAACTCATCCAAGAAAAGTTTGGTCCAAATAAAACACAAGTCGGTGTTAATGGTAGGGCGCAAGTACAATGTACATTCGCACCAGAATTTCGTCTTACTAATAACTGGAATATCCTACTCGGTTATGATTTTTGGTGGATTCAAAAAGAAGGAATCGCTTGTGCTGAAAGCTCTTATAGCAATAAGTATGCTGTCAAGTCTGAACTTGTAACTGACGGAGATGTTTCAGATATCGTTACAGAAACCCTTGTTGGTACTTTTTATCCTTTAGAAGAAACTAAAAAAGCTGAACGGCCAAGTGCCTATCAAAATAAAATATTCGGTTCAGTCTCTTATAAACGCTTTACACAGAAACATGATTTGACTTTTTCCCTTGGTGGGGATATCACTTTAAGTAGTAGTGGTATCGGTAAAGACTTTACACTTATCGCAGGACTGACATTTAATTTCTAGTGTAGTCTCAAGCCTTAAATTGTTTCTTACAAAAGGAAAAAAATGCGTTTAAATCAAATATTTTTGGCTTTATTGTTCATAGTCGGATCCAGTTATTCTAATCGTGAACTACAGTCTCTCGATTTTCTTGATGTCGAATCTCTCATATATGCCTACGAACATAACATTGACCTTAATTCACTGCCTACTAAAAAAGGTAATGATCATATTAGACTTGAAAATGAGCTATTAAGACGCCTTGATGGAATACCATACATGATTGATGGTATTAACATTAAAGAATCCATGGTTATCATTAGAGATCTTTTAGAAATCCAAATTGGTAAGCTTGATAAAAAAACCGGAAAACGTGCTGGAAGATACTCGTTTAAAGGTGGACAGTTAGGAATTCATTATCTAGTCAAGTCTGAACGAGAAAAACTCAACAGCGCCTTTCAAAAAGAACTTACCCAAGCTTTTGAAAAAGCAAAAAAAGAAGTTAAAACAATGCTTCAGCCGTTTATTGATCAAGTATCAGCCACTCGCTGGATTGTAGCTCCGATCATGGAAGAATGGACTGAAAAGCGTAAGCGTACCAATACTTTCCTTCTTAAATGGACTGAATGTAAAGGTGACGAAATTAAAGTTTTTAATAAACTTATTGGATCCATTCAAGACTTGGATCGTTTCTGTACGGACCTTAGAATCTTCCTCGGTGATCTTATTTACAACTGCCCAAAAGGATATGCACAATTCCAGGATTTACTAAAACAACATGAAAATAAATGAAGAGCTCTGCGGCCTTATAGATAAAGTCGTATTTGAAAGCTCGGAAACCGGCTTTCAAATATTTATAGTTAAACATAAAAAAGAATCAACCGTCGTTAAAGGCTATCTTCCAGCTGTCATCCCTGGACAAGAGATAACTGTGTCCGGGTCATGGATATTTCATCCTAAGTTTGGAAAACAGTTTGAAGCCAGCCATTGTGTTACACAACTGCCAACCACACTGGTTGGATTGAAAAAATATCTGGGATCAGGGTTTATAAAAGGAATCGGCCCTGTTTATGCCGACAAGTTAATTAAAGCATTTGGACTTGAGGTACTTAATATCATTGATAAAGAACCTCACCGTCTTTCGGAAGTTCCTGGCATCGGTCCAAAACGAGCAGACGTGATCACCACGGCATGGGTAGACCAAAAAGAAATCGCGCACATCATGGTGTACTTACAAGATAAAGGGATCTCTCCCGCTTATGCAATGAAAATATATAAAAAATACCGCCATGAATCTGTCGCAAAAGTTCAACAAAACCCCTATCGCTTAGCTGAAGATATTTGGGGCATCAGCTTTAAAATCGCTGATAAAATTGCACTCAATATTGGATTTGAAAAACATTCTATAGAACGCGTCAAGGCCGGTATTACATTTGGTATCACTACAACAATCGGCAAAGGTCACCTGTATGCCGAGATTAGCGAGCTGAAAAAAGAAGTTCTTGAAATCTTAGAGTTAGAACGAGATCAACAGTCTCTCATGAAGCAAGCACTTCACGGCCTCTATGAAGAGGATAAAATAAAACTGATATCTCATAACGAAAAACATTTTGTAACGCTTACACGCTATTATTATTCCGAAAAGAGTGTTGGTGATAAGATAAAGTACTTAGTAGAAAAATCTCCACCACTGTCATTTGATGTTAATACAATCTATGACCAACTTCGTAAGGAAAGCACTACTGACACTATTGCACTCAACGAAGATCAACAGCGTGGCATTATTTCCTGTTTAACCAATAAGGTTTCAATTATAACCGGCGGTCCTGGAACAGGGAAGACGACTCTGATTAAAAAACTACTTTCGATTTTAGAGCAACAGCATGCTACCTATAAGTTAGCAGCACCAACGGGTCGGGCTGCCAAGCGGATTATTGAGGGAACAGGCAAGCATGCATTAACCTTGCATCGCCTTTTGGAATTTGATGTTTCAAATATGCAGTTTGCACGCAATGAGCAACATACCTTACAGCTAGACTTTCTTATCATTGATGAAGCATCGATGATCGACATTTTCCTTGCTAACGCGATCTTAAGAGCGGTTCCTTTCAAGGCGCATGTTATTTTCATTGGTGATGTTGATCAGCTTCCTGCAGTCGGAGCAGGTAACTTTCTAAATGACCTCATTCAAAGCAAGATTGCCGCCTGTGTTCAACTAACAGAAATATTTAGACAAGCACAAAACAGTCTTATTATCGTTAATGCTCACCGTATTAACAAGGGCGAGTTTCCTGTATTCTCATTGCCTGAAGCTAAAAAGGATTTTTTCTGGATCAGAGAAGAAAAGCCTGAGATGGTTCAACAACACTTGGCATCACTGTTTAAAAAAACATTAAAACAACATCACATTAAAGCTAATAACACGATGGTTTTAGTTCCAATGAACCGCGGCTTGGTTGGCACTCAAAACATCAACCACAATTTACAGCAGATTCTCAACCCTGAAAAAAAGGATGAAAAAAAGCTTGTATATATGGGAGTTAATTTTAGGATCAATGATAAAGTCATGCAGATCAGAAATAATTATGATAAGAACATTTATAATGGTGACATTGGAATCATTATCGACATTAATACTGAAGATAAACTGATGACCGTAGACTTTAATTCTCTTATCATTGAATATCAACAGTCTGAACTCGATGAGATTGTTCTTGCCTATACTATATCAATTCATAAAAGTCAGGGGTCTGAGTTTGATGCCGTCATTATCCCAATTTTTATGCAACACTTCATGCTCTTACAGAGAAATTTAATTTATACAGCACTGACACGAGCAAAAAAATTATGTATATTTATAGGGCAAGCACGCGCGCTTGCTATGGCAATTAAAAACAATAAAAATATTAAAAGAAAAACCTTCTTGACTGAGTTTTTAACCAGCAACTTAACATGCAGATAAAGTTTTATTTTTTCTTGGTTTTAGGGATAGCACTGAGCATTGAATGCTATCGAGCTCCATTTCAACCAACACAGTTTCTGGGGCCAAAAGAACCGTATACCTATACCATTATGCTCAGCCCACAGGGTGACAGTAAGTCTCCAGGACGCCTCACTCCCGATGGCACAGAAAGAGGAGTTACACGGCTATGGGCAGAACAAATTAAAAAAGCATTAGAAGTAAGTAATCCACATATCCGTGTTGTCTTTTCCCATAACCTTGGTGAGCAAATATCCCAACAAGAGAAAGCCAACTTTGCCAATCGCCTGCAAATACAACTGTTTATTTCTCTACTATTCTTCACCGATGACACATTGAGTCTCTCACCCTATTACTATGGAACGAATAATATACAGATGATCGGCCAGCCAAAAAGCTTAACCTTTTGTAAGCAACAGCATGCCAATGTCTTTTCTGCAACCACAACCCCACTGTATCTTAACAATATCTATAAAACATTGAGCAGTGATCCCTATTTAAAAAACATTACCGTCCGTTGCCCGGTAAAAGCCCCCCTCAATTGCCTTATGGGAATCAAAGCTCCCGCGATTGCATTTGAGGCAGGCCTCAAACAAAGCCAGGACTGGCGTTATTATGTTAAACCAATCGTGCAAGCCATAGACGCTTTGATTAAAAACCTTCCAGGGCAACAATCATGATCAAAAAAGAGTACCTGTATGCTATCATTGGCGGAAGCACCTTTATTTTTGCACTCTTTTTGTACGCCTACTTAACTGAAGCGTTTGTCCTGTATATCCCCTCGTATGGCAATTACTTATCTATAGATGAAAAAGCCGGTAAGATCACCAAGAAAAATGTTCTCCTCTATTTCTGGGACGGCCATGCCCTGCACCATGAACGTGAAGATATTATGTGGTCTCATAACCCGATCGATAATATCAACCACGTGATCCAACAACAATTACTGCTTTTTTATGAAGAAAAGATAACCAGCGATAAAATATCACTCCAAACAGCTCTGTTATCCCCCTCAGGACAAGATCTCTACCTATCATTCAATAAGACCTTCTTTGATAAGGAAAGCTCAATACACCACAAATTAATGATGATTGAAAGTATCCTCAAGACCCTACGCAACATCTTCCCTCCTTCGATTCAAGTCCATTTCCTCGTCAATCATCTCCCACTCCCCGATACCCACTTGGACTTCTCCCAACCATGGCCACTCTAGCCTACTATAAACAAAAACTGTTGACTGTTTAAAGTTAACGTTGATATTCTTATAGAAAAATTGCTATAAAAAGTGGAGTTATAATGAAAAAAGCTATATTGATACCCATTCTAGCCATCCTTTGCTGTGTTACAGACCAAGCTGTAGCCGGTGAGGGGGAGCTCTTGGTAGAAACCTCACCAGTCATCCCTCATGCCGATAGATCACCGGAAAACTTGTATACCTATAAAGCACCATTCAGCGTATGGCTTGTTAGAACACAACGCCTCTTAAATAAGGTTAACCAAGAAACCCAAGAGCTTGTAAGTTTGAATCGAGAAGCTGAGTCTCAAATAGACTTCGATTTGATTAATAAGCAAGATAGTGACTCAAATGAATTTTCTACAAAAAAGATCCACCCGAGCTCGTTACAATACCAGCGATTGCTTGAAAAAGAAAAAGAACTACGCGCTCTCAATACTATGATGCAAGAAATAAAACAAACAGTAGGCCTTCCAGCTGGAAAAACAACAATTCTTTCACTAGACCTTATAGACCAACTAGATGCTGCCATTGCTAAGGCTGTAAGTTTTACACCAGCTGCTCTCATCATTGGCATCAAATCCTCAACACGAGGACTGTCTCACGCTGACAATGAAGTCATTAAAGACCTTGTTGTTCTAGACCTGGAAAAGATAGAGGCTCTTGCTAAAGCAACCATAAAATCTATTGAGGGTGTACGCCGACGACTTTCATTAATGGTAGGATCCATAAGTCCTGCACGAGCTGAATCCATTGTAGCTGCTGCTACCTACAGAAATTCAGTACAGGAACTGTTACAGGTAATCAAAGGACTGCAAACCATGGTAGAGCTACAAGTTACAGATGAAGATCTGATGGAGCTACCCTAGCTCGTCCTCTTGTTCAAATGGAGACTTCTTATAGGCGCCAACCGGGTTGCCCATCTTAATAATGCGAACAGGGTATGCGATATTGATATTATTTTTCCTGAGCTCAGAAAGAATTTTAAATCGAATATCGCTCGTAATATCCCATTGATTAAGGATGTTAATACTACTCAAGAACGCCCGAATCATGAATTTAAGACCGTCGTCAGTAAATTCTTCAAGCCGAACTACTGGGTGCGGGCTCTTAAGAATATTATGATCTTCGTCCAGGATCTTTAAGAAGATTTCCTTAACACGATCAGCATCAGCCGAGTAATCAACCACTACCATTAAATCTTGAAAGGCAAAAAATCCACGCGTGTAGTTCCAGTTATAAACAGGACTTTCAATAACCTTACTATTAGGAAGAATAATATTAATACTGTTCTTCTTACGCAAGATAGTCGTTCGTGGAGTAATCCTTCGTACAATACCTGAGACTTCAGATGGTGCGTCACCGACCCTGATATAATCCCCGATCTTAATAGAACGCTCTAAAAGAATAGTAAAATACCCAAAAATATCGGAAACTGCGTTTCTAACTGACCACGCCAAACCAACAAAGAGTGCAAAAACAATACCACCGATCATGGAATGACTAATTCCAATAACCGAAAGCCCACTCAAGAAAGCAATAAAAAGAAAGCAATAAAAGCTCAACCGAGAAACGGTATTCTGTACCGCAGAGTCAACAAACATTAAATTGAAAATCCTGCGTAATACAAACCGTTCAAACAAGTTCGATGCAATCACACCCACAGTAATGAAACCAACCACCTTAATAACTGCAGTTATATTAATCGGAACCGTCTCTGTACCTTCTCCCTTAATAGAAATTGGTGCCCATTCAAAGAATCCTCTAATCTCACCAAATGAAATTGGATAACCCCAAATCTTTGCACCCCAGAAGATGGCAATCATCATTAAAAAGACAAAACTACTTACAACAAACAACCCAAACCATGTCGTCGAGTTAGAGAATCGTTCCTGAGCCGCTTCACCCTCTTCATGCTTGAAGAAAATAAATGCTGAATATCGCTTCAATGCTGACTGTAAATACCACAAGATAACAAACAACAATAGCGACCATAGAGAATTAGAAAGAACATAATAAACCAACTTATTATAACCACCAATGCGTGGATCACTCAGAATAATGATCGCCAGTAGGGCGAAGAGAAAGAGATAATAGTACTGAACAACCAGGCCATGAATCCATTGCCAGGTCTTGTTCTTGGTCGGAATAAGCCCCAGGATTTCTTCCTTGATAAGTAAACAAACCAACAAGACCCGTAGTATAATATAGTAACAGCGCAGTAAGAACATCGGGACTTCGGGCTTATCAAAAAGCGCCAATAAGAAAGCTTCTCTAAAAAAGAAAATTGAGATGGTAGAGATGGCAAATAAAATGAGAACCCAGTGTAAGCGACGCTGGAACACCTTGCTGACAATAACATAGTTATTCTCTCTATTAAACCGCGCTAACGCATTGATTAATCGCCAGGAAAGATAACATAAAAAAGGAATAGAAATTAGATAGAACAGTATTTTAGATGCAAATCCTATCTCAACACCCGTCTCAACTCGAACTAATACTAAGAAAAATAGCCATACAAAAATAGAAACTAAATGAGCCGAAAGAAAACTAAAGAAAACAGCTGAAAAATTACGCGAAACCGATGGTGCTCCACCTTCCTCGATCGGCTGTCTTAATTTTTTTGCCAATACTGGTAAATATAACCGCGCCAAGAAAAATGCTATAAGCAGCAAGAAAAACAATAAGAATAGTTTTAATAGGATGATAGGGCTAAATATAACCGCATAAAACGTAGCCACCAAGGTAGGCATATTAATGCGATAGAAAATATTCTTCACTTCTCCATAAAAATTATTTAAATCGGGGACTACATTATTGATAAAACTTTCAAATGAAATCGCATGATCAGATCGTTGCCAAATGCTTCCTATCTTATCAATACGTGCTATCACCATATTGATTTGCTTGATACCTTCACTCAACTGTCCGACCATGGAAGAGTAAGTACGGATAAGGTCCGCATTAACAACATTTTGTTTATTTATTAATGTCTTAGAAGCGCCAAGATTTTCTACACTTTTTTTATAGGTATCACTATTGAACCGACTAACAAATTCTTTTTCACCAGCCTTTAATGCTTTAATCTTATCTTCCAAGTTAGATAGCGCTCGGGTTTGCGTATTCATAGCCGTTGTTACTGCCGCAATCTTATCACTATAAACAGAGCTATCCCGTTTAAACTCAGCCTTCTTATCTTCATAGAATTTGAGTTCTTGATTCCTAAACTCTTCTGATCGTAGCTGACGCTCCATGATTTTATACCATGAATTTAAAACATCTTTAGATAGTATTGCGTCGGAAAGCTCAACCTTAGACAAGTCACGCTTAGCCTCGACGGCCGTAATCTCTTGGTCTTTGACGAGCAACTTTTCATTTTCTCTACCAACCCGATAAAGCCATGGACTATCTTCTTGGATATTAAATTCAAAGCTCCAATCTGATAATAGTCGTTGATCAGGAAGCTTAACATCATGCTTTTTAACAAGGTTTTCAATCTCTTTCTTGATCGCATCTCGTTGCTTGGTCAAGGTTGCTTTTTTCTTGGTAAATCCTATTTGTGCGGCCTGTTCTTCTTGCTTCTTCTTTTGAACAGCTTCTTCTTTTTCTCGTAAAATTGAATCATCTATGATCAATTTATAACTAATTTTTTCTATGTCTTTCTTAAACAAGCCCAGCTTGATTTCTTCAAGGAATATACGAGTATCAACCAGCTGAATATTATAGTTAGCTTCAGGGATCTTAAGTTCAAGCAAGTTCATTCTACTTTGTAACAACTCTTTTTCTAGATCAAGCAGTTGCCCCTGTTGCTGTATAGCTGTTTTATCAAGCGTTTCTTTTTGTGCCTTAGCCACAAACTCTTCTTGCTCTTTTTCCTTAGCTTTATACTGAACTCCTAGGTCGGCTGATTTTTTACGCAAGTTTGCAAGGGTCTCTTCTGCACTGTTCTTTTCAGTCTTGAGTTGTTTAATTCCTTCTTCAAGACTTACCGCCTGCTGGTTCCACTCTAAAAGATCTCCAAACTGATAACCAGCATGTTCTTTAATCCGTACTTCATTAAAGTCAGGCTGTTTAATGTATGACTCAAGCAGCTCAACAATTTTTTTAACAGATGTCAGTATTTGATTATGTGCAAGCTGAGTATCGACAAGCGTTTGGTACCATTCATTCAGTAATCCAAGCTTATCGTTGAGAAATTTCTTATCGTCTTCTGATACTTTTGGTAGCTGTTTTTTAAGCTCGACAATGTCAGTGTTAAGGCTATCAACTTTTTTTTGAAGCTCTGGACCAGCTTGTGCTTCAGCCTTTACCAAACCTTCTAAATGTTTTTTTGTAACCTCTAGTATGTGCTCTTTTTCCTCTACAGGACTACCACCATAAATAACTCGGTCATCACCACTAAATGTGGGGATTTTAAAAAAGCTGCCACCGTATATGGAAAAAACTGATATTACACTTAACAATAACAGTATTCGTTTCTTCATGATCGCCTAACATCATTTAAAAAATGAATAGTTTTAAACATATGTGAAAAAGGATGCGTCTGTATATACTGATGTATCCAAGCATCCAAAGCATTTTCACTTGTTTGATCTATCTCTATTGAAATCATCTCTAGTATATCATGAAATCGTAAAGCTTCCTTCAAAATATTTTCAACCGAACCATCAACATCAGCACCCAGCAATACAAAAAGCTTTCCAATGGATAACTTTTTCATGCTTGGCTTAGTACAAACATGAGTAAGATTTTTTTGAATTGAAGTCAGTAAATCATAAATATCATCGGGAATCGCGCCTACAGGAACCCCATAATAAATCATTTCCAATACATGATGAAAAAATAGAATGTCTTGCTCTGCAGAGTAATGCATGTTTTCTATCAATTGCATTTCATGCAAAAAATAAACTTGCCCTTGTGGCTCAACAACATACTCAACTAACGATCCATGAGACACCCGAGCAATTGCGTGCAAGCTCGTAGGAACCCCTTCAATACGACCAAAGGCTTGGTCGAGCAAAGAGATCTTTTGGTGACGAGGAAACTGTTTTTTTAGAACAACACCAATGGATTTTTTTCGATTCATAATACCTTAATCACTCAATAAAATTTTTTCGATAAATCACAGTGAAACGTACCATGCTCGACTGAATGCTACAAGAAAAATCTAGGATTTTCTAGACTTCCTTTTGATTGATCAGTTTTTCCAAAACAATCTGACTCCAACTCTCTAAATTTTCTGCAGTTTCTTTGCACTCTTCAAGCGATTTAAGTGCTCCGTGCTTAAGTTCAGATTTTATAGAGATATCAGCACTATTACCTTTAAGAAGAAAAACAAAGCCAACATGCACTTGTCCTACCGCATTAGAATCATCATTCAACACACCAAGCGGCTCAATTTCAAAGTCACCAGTATAGTTAATCTCTTCATGAAACTCACGACGAGCCCAGTCAAAAATCGATTGTTGTTGCATATCCTCTTGACGAATATGGCCACCAATACCCAATGAGTATTTATTTTTCAAGCGCGCTTCAGATGCTGTGCCACTGCGCTGCATTAAGAAATATTTATTATCAAATTCAAAAACCAAATAAGGAATAATTTGTTTATAACTCGAATCTTGTTCCATAACAGACCGTGGAAGAAACTCTTTTTTATCGGAAATCAATTGTAGATATTGATCAAAGGAAACATCTTTTAAACCATCCCATGCTGGGGTAATAGAAAAGAAAAGATCACGCTTAATTACTAAAATATGCTCATCATGAGTTGACGATGATTGTTGTGCTACTGTCGTTTTTTGCATGAAAACATCCTCCTTAAAAATCTATATATCCAACTATTAAAAAGAATAAAACAAAAAACTTACTCCGGCAAACCAACCTATCTTTGACCGCTTTGCTTTTGACTTAATTTGTATTGATATTGTAGGTTTTCTCTAAACACCCATTGTGCAACACGATCATTTTCTTCTGTGCCTCCTGAAACTTTATATTCTAAAGGCGGAAGAGCACAACCTTTTGTTTGTTTAGTAAATTGCCCCAAGAGTTTTACCTGATGACATGAACCTCGTCGCTCTCCACTCAAATAAAAATTGATAATAACAGACCGGCCACTAGCACATGTAAAGCTTTTTGTTAAAAAATTTTCTTGTCTCAACGCCAGTACATGCGCATCTAGTAACTTAAATACTTCTTTCTTATTACTCATTAATGATGGTTCACGCTTGTTACTCTTCAATAGCTCATACAATCTATACACAGCTAAAGCAGTGTCAGTATCGGACACCCCCACCCTATCACCGTCCTGAAAGTATTTACTCAACTCTTCGGTTGATTCCTTTTCGTGTGTCATAGGTAGCGAATTAAAACAAATTAAAAACAAACTTATGTATATCAACTTAGTCACTTAAAAACCTTATTATTATTAGACAAGACATCTCGCTTTTTACTGTGATACTCCACGATTAAAATCACGAACTAACGTTAACCGAGTCTTAAGAGGATAAGAACTCCCTAAGAGATTAATTTCACTAGGTTCACCTGTTATAATAGCATCAAGACGACAAAGCCTTGTCCCTTTGACCATAAAGAAGCTAGTAGTATGTTCATTTTCCTCAGAATGTAATAATAAGGTTCCCTTTAAAGCTCCATCTCGTATTAGCTTCTTAACCAAACTGTCAGTAACCTGTCCTGTAGAGTGTAATTTAAAACATGGCGCACCCTCGGTAAACATAGCTAATAATTTATCTGTCGATGTTAACCTTTTACACCTACCTGGATTGCCAACAAGGGTACTCGTTAAACCCAATACAATAATTAATAAAAACTTATTCATTTGAAGCCTTTCTGTCTTGTTCTAATTCTTGTAAATACTGCTCAAATGCAAAATTAGCAACTTCATTTTTGCCACATTTAAAAGCACTATAATCTTCTATTTGGTTATTACGCTCTCCGAAAGTCAACTCAACTCTCCTGTAGACTCCTGGACCATTCGTAGGACAAAGAACCAAGGCTATTTTTTTGGGTGTTGCTGTTCTTAACAGTGCAGCATCTTTTAAACCTTGTAAGTGTTTATTCATAAGAACATAGAATGCCCTTGTATCACTACTCCGTGCTGCCCTTAAATGATATAACTCTTGAGACGCTTGAGTATCACGTATTCCCAATCCCTCTTCATGATTAAAGTATGGACCTAACCAGCCACCACCGGCTAAAACAACACTCATGGGAAATGAGTTTACACATATCAATAACAAACTTATGTAAAATATTTTTTTCACCTTAAAACCCACCTTACTTAAATAACAATTATGAACTCACTGCCAGTTGCTGTCTTGCGCCCCACTCTTCAAATTGCAAAAACGCCGTATCCTTATTTGCCGGATTAATACGCTCCATAGAATTTGGATCTGGGTGCTGATTATAATGAACCAAAGCGCCCAATCGTGACCCTGGATTATAAACGACTTTCATACTTACGCATCCATCAGTAGTCTTTTCCTATCCTGAAATAAGAAATGTAATGTATTGTACTGATGTAATTCTACCCTGATCGAGTAACTCTCGTTTCGCAACCACTCCTGCAAGATGGTCTCTCATTTCCTCCCGAAGGCGAACTATCTCCTCCTGATCCTGGGCTTTAAGTAACAAGTAGAGTGACAAACCTATCCTTGGACAAACAATAGAATGTGTTTTTACTACAGGAAACCCCTCACTGTTACGTTCACCGCCGCCACCACTCGAATCCATTGGTGATAATGTGCAACTTATTAAAAAAAATCCTACATATAATTTATTCATTGTGACCCCGTTTCTACTGTTAACTAAATCCAACTGTCATTGTGTGCAATTTTTGTTCAAATTGTACACGAAACACCCTTTTTTACAACAAAAAGTTTTACTGATAGGACTTTTTTAATGATTTTAAAGACTCAAATTAGACATAAAAATAAGCCTTGGACTTTTTCAATCCAAGGCTTTGCTTCTTCACGCTCTTACTTTTTTCCACCACTGTTGTGCTCAATGACGCGATAAATTCACCTTAGTACACCAGGTTCAGAATAACAAGTTTTTTATGGCTAATTTTCTATTTAAAAGGATTTATGGCATAATATAAACAAATTAATTAATTGTTTTGAAAAAAAAGTTTGTTTATGAATTACGACCCAAAAACCATAGAAACTAAGTGGAAACAACAGTGGCGCGATAATCCTATAGCGGTAACCAAGCCAACAGGTTCCGGTGAAAAATATTACTGTCTTGATATGTTCCCGTACCCGTCCGGGTCAGGGATTCATGTAGGGCACTGGAAGAGTTATGTACTGTCTGACATCTATGCCCGTATCAAATGGCTTCAAGGGTATAATGTATTACATCCTATGGGTTGGGACGCGTTCGGACTTCCTGCTGAAAATGATGCTATTAAAAAGGGAATACACCCTGCAATCAATACGGCTAAGAATGTTGCAAACTTTAAGGAACAACTTCAAGACATTGGTGCTCTCTATGACTGGACCAAAGAACTCAATACCACTGATCCTAACTTTTATAAGTGGACGCAGTGGATATTTGTACAGATGTATAAAGCTGGGTTAGCCTACCTTTCTACAATGCCAATCAATTGGTGCCCTTCTTGTAAGACAGGATTAGCCAATGAGGAAGTTATAAGCGGAGCGTGCGAGCGCTGTGATACCCTTGTAGAACAAAAAGAAATTCCACAATGGATGTTACGTATTACTGACTATGCGGAAAAACTTCTTGATGGTCTTGATGATCTTAACTGGTCAGAAAAAGTTAAAATGATGCAACGGAACTGGATTGGTAAAAGCCAGGGCGCTCGCATCAACTTTACAGCCAAAGACCAAAAGGGTGATACGGTAGATATTCCGGTATATACAACTCGTCCAGACACGATCTTTGGAACCACGTTTGCTGTTATGGCACCGGATCACGATCTTGCATTATCATTAACGACACCGGAACAGCAAGAAGCAGTCAAAGCATATCAAACTGAAGTTCGGCATATGTCTAACTTGGATCGTCAAGAAGATAAAGAAAAAACTGGTGTGTTTAGTGGAACTAATATAATCAACCCAGTTAACCAAGAAGCAATCCCTCTTTATTTTGCTAGTTATGTATTAAAAGATTATGGAACCGGCATCGTTATGGGTGTTCCTGGTGGCGATGAGCGTGATTTTGAGTTTGCTACTAAATATAATATTCCAATCCGCCAGGTAGTCGATTCTCCTAATGCAAAAAAGGATGAACACGGCAAGCTTATAGAACCTTATGGTGGTGACGGTGTTATCATTAATAGTGATTTTCTCAACGGCCTTGATGCCCGATCTGAAGCTATTCCAAAAGTTATTGAACACCTTGAAGAGCATAAGACTGGGAAGGGTGAAACACAGTATAAACTTCGTGATTGGATCTTCTCTCGTCAACGTTACTGGGGCGAACCGATCCCACTCATTCATTGTGATACGTGTGGTACCGTTCCCGTTCCAGAAGATCAACTTCCCGTATTACTTCCTGAAGTAGAGAACTATGAACCAACCGGCACTGGAGAGTCTCCACTTGCAGCAATGACCGACTGGGTTAACACAAGCTGCCCGGTATGTAACGGTCCTGCAAAGCGAGAAACTAATACGATGCCACAATGGGCTGGCTCATGCTGGTATTTCTTACGCTATCCAAACCATGACCTAACTGACAAACCATTTAATCAAGACGATCTTAATTACTGGCTTCCGGTAGATCTATATGTTGGTGGCATTGAACATGCAATATTACACTTACTTTACGCTCGGTTCTATGTAAAAGTTTTACACGACCTTGGTTTTTTACCTTTTGATGAACCGTTTAAGCAACTGTTCAATCAAGGCATGGTCTTAAAGAAGTCTGAAAAAAGTGGCCTTGTTGAAAAAATGTCCAAGTCTAAAGGCAACGTGGTCAACCCGGATGACATCGTACAAAAGTATGGATCCGATGTTTTACGTATGTACATCTTATTCATGGGTCCACCTGAGCTTGATTGTGAATGGCAGGATAATGGCCTTGAAGGAATCAAGCGATTCTCAACCAAGGTCTGGAACTTCTTTTCAAATCCTGACAACATCTTGCCTGACGGAGCCAAAGAAGAGGTTGCTACTACCAAACGCGTCCATCGTGCTCTTAAGGAATTCTCTCAACGGGTAGAAGCATTTAAACCTAATACTGCTATATCTGCACTCATGGAATTCTTTAACGAAATCATTCAAAAAAAGATGCGCTTGAGCAAAGAATCAGCAGAGTCAATATTGGTAATGCTTTCGATCATGGCCCCATTCATGACAGCAGAGCTGATTGAGCAAGTAGCTCAAAAAGGACTGGAAGATTGTTCATGGCCTCAGTTTGATCCCAAGCTGGCCCAAGAGGACACTGTAGAGATGGGCGTTCAGGTTAATGGAAAGACCCGTAGCTCAATCCAGGTCTCCCTAGACACAGACCAGGCTACAGCAGAGTCCCAAGCCCAGAAAGCTGTATCTAAATGGCTAGAAGGTAAACAGGTGGTAAAAACCATATATGTACCGAAACGCCTGATCAACTTCGTTGTAAGGTAAACCAGCCAAAGCCACATTTACACTCAATAGCACGGCTAGGTCAACAGATACCCCTATTTTGATAAATTATTGACCATTTGACACTTTTCACCTCTCAATATATCCTATTATTAGCTATTTTAATGGATTTCTAATACACGCACTACTTACAGTTGTAATAAAGCAGAATTGTCGCTCTTTAAATTATTGCAATGTGTAAATAATCTATGATAGAATTAGAAATAATAAAGCGGATAAAATGAAGGTTATAGTATAATGATAAAAATATTAAAAGGTCTTTTAGTCCTATTGTTTGCATTATCAGGCAATACGCTACTTGGGATACCTAAACTCCCTAAAGTTGATTTTACGGTTTTACCCGGAGGTAGAGCTATGCGGCCATGGGCCCAAAACTCGCCTGCACGAGTCTGGCACCTTCCTGAAATCTTTCCTAAATATTTCACCTACCAAAAGAATGCTGCCAAATTTCCTAACAAAACCACTTTAAGAGAGGTTGCTAACTTCCTTAAAAAAGAAAATCTACAAAAAGTGACAATGGAAGACATTCAGCTATTGACCCGAGAAATTGGAAAAGGAACCTTTACTAAGGTGAACACACCAGTAGCTAAAACGATAGCCGAAACTATATCCAAACAGACTCCGGCAATACTTCCACCATTAGGAACTGCGATTTCAGCACTCCACAAACAATTGCCACCTTCTTATATGATTCCACCTGTCACATTCCCTAACAAAATGCCAGCCGAGTTAGTGTTCCCTAATCCGACTACCAACATACCATTCCCAGTGCCATCAGTTGAATCTACACAATCTGTAGCAGAAGTTTCCCGCAAAATTCCAAAAACCTTGTGGGCATTAGGAGCTATCGCACTTGCTGCTGGATCATACTATGGCTGGAATAAGTATAAGCAATGGAAAAAAGAACAAGCTTTCGCAAGACTCAAAAAATTAGAAGAAAAAGCGATAGCCGAACTCGCTGAAATAGAAGCTATGGACAGAATGCTCGATGAGCAAGCAGCTATATCACATGCTGAGTTCGTAAAAGCTGAAGCAAGAAAAAATAGAAAAAAAGCCATTATTGCAGCTCTTATAGCTGCAGGCGCTGGAGGTGCTAGTTATAGCTATTCCATCAACATTGAAGGGTTGCTACGACTCTTTGAAGGATTATGGAGTGGTATTAGAGGAGGCGGCGCTCGAGAAGGCGAAGAAGTTGAAGAAACCTTGTCGCTAGATGGTTCCGATTCAGACACTAGTTCTGATGAAGAAGAGGAAGAAGTCTGGCAAGAACTACCTAGCCCTCAACTTGAAGAGGGTACTGACTCTGAATCCGATGGAGATTCAGTTTCAGACACTAGTTCTGATGACGATAGTACATCTGAAGAAGAAGAGGAAGAAGTCAGACCAGCCTTAGGACTCGGACAAGAGCTACCTAGCCCTCAACTTGAAGAGGATACTGATTCTGAATCTGATGGAGACTCAGTAGGTATATTAGAACAAAGACGACAACAACGTACTACTGAGTATGATGCATTAATAGAAATATGGCGTGCTCAAAAAGCTAGTACTGATCGTCTTACAGGGTCTTCACCGGTAAAAAAACATCAAAAACACAGTTTTGGAAACCCTGATTGGATTCAAACGGTCATTGAAGCTAATGCAGAAAAAATAGGTGAAATAAGACCTAAAGTTCTTAAAAAGGTTCAAAGGTTAGGTGCCAATCAACGAAGGCTTATTCGTAAAAAAGGTCGTTCACAAGCATCTCGTGAATTTCAATGGCCCGTTGATGTCAGCGCCTTAGAGCGAAACACAACTTCATATGATACAAACGCAGATTTCCGTGCATTGACTGAAGACTATAGAAAAGCACTCAACACTCGAGATACCAGTCTTTACAGTACCCGTACAGTCAGTGACCCCCATCGTGAAGAAGTGGATCGCCTTGAAAATGCACTTATTACCTACGGACAAAATAGAGATTAGTCTTTTACTAAAAATTGCCAATTATACTTCTCTTATCTAGACTCTACTCAAACGTAGTTTCAATACATTAAGAGAAGTAATAATGGCGTATAAAAAATTAATCTTTCTTATTCTATCGATCATCTTTCAACAATCATCTTCACTGAATATTCTATTTATCACGCCCACAAAACTGCCTACAGTCACAGGTAATAGTATTGATATTCATCGCCTCACCACTGGCCTTGAACAACTGGGACATCAAACCTTAGTATTCACACCTGATGCTATTAACATCGAAACCATTCTTGAATTCAAGCCCGATATTATCCATGCATTTCATGGCTTTAAAAGCCGCCGAGCTGTGGCAATAGCTCACCATCTTCATATTCCCTATGTCTTAACACTCAGTGGCACCGACTATAATCAATGCTTATTAGATCCTGCAAAGGCTGCTCAAACTGAGGATACAATCCTTAAGGCTTCACACTTAATAACGTTTAACAACACGGGACTCAATAATACGGGAATGAACGCGTTAATAAAAAAACATCCTGAACTAAAGGAACAATGCTCCATAATCAGACGCGGAGAACCTCACTGTGATGCCAATCACTATGATTTTCGAGAGCGATTCAATTTTAATGAGGATGATTTTATCTACCTACACGTTGCCGGGATCAGACCAGTCAAAAATAATCTCATGCCCATACACCTCTTAGAAAAACTCCATGAACAACATCCGAACGTTAAATTAGCCTTTGTTGGAAGCATTCTCGATCAGGAATACTTTACCCAGTTCCAGGACGCCATTAAGGACAAGGACTGGATCCGGTACCTAGGTCCATTACCACATGATGATATCTGGCAAGCCTACAAAGGCTGTAACGTCGCTATCAACTGTTCACAGTCAGAAGCAGAAAGCCTTGCTGTTATCGAAGCTATGTACATGCAAAAACCCATCATCGCATCAGCAATCCCATCCAACACAATCTTTATCAAAGAAGGACGGACAGGCCTTCAATGCTTTTTATCAGTACCGATCGATCTGTATAATGCAGCACGCACCTTTTATAACGATCCCAGATACCGAGCAGCCCTCGCCCAAGGTGCCCACGATTTTATTATGGACTACTTCAACACCGATGAAATTAAAGAATATGAAACGGTTTATATGACCGCTCTTAAACAAAGTTAAAGGAACTGTAATGAAAATATTTCTCGATACCGCCAAGGTCTCTGACATTAAAAAATGGTCCGATACGGGTATCATTGACGGTGTTACGACCAACCCAAGCCATCTGAGTAAAGAAGGAGGCGATCCTGTTAAGGTCATTAAGGACATTATGAATCTCCTCCCAAGCGGAGAAATTAGCGTCGAGGTGACCGAGAAAGAACCTCAGGCGGTTTACGACCAAGCAAAAAAAATCGCTGCTCTCGGCCCAAATATACTCGTAAAAATACCATGCACCGAAGAATACTATCCTATTATCCAAAAACTGGTCGCTGAACAGGTAAAGTTAAATATCACGCTCGTGTTCACACTCATCCAAAGCTTATTCATGTCCAAGCTGGGAGTGACATATATATCACCCTTTATTGGACGGCTTGCCGATATTGATGAAGATGGGATCTCAATGCTCCATGAGATTAAGTATATGAAAGACTCATATGGTTTTTCTACGGGGATCCTTGCAGCATCATTGCGAACCGTGGAACATCTCCATGAAGCAATTGAAGCTGGAGTCGATGTTGCAACCGTATCAACCGATATTTTAGAAAAGGCCACCAAGCATCCCCTCACTAAGCAAGGCATAAAACAGTTTGATGAGGACTGGAAAAAACTAGGAATCAAACAATTCCCTTAAGTAGAGACTTTTAAAACAAAAAAGCAGAATAAGAGCCAACGCCCTTATTCTGCTTTTTTTTAGTTTCTATTGAATTTTAGCTAAATGGATCGAAAGGTGCAGCATGCTCTTCAAATGCCTCTTCTACTTCTTCCCTAGCCGGTTCCTCAACCACCTCTTCTTCAGCTACTTCTTGGTCAGGTTGCACTTCTTCTTGTGCTGGAAATGGCTCATCATCTGAGTCGTCGCGATCCCACATTCCTTCTCCGCCATCAAATTGATCCATAGCCCCACGACCAAAATTACTGAACCAAGAAGCATGTGCCCCTGTGTCCTCGTGTTCTCTTATTATTTCTTGTTGTACTTCCTTAGCTCTTATTGCCCGCTCTGCAGCTTGTCGATCATGCTCTTCTCGAGGATTAACAAATCTTTCTTCTCGAACTTTTTCTTGCTGCCTTACCCAGTCTGCTTCTTTTTCAGCTCGTCGCTCTTCTTCAGCTTCTCTCTCTTCGTCAGCTCGTCGTTGCTTTTCGGCTTCATTCTGCCTGTCTTCATAATCCCGCGCCTCTCTCTCTTCGTCAGCTCGTCGTTGTTCTTCGGCCTCTTCGAGAAGTCGCCTCTGTCTTTCCTCTTCTACAGCATTACGCTGAGCAACAACTAATTGTAACTCTTCTGCAGCCCGTTGTCGTTTTTGTACTTCTTGGTTATAAGAAGTTAATCTTGCTGGTGTTATCTGAAGTATCCCTAACATACGTTTATCTCCTGGTGCAGCAGCTTGAATATCAGTTATTAATTGCGGAATCGCCTGCTCTACCTGCGCAAATCTCTCAAGGTCCCCATGTGCTGTAGCTACACCCTCTTCTCTTAGAATTTCAAGATATCTCTGCCTTAATGGCTCATGATCACCAAAAGACACTGCTGGTAGAATCGTTCCCATAAAAACAAGGAACCCTATAAACTTCTTCATTTTTCTTCTCCATTTTAAACAAAACAAAATCTTATTTATTCTAATAGTAATAAACTCTCATGCGCTTAGTCAACAGTTGCTCTTTTTTTCCTCAACTTCTGTTAACTAAAGGCTCCATTCTGGTTTTTCTTACAAAACGTCAAACATTTAAACTAGCTCTCTGCTCCTTCTTGACGCACACTTTCCCATCTAGCTTCTCTTTCTTCCTCTTCTTGACGTTCATACTCCAGCTCTCGATGCTCCCTATCACGCAGCTCTTGCTGAGCATGAGCTACAATCTTAACAATGTCTTTCTCAGGGTCACTTGGTGTTAGAAGCTGTTGTGCAAAACGACCTGCAGCAGTACCCCATCTTTTTATTCGAGATCCCCATAACGCTAGTTGTGCCATACGTCCTGGTTCTACAGCCTCAGGCTTAGGCGCTACAGTCGGCGGCTCAATATCAAAAAATTCATCTTCTTGATCTATATTAAACAGCTCTGGAAACTTGTTCATAGCTTTGGTAGCATTATAGCCAACCTTTCTCAATGCTTTTCCAAGCTCTACCTCTTGTTCTAAGAAAGAAATATCACCTTTCAATCCTTCATCGGCAATATTATCCTTATCATAACTACCTGACCACCAGTGCTCCCATGTCGATTGAGTCGGCGCAACCAATTCTTGAATCGCACGCTCTCTATCTTTCAACAACGATTTGATATTAGCGTGGGCAGTTCTAATCTGAAACAACGTTATCTCGCGTCGTTCTTTATTCAACCTTGTAAGCTCTACTTGTTGTTCGGCTGATAAGGGATGTTCCAATTCATATAAAAGGTGTTGTTTTTCAGGGTCTTCTAAGCGAGATCTTTGAATTATCGACTGAGCTTCTGCTTTTACCTCTTCAGAAATAGACCTAATCGCCTCAAGCGCTTTCAAGCGTATTAAAGTTTCATCAATCTTTGCTAAAGCCTGCTCTTGTTTATAAAGCTTTGCAGCAGTAGTTTTAATCGTACCCATACTACTAGAGTCTAAAGAAAAGCCTTCTAAGTGTCGGGCGCGCCCTTCACTGTCCCTTGTAAGGGTGTCAATCTCCTGCTGTAAGACACGAATCCTACTATCTATTTGAGCTGTTTCATGGGTCCACTCACTTATTCTAGTTTGACGATAAGCCAGCTCTTCTTCCTCTATCGCCTCTAGCCTTTCATTTGCTCTTTCAACGTTCTGCCTATCCCTAAATGCGTCTGGTGTGTTGCCTCTTTGGCTAGCAGCAGCCAATTGTTGCAATTTTCTCACGTTGCGTTGCTGCTCTTCAGTCCTTTCATTAAAGTCTTGAGTTGCTTGAGCAAGTTTTGCTCTATGATCTTGCAAGAGAACATTTTTTTGCTGCTCAAGCTCTCTAAGCTCGTTACGCTTATTGTTGATCAACTGTTCATGTTCCACCTGCTCACGCATAATACGGAGCTCCTCACTTTGGGCATGTACCCCCTGCATTATCATGGATCCTAGTAAAATTAATATAACCCTGTTCATCGTCACTCCTATCTTTGCTCTTGGCGCATTCTTTCCCACTCAGCCTCTCTTTCGTCTTGATCCTGACGATCTTGCTCTTGCTCACGATGCTCTCGATCAAGTACTTCTTGTTTGGCATTAGCTACGATCTTGAGAATGTCCGTTTCTGGAGCACCTGGTGTAAAGACATCCTTGGCAAAACGACCGGCTGCTGCTCCCCAACCTTTCACTCGAGATCCCCACAACGCCAACTGTGCCATGCGACCTGGCGCTACTTGTTCAACGACCACTTCCTCTCCAGCAGGAGCTTCAATCTGAAGGTGTTGGCGTCCTTCCAGAGCAAAACCTCCAGCTTCAGGACGCATGCCCATAACCTGGTTCTTATCAAAGAGGTGTGGGAACTTTTGCATAGCCTCTGTAGCATTATAGTCAACCTGCCTTAATGCTTTTCCAAGCTCTACCTCGCGCTCTAAGAGAGAAACATCACCTCTCAAGGCTTCATCTTTTATATTGGCCTTATCATAACCACCAGACCACCAACGCTGCCATGTAGACTGCGTAGGCGCTACTTGTTCTTGAATTGCACGCTCTTTATCTTCTAATAATGACTTGATAGTAGTATGAGCGTTTCTAATTTGATGTAATGTTACTGCTCGTCTTGCTTTAGTAAGTTCTGCAAGCTCTTCTCGCTGCTTTTCACTAAGAGGCTCTGCCAACTCATGTAAGAGTCGATCTTTTTCTCCTTGATCTAATCGCGACCTGGTAATCATAGCGTGTGCTTCTTCTCTAACATCCTCAGGAATATCCTCAATACCTTCTAATGCTTTTAATCGTACATAAGTCGCATCAATTCCCGCTAAGGCTACTTCTTGCTTATAAAGATTAGCCACTGTGCTTCTAATAGTCGCAATTTTACTCGACTCTAAAGAAAGCTCTTCAAGAAGCCGCTGGAGCTCCTCGTTTCGATTTTTGAGATTTTCAACATCGCTACGTAAGCCTTCGATATTAGCTTCGATTCTTTTCTTTTCTTGCTCAAGCTCATCTATTAATCCTTGTCGATGTTGAATTTTTTCTCGATAATCAGCAGCTACTGCTTCGGCTTTTTTAAGAGCTTCTTTCTCTCGTTCTGCTTGTTCTGCTAAACGAGCCCGTTCTTCTTCGGTTTTTGCTAGGAGAGCTCTCTTTTCGATGGCAGCTACTTCTTTTTTCAATCGCTCTACTTTAATTTGTGCCTCATCAAGCTGTTCGCTAAAGCCCTCTGCTTCTTCTGCTGCTTGATCGCGCTGCTCTTCTACATGAGCTACTTCTCTTTGAAGTTCTTCAATATCATCACTCTTACCCTGAATCAGGGCTTCATTCATCTGCTGGGCTTGTCCAATCTGACTTGCCGCCTTGAAAATATCTTCTTCCTTCTTATCACCCTCACGTGCTTGATGTAAAACCAGCTCCGCTCCATCGACCACCATCTTATTAGCTTCTGCTACCTTTTCTTCTAACTTGGCTTTTTGTTGAGGACTAGCCCCCTTATATTGTTCAAGAACTGCTCCGGCGACATCCTCGCGATCTCCCGCAATCTGCACCAATGCTCGATCATAGTTGCTTTGCAAGGCCGCTAATTGCATCTCTGCATCATGCTTACCCTGCCTAGCAACCACAAGCTGCTGCTTGGCATACCCTTCAATCTCTTCTTTGCGTCTTTTAAGGTTACGCAATAGATTAGATAATGTTTTGAGGTTTATTTGAAGACTGGATAGGATTTTTTGATCTTTCTCCGAGCTTATGCTTACGTCTCCTATCAAGCTAACAATATCAGCTTGTAAACCATCTAATTGTGGAATATTTACACTCATCATCGCTTTAGGCTCTTCTGCCATGATACGAAGATACTCTTGTCTCAATGGTTCAAAGCTACCCCCACAAGCTCCCTGTATCCATACTCCCACCAGCACTAATGCTATAACTAACTTTTTCATCTTGATCCCTATTTTACGACACCTTGTGTTTTTATTTATAATAGTAATAAATCTTACACATAGAAATCAAGAGTTGAGGGACATATAAAGGTCAATCAAGTAGTAATGATAAAACCTCAGACCAATACCAACAAAAAAGGAGGCCCTTTTGGGCCTCCTTACATCGTACTTATAAAACTAGACGTTAAATTAACCTAGTCAACGTCGTCCATTTCATTCTTACCTGCCTCTGCTTGCGCAGGCATAGCAGCAGTAGGGTTTTCTAGAACCTTAAGAGCAGCTTCCCACTTTGTTTTTCCACCTTTTGCATTAACATTGGCAGAAATGATTCCAGCCTGCTCACTCATAACCTTTCTCAACTCTGTAAGATGTCCTAAAGTAGCTTTATTCTGAGCTTCTAAATCTTTAATCTGCGCTTGCAGAGCCTCTACAGCTTCTTCATGGTCAGAAACTTCTGTTTTTAATCCTTCATAAGCATTGAACCTCTGCTCTATTTCTTTTTCATAGAGATCATGAAATAAGTCCTCATATTGTCGGTCACTTATTCCTTGAGTAGCCTTTTTACCTACTTCAGATCTTCTAAGACCATCTATTACACCTGCTGTATGAATACCATTTATATATGCGTTGATATCTTTTGGTCGGTTCTTGTTACCATACCGATCAACTAAACCACTTAAACCTATAGATTTTATGTCAGGCTGACCGTCCTTAACTAACGCTTTAAGCTGAGCTATCGTTGCATCAGATGTTTTCTTAGCAGCTGCTAAAGCTGCCCTTTTGTCTGCTACTGCAGCCGCTGCCGACCCACCTTTCTGTTTTGCAAAAACAGCTTTTATAGCTTTGTTAAAAGTAGTTCCAGGGTTTTTAGAGTTACCACCCATGCTTACTCTAAATGTATGTCGTGCAGCAGGTGAATGCATATTTTTTGCATAAGCAGCATCAAACGCCCGAGACAAACCGCTAACAGTGGTTAAATCATATTTTACTTCTTCACCTAACGCAGCTTGTGACATCCCTGCTGTTAGCAACACTAACATTAATTTCATTTGTCTTTTCATTATACGTCCTCTTTAAAAAATTCATATTTCAATATAGCTACACTGTATTGTCATAAAACTTTTTATTGATAAATCAATAGTACCCTATACAACAAAGGTAACATAACGCTTCACACTTAATAAACAATCGGTGTAAAACAATGACATTTCAAGTAGCTACAAAGCAATTCATCTCTATATAACAGTGGGGACCACAGCTAAGGGCCCCCATTGTTATATACTCTTTTTACTTAGCTCTTAACTATTAAAAGGCTATACCAATTTTAACCCAAGCAACCCAGTTATTGAGTGCTGCATTATCACTAGTGAAAGTATAAGAACCACCACCGCTAATGAAAGCAGGAACTTTACAGTTGTTCCAATCATAAGTAACAGCACCATAAATAGTACCGTTAAATACAGGAGGCGCTGCTGCTGACATATAATCAATATCAGCTTGAGCAACAGTAAGATAAACATCATTACCATCAATATCAACATCGGTAGCGTTACCCCAGTTATCACGAGTAATGGTTTCTAATCCTGCAGTTACTACAGTATCTTCATCAGCCCACTCATAAAGATCAGCAAGTCCAATACCACCTTGGATTTTTTGGCAGCATGAGATGCTTTCACCTTCACGCGCATACACATTACAGCCAACTTCAAACGCGAAGCATTTGTATTGGTAATGCAATGCATTGTTCCAATCAAGAGACCAGCCTGGTCGAACATTTGAATTAAGAGTTGTGTAGTTAATTAATGGTACAAGGTTAGCTAGAGTCAAGTCAGTTGCAACAGCTGCTGAGTTGTTCCATGTATGAATGTAACGACTCCAAGGCTTACCTTTTAAATCAAATGAACGTTTTTGCTTGTTACTAGCAAGATACTTAGCAGTACAGTCAGTCATCAGCGTTAGAGGGCAACCACTGTTGCTGTTAATTATTTCAAGGCGACCATAAGATCCAAAAAGAACTCCCCAGTGATGGTTATTACCAACGATTGGTTGGAACATATAACGACCATAATCACAAGGTTTTGTAGTAGAACTAGTTGTTGTAGCAGTACTCAGTTTGGTATCACCAGGCTTGTTACCTGTTGGAATTAAACCACCAACATAGATGCCACCAACGCCACAGCAATCACAAAGGTCTTTTTCATACCCAAGACGGAACTCTACATCTGCAACACCGCTCTTTTTCATATTACACTTGGTAATACGGCCATAGTTAAGTCGGTTACTTGCAAAAGCTGCAGTCATGTTTGCATATGAACCTTCTGGAACGTTACCGCCACCAGAATTCTGTACTTTTTCACAGAAGTTCATCTTATTTTGAACTTGAACGATTGATGTAGAAACATCAGCCCATAAGCACTTGAATAGTCGTTGCTGCCATGTAAGCCCAACACCATATACTTTATGTTGTGGTTTCATGGAAATAGTACTTTGGAAGGTTAATGTATTAGGACTTGGAACACCCACAGTAGTATTAACTGTATCGGTGAAAACACCAAAGTAGTTAGCAAGAAGATCATTACTATGTGTTTTAACAGAGTTAGAACCATATTCACCCGCAACCAATGCACACTTGTTAAATGGCATGAAGTACTCACCTAGGCGATCGCTACTACCAGAGCTTTGCCAGAATCCAACAGCTTGGAACGCCGCGCCCCAACCACACTCTTTTGCGTACTGTCTATCCGTTCTGAAACTTGCTACACGTTCAGGGAAACTTAATTGAGATGGATTAATGGTAGAAAAGAATGACTTTCCTGTATAGTTATAATCCGCTTGTGCTCCGAGCACAAGTAATAACGCAAGACTTAACTTTAATATTTTTTTCATACTTACTTCCTTATAAGGTAAAAAGATTACTACACCAATCATAGTCCTAGCACAGAACTATACATAAAATCAATTCTTTTGTCTTTCCAAGAATTAACTTTATAGGGCTTATTAATTGTGCGATCGTTTAATTTTTTTTGTACAGATTCGATCACCCTCCCTAGTTATAATCGTTTGATCTTGATAGCTGACACTATCTTTCTTTTTAGATTTATATACCGGCTGAGCGTCATCCTCCTTGATATACTTGAGTTCATCCAGCAAGTCGGTAGAGCTTTCAATTTGTGCCACAATCTTTTGTTCGACTGCTGCCAACTCATTGATATCCATATCAACCAACTGTTTGGTCTGTGGAGACTCAAGCAAGCCCGTAAGATATCCAACTGCAGCTAAAGCAAAGATAAGATCTTCAGGAGTAAACGATTTGGAACGGAGAGCATTTTTAGCGATATTGATATGCTGAATCAATTTAGCCTTTTCAGCACCTTCAATTTCAGATTCTACATATTCAATAACTTGAGTTTCTTTGATTTGAGTTACCGGTTCTTGTTGGGCAAGAGCACGCTCTTCATGCAAAGCAACTAACCGCAATAACGCATCGGCAAACTCTTGTGCCATCTCTGACTCAAGTGCTTTCTCATCATGCATCATCGAGGTAATAAATTTTCTGTGCTTAGTATGATTTTTGGCGTTAACAGCATCCATAAAAACTGATGTTAAATTCTCTATAGTTGGATGATGCAACCGGTAATGTGCATCCGGACTCCGACGAACAATTCTACCCAACCCTGTTAAGACTGTTGCTAATAAAACTAGCACAATATACTTCTTCATTTTCATCCTTTTTATTAAAAATTTTTGCACTTTTACATACAAAATATATATAGAAAAAAATCAATCTATATATTTAGGAACTTAGTATACACAGCCTAGCAGAATAATCCAAAAGATTAATTTTGAATTAATAAATTATTTAATACCATAGGCTTTAAAGAATGCTTCTTGATTTGGCTCTCGTCCTAGATAGTTTTTCAACAACACATCAGGATCAGCAGACCCACCTCTTCCTAATACCTCTTTGATAAAACGTTGGCCAGCCTTAGGCGATAATAACCCTTCTTTTTCTATCTGCTCAAAAAGATCTAGAGCAAAAACTCGAGACCAAAGATACCCATAATACTGAGCACCATAACCAGTCAAATGTCCAAATGCTGCTTCAAAATGATTATCAGGATCCCATTGAGTATTGGGTAACGCATTTTTATATAACTTTTCGGCTATTGCATGAGTATCCTTATGAGCACCGGGCCCAAAAACATCTAACGCTAACAAAGAGTAAACACCCTGTCCTTCAACAAAACTACCTGAATCAAATTTGAGTAACTCAGAAAGTTTCTTAATAATATTTTCCGGTAGCGCTTCTCCTGTTATATAATGTCGCCCAATAGTCTGTAAAACTTCTTTATCATCAAGCCACTGTTCAAACATTTGTGATGGCGTTTCAACAAAGTCTCTCTTCACACTGGTTCCTGAAAATGTTGCTAATTCAGTTCTACCCAACAATGCATGCATTGCATGCCCAAACTCATGAAAGAAAGTTTTAACATCATCAAACTTCAAAAGACCGGGACGACCATTTTGTGGTTTTGGAAAATTCGCAATCACTATTGATAAAGCGGGACAGTAAGAACCATCAGACAATTTTTCTGCAAACACCAGTGTATCTTGGCATGCATGAGTATACTTACCTGGACGCGGATAAAGGTCTAATAATAAATACCCTAAAACCCGATCATCCTCTTTGTTAACAACCTTGATTGATTTGACTTCAGGATCCCATAACCCTTTGATTGTTACTGGCTCGAACTTAAGACCGAGAAGTGTTTGGTATACGGTAAATATTTCTTGTAACGTATGATCGACCGGAAAGTACTCTGCAACCTTTTCATCATCTATACTAAAATGTTTCTTTTTATACTCTTCTTTTAAATAAGCAACATCCCATGGCTTCATTTTTCCATCAGCTGACAATGAAACAGACTGTGGCAACTCTTTTGTGAGAATCTCAAACTCTTCCAGCTGCTTACCTTTCGCACGTTTCATTAAAGCTTCAATAAAATCATACGCCCGCTTGGGTGTTTTAATCATTTGATCTTCAAGCTCATACTCAGCAAAGCTTTTATATCCTAAAATTTTTGCAAGCTCATCACGCAGTGCAATAATCTTGTTTAACACCTCAATATTAACTGGATATGCACGAGTGTTATAAAGTTGATACATTCTTTTTCGAGTATCTTCTACTATACACTGCTTCATAATGGCATGATAAGTAGGATAGTCAGTACCTAATATATACTTACCATCAGCGTCCTTTTCCAAGCCTTCAATAAAATCATTAGACAATCCATCAAGTCCTGCGCGATCAACATGGATTTTCTTGTTACTTTCTGCAATGTTTTTATCAAATTCAATCGTTAAAGCACTGATCTTATTGGTAACATCCTTGAGCTCGTTAAGCTTGTCAGCTGGCAAATCTAAACCACTGCGCTTAAACTTAAGCATGATTTCATCTACAAATCGCTGAGACTCGGGGCTTAAATCTTTCTGTTGTTTTTTATAGTTCTGTGCAACATAAGCCTGACACGCTTTAAATAAATCAACGTTCTTTTCTACCTTGTCCTGAATAAACTTTTCCAGAGCTACCCATTCTTGTTGAACCAAATTACGAATCTCTGATGATGGATTTACGTAAGATTGATCAAACAACGGTACAATATTAGCTGTTACAAACCGAACAATGCTATCCAATGGCCGCATAGTATTATCAAATGAACGGTCCCCTGCTGGAATTACCAAGATATCATCAACCTGCTCAGTTATATACTCCTCCACCATCGCAAACCGCTTCTTAATTTCCTGAGGATCATAAGAAAATAACCGCTCAATATCATCAATACCCTGTATCACGCATTCCCCCGCCTGAATTTCTTTTCTCATAAATAAACCTGTCCCAACAAAAACAAGCAAAACGAATAACAATCCACCACTAAATGTATATTTATTCACAATGCGGCTTCCTATAATTTTAAATTAAAATCCTTTTAAACAAACAAAAAACCATGTTGAATTTCCTAAAAAGGACAACTCACAAGTGAACACCCTATATTAATATTTCCAATTGAAAACACGGTTGTTTCTGTCTGTATAAAGATACTATATAAAATTATTTTTTGTTGATCAATTTCTCAAACTGATTTGTCAGTTCTTGCCACTCTGCTCGCAATGCGATAGCGGTCTCGAACTCGAGATCTTGAGCTGCTTTTTGCATCTTGGTTTCAAGGCTGACAATTTGAGTAAGAAGTTCTTGTTGATTAAGGACCTTCTTGTCCTTTTTTTTCTTTTTGGATTTTGATGCTGAGGCGATTGCCTTTTGCATTGAAGAAATGCTTTCCTTAACTTCACGCGTTACCGTTTTCGGGACGATACCATGCTTCTCGTTAAATTCCTGCTGCATCTTGCGTCGACGATTAGTCTCATCGATTGCACCCTTCATGGACTTAGTAACCTTATCCGCAAACATGATCACCTTGGAACTTGCGTTCCGAGCCGCTCGACCAATAATCTGAATCAATGAACGTTTATCACGCAAGAAGCTTTCTATATCAGCATCCATGATCGCCATTAACGCCACCTCAGGAAGATCCAGCCCCTCTCGTAACAAGTTCACACCGACAAGACAGTCAAAGACGCCAAGCCGTAGTTTTTGTAGAAGTTCAGTCCGTTGAGGGGTTTTAATATCACAATGAAGGTAACAAACCTTAATTCCTTGATCCTCGATATACTCAGCCAAGTCCTCAGCAGACTTTTTAGTCATAACGGTGACCAATGTACGATAGTTATTGCTCTTAACTTCACGAATCCGCTCTATAAGATGATTTAATTGATTTTTTCTTGGGTGTATTTCTACCTCAGGATCTAAAAGACCGGTAGGGCGAATAACCTGTTGAACAACACTAGACGATTGTGATAATTCATAGTCCCCAGGTGTTGCCGAAACAAATACAGCATCTTTAAAATACTTTTCTATCTCTTCAAACTGGAGTGGACGATTATCATAAGCGGATGGTAATCTAAACCCAAAATCAATTAATGATTTTTTTCTTGAACGATCGCCAGCGTACATCCCACGCAATTGCGGAAGGGCGATATGAGATTCATCAACCATTAATAAAAAGTCATCAGGAAAGAAATCAAACAAACAAGAGGGCGCTTGTCCTGTTTTTCTACCTTCAAAGTGACTCGA
This sequence comes from bacterium, assembly GCA_018660415.1. Classification (GTDB taxonomy): domain Bacteria; phylum Babelota; class Babeliae; order Babelales; family UBA12409; genus 2-12-FULL-36-22. The sequence continues at coordinate 177,180 of JABJKG010000013.1, read as the reverse complement.
GTAATTTTCAATACCAGAACAATATCCAACCTGTTGGATCATCTCCAAGTCATGGTTAACACGTCGTTGTAAGCGATCTTTATAGACTGGATTTTTAATTTGAGGTAGCCACCAATCCAGCTCGGTCGTAATACTTTTGATCGCTGCATCTTTCTTTTCTTGTGTTGTAACAAAATGCTTGGCCGGAAAGATAAGGGCATTGTCCAATTGGCGCAAAACTTTATTATTATGCTTATCCACCCATTCCAACGAATCTAATTTATCACCAAACAGTTCAATGCGAAGCTTCTCTTTTTGATACGGCAAGTTAACTTCAACCGTATTACCAAATACTTGAATGGTTCCAGACGCTTTTTCTACATCATTACGTTGATACTGAATGAAAATAAGCTGTTGTAATAATTGAGTACGCGTTATCTGTTGCCCAACATTGAGCTGAAAAGCCAAGTCACGATAATCGGTAGGACTCCCCAAAGAATAAATACATGACACGGAGGCAATCACGATCGTATCAGAACGATTCACCAATGAAGCAGTAGCTTCAACACGCAACCGCTCAATCTCTGCATTGATCTTAGTCTCTTTAGGAATATAAATATCCTGCGCTGGAAGGTATGACTCCGGTTGATAGTGATCATAATAACTGACAAAATAAGAAATCTTATTTTCAGGAAAAAACAATGAAAACTCTTCGTACAATTGTGCAGCCAATGTCTTATTGGGCGATAAAATCAAGGTGGGCTTATTCACCTGAGCAATCACGTTGGCCATAGTATACGTCTTACCCGATCCAGTTACGCCAAGCAGCGTCGACCGTCCAGGCCTGTCTTTAACAAGCTGCTTAATAGCCTCCGGCTGACTACCGGCTGGCGGAAATGGAACATGTAACTTAAAATTTTTCATAGCGCTCTTTTATTTATCAACCCGGAATTTTATTATCCTTTAGTTTAACATATTAACACAAAAGAGCTAATTAAGGCTTTTACAGAGGGAAAAACTCATCAAACTGCTGGAAGGTAGAAAGACTCGTCAGCAAGGCTATCATCGGTATATAATGTCGCGACATCCTCACAATACAAGGTTTCATCTATAAAGAGACGATCAGACAAAACTTGGAGTTCTCGAATATGCTTGGCCAGCAATAGCCGAGTCTCCTCATAACATTTTTGAATGATACGCTTAACTTGGTTATCAATCTTTTGTAGGGTCTCTTCAGAAAATCTATACTGTGTCGTATCATAAAATACGGTTCCCATTTCGGCAGACATGCCGTGGATCATAACCATCTCGCGTGCTAGCCGCGATGCGTGCTTAAAGTCATCGGAAGCACCGGTAGATAATTGTGCAAACGTTATCTCTTCTGCTGCACGACCACCAAGAAGCATCATGATTTGTGCAACCAGCTCCTCCTTAGAACAAGAATAACGATCTTCATTGGTCAACATACCAGTAAATCCAAGAGCTTCTCCGTGCGGCACAATCGTGATTTTATAAAGAGGAAGACTATATTTTTTGAGTAATAAGTTCACTAATGCATGGCCAGACTCATGCACAGCTGTTACCTTTTTTTCTTTTTCGGTAAGAATACGAGACTTAAGTGCTTTACCATAAATAGTTTTATCTCGAGCCTCTATCAAGTCAGCCTGTGCTATTAGCTTGCGGTTCTTACGCGATGCAATAATTGCAGCCTCATTCATAAGATTCTTTAAATGCGCTCCAGAAAATCCGACCGTAGTTTGTGCTATCTCTTTAAGATTGACCTTAGGACCCATACATAAAGAATCTGCAAAATATTGTAAAATTTTTGTACGATTTTTTATATCCGGTAACGAGACATGAACAATACGATCAAACCTTCCAGGTCTAAGTAGTGCACTATCCAACGCTTCTTGTAAATTAGTAGCACCAATAAATACTACTGGCTTATCGTTCTTTTCAAAGCCATCCATGAGCACTAACAATTGTAATAACGTATTATCATATTCACCGTGATCATTATTATCGCGACTTCGATGGCGAGCTACCGCATCAATTTCATCAATAAAAATAATCGATGGTGCATTCTGTTGTGCTGCTTTATATAGTTCACGCATCCGTGCTGGACCAACACCGGTATAAAGCTCAACAAAGTCAGCTCCATTAACACTGTAAAAAGAACAACCTGTCTCTCCTGCTATAGCACGAGCAAGCAAAGTTTTACCGTTACCAGGCGCACCCGTTAGCAAAATACCTCGAGGAATATGAGCACCTAGAAACTGAAACTTTTCAGGATTTTTAAGAAAATCAATAATATCTGTGAGCTCTTCTTTAGCCTCATCAAGACCTGCTACCGATTCAAACGTATCATTGGAATGCTTAATTTCAGTCAGCCCATTCTCTTGAACCAATACTGATTTAAAAACGTGTAGTAACCCCATAACAGAAGCAAAGACAGCCGTTCCAACAATGATATCTTTAGCAACTTCTGCAAAAAAAGATTTATGTTCGGGAACTGCATCATAGACAATACAGCTTAAGAAAAAAAACAAAAAACAAACTTTTAATTTCTTCATTGATCACTATTTTTTAAGTTTAATACTAGACGCATCTAACCTAACCAAAATAGTCCATAAGATTGTTTTTGGCAATCAATACTCCCTATAGAGCAAGAATGTTTTTGACCTCTTGTGCACGCAGGCGCTTGCCATTCAAAAGAACAGTCGCAAGCCTTTCCAAAAGCTTTGTATGATGAGTCAGAAACTGCCGTGAAACATCTAAGCATCGATTTACAATTTCATCACTTTGTATCCCTTGGTAAATGCTTATGTTTGACTCTTCACCAATGAGATCTTTGATAAGGTCTTCAAAACAAAAAACAAAGTTATAATCATTCGCATAGCATTCAAGATCTCGTGCATACTTACACGCAAGTGCATAGTCAGCAGAACAACAGTCTGACTCATTAAAAAGTATTTCTTCTGCTGCACGCCCTGCCATTAATGTTATAATCATACAAAGCAGTGACTCTATATTTTCCCGAGGCAATAATTCTTGTTTTCTCTTGGGATAAAAACGGGTTTCTCCTGAAGATTGGTCAGAAGACGCATTCAAAAAAACGACAGTATCATATAGTGCAAAACGCTTATTGCGATCAGCTAGCAATACTGCAACTACCGAGTGAGCAGCTTCATGATGTGCTGAAACAAAATTAAGAGGATACTCTTGACGCGATTGAGCTTGACCTCCCTGTAAGACCGATGTCATACCCACAAAAACAATTAATAAGAATGCTTTTTTAACAACCATTTATAAAACCTCCAAAGTCCACACCATGATGTCTAATTACCCTTAATTATAAGGATATAACCAAAAACCTCAACTGGTGGATCACCCTTGAGACTGGATGGTTTTATTATAAAATTCAATCAAGCGCTTGCTCAAGCTACAGGAAGAGTAGCCCTGGGCCGTATTAAGTGCCCCCTGTTTTAAGGCGGAATAAAACACAGGATCCTGGGATATGGATTGCACACACTCTACCATCTCTTGGATATTAGACACCAAAAATCCATTTTCCTTATTTTGAATAATATCATGCAAGGCCGGACTATCCAATGCAACAACAGGCAGCCCGGAGGCCATAGCCTCGGCCACAACCAGCCCCTGAGTCTCTGTAAGCGATGAAAAGACAAATAAGTCAGCAGACCTATACAGTTTTAATAATCGTGCCTTAGGTGGCTTGACCACAAAACGCACCTTATGCTTTGATAGCCCCAAGCGATCATAAGCATACTCCTTAAGATCTGGGAGGAGAGCACCATAACCAACCAAGGTCAAGGTAAAGCCCCTGGGAAGCCTGGCAAACATATCCAACAGGAACGGAATGTTCTTCTCTTTCATAAACCGACTCACAATCAACAGCTTAAACGACCGCGATTCACTATGAATGCCCTGCGGTGAATCGAAAAAGACCGGTAATAACGGACTGGGAAGCACACAAACACCATTCTCAACTCCTTTATGCACTAACTCATTCTTGATTACAGCACTAGGAGCAATTATTGCATCCACGAGCTTGGCATACCAAAGCACCCGGTGATTGATTACCGGCTTGACTACCAATCCTGGAAGCGGGATATAGTGAGAGTATTGAACATATTGCGTATGGTGGGTGAATACAATAGGAATTTTGAGCTCTTTACACACCCGAACCGCACTCACCCCCAAGAGGAAAGGATGCTGTGAATGGACAACATCAGGATTAAGACGCTTTATAATCAGCTTGAGCTCATTAGTAGCACGCCATGGGATGGCCAGGTGATTCTTCTTATACTTGAACCGAACTGGACAAAAAATATTCAATACAAAGGGATCCTGTGATGGCTCTCCCGTAAAATCTAACGTCACAATAAAAACAGAATGCCCCAACTCACGTAATCCTTGAGCAAATGCATTGATCGAGCTGACTACCCCTCCCGAATAAGGAGCGTAATTATTAGTAACAATAACAATATTCACCGTTTTTAATCCCTCAAAATAACTATTAATCCTCTTATCTATACCCCAAAAAAACTCAACCGTTAAGAGGGTTTTAATAATTTGCTATTGGGCAATTTACATGGTAGAATAGATGCTAGAATTAATATATTTTTAACACTTATACGTCTGTGTTTTGTTCTCACAAAACACATATCTATTTTTCAAAGGAATCGGATATACATGGCAAAAGAAGTCATAAGACCAGAGCAATTTGGTCGCGTCTCTACTCCTCCTAAAGAGGTAGCAGAGCTTAACGAACAGCAACAACAAGAATTACTTAGCTTATACAATGAAACAACAGATAACCTCAAAAAGGGTTCTTTGGTTGTTGGACGCATTGTAGGCATCGACTCAAGTGGTGTAGTTGTAGACATCAACTATAAATCTAACGGTATCATTCCTCGATATGAATTTTCTGATCATGAGCTCAAAGGGCTTGCTGAAGATGCATCAATTGATGTAATTCTGGATGAATTAGAAAACATCGAAGGTAACGTTCAGCTTTCATATGAAAAAGCGAAAGCTATGAAAGCATGGGATAAGATCAGCAAACTTCACGAAGAAGACCAATCTGTTGAAGGTATGGTAACTCATACTGTTAAGGGTGGTTTAAGTGTTGATATTGGCATCCCTGCATTCTTGCCTGGCTCTCAAGTTGACTTACAACGAGTTACTAATTTTGATCAGTATGTAGGACAACCTATAACTGCAAAAATTATAAAAATTAATAAGAAACGTGGAAATGTTATCATTTCTCGTCGCCAACATCTCTTTGAACAACGTGAAGGTGCTAGAAAAGAAGTACTTGAAAACGTTGCAGAAGGAAGTGTAATTCAAGGTATCGCTAAAAATATTACCAACTACGGTGTATTTGTTGATATCGGTGGCGTTGATGGATTATTACACATTACTGATATGACTTGGGGCCGAATTTCTCACCCAAGCGCTAAGATCAATATGGGTGATACCATCACTGTGAAGATCCTTTCTATAGATAAAGACAACAACAAGATCTCTCTTGGTATGAAACAACTCTCTGACAACCCTTGGGAACAACTTCCAAGTGATGTTGAAGTAGGAAGCCGTATTAAAGGTAAAGTTTCAAGCATTACCGATTACGGTCTCTTTGTTGAAGTATTCCCAGGTATCGAAGGACTTGTACACATTTCAGAAATCTCTTGGACTGATCGTGTTAACGATTTAAACAAGATGTATGAAGTGAACCAAGATATCGATGTATCTGTTGTTTCTCTTGATAAAGAAAATCGACGTATGTCCCTCAGTGTTAAACAATTGAAAGACAACCCTTGGAAGTCAATCAGTGAACGATTCAAGATTGGAAGCAAGATTACTGGAACAGTAAGTAATGTTACTGAGTTTGGTATCTTTATCCTCTTAGTTCCTGGTGTTGACGGACTTGCACACGTATCTGATCTTTCTTGGACCGAGCACATCGATCATCCGGGTGACTTGTACAAGAAGGGCGATCCTATTGAAGCAATGATCTTAAACATTGATGAAGAAAATAGAAAAATCTCTCTTGGTATTAAGCAATTAACTCAAGATCCATGGGATACAATCGAACAAGACTACACTGTCGGTTCAATTGTTAAAGGAACAACAACGAAGATCGCCAACTTTGGTGCATTCGTTAAACTTCCTAATGGTATCGAAGGGCTTGTTCATATCTCCGACTTCGGCGATAAGAAAATCAACGATGTTCTCAAGATCGATGAAGAACAAGAATTCCGTATTATCCAAGTAAGTAAAGATGATAGAAAACTTAGCTTGAGCACAAAGCTTGATGCAACAGCTGCAAAAGAAGAGCCTAGAGAAAAAGCTCCTTCAACTGCAACTGCTGCAAAACCAAGAAAAGCTGCTCAACCTAAAATAGAACAAGGACCGAAGCCAAAAACTCAATTGCAACTCGCACTCGAGAAGATGGTTAAGGATTCTAAAAAATAAAGGATTATGAAGTATGGCTATTGAAAGAACCTTTGCAATCATCAAACCTGATGCTGTCCGTGCTAAAAATGCTGGCAAGATCATTGACATGATTGAAGAAAATGGTTTTTCGATTGATGGTATGTATAAACTTAAGTTGAACAAAGAACTTGCAGAACAGTTTTATGCTGTTCATAAAGATCGCCCGTTCTTTGGTGAACTTGTTGAGTTTATGACATCAGGTGCAGTTATTGTTATGGCTCTCAGTAAAGAAAACGCAATCGCTGCATGGCGTGATCTTATGGGACCAACTGACTCTAAAGAAGCGCCAAAAGATACCATTCGTGGTAAGTTTGGTACTGATGTTGGAGAGAATGCAACACACGGTTCAGACTCTGCTGAAAATGCACAAGCTGAACTAGCACTCTTCTTCCAAGGCTAATATCCATAGTCTTAAAAAACTAAGCCGGAGCGTAAAAACTCCGGCTTTTTTTATTGTCTTATTTTTTATGATTATCCAATAGGTAAATTTTCTGCAGCTGCAGCAAGAAGTTCTGCTACCGTATATCCAGTTTCATTTAAAGCTAAAGCAGCAAGACCAATCCCCACGGTTCCACTTGTGTATAAAAACAGAACACCCTGTAAACAGAATGATTTTCGCGCAAAAAGATTGGATGCCATGGCAGCCCGACGTTGTCCTTCTTCGGCTCTCATTTGATTAAAATGTATCTTCAGCATTAACGTTTCTTGCACAGAAGCTCCAGATACTATCATATCTTGCAATCCTGCCTTAAACTCACTATCGCTCACACTAATCTTCACTTTAGGTAGCCCGCTACGAGTTGGAGCCTGTGGTGCAAGCCTTTTGGCAACTGTTTGCTGTGCCCCTTGTGTCCGTCCAATCATTCTGTCGATATTTGCTTCCATCATATCTCGTTCTTCTTCACTCATATTTCTGAATTTTTCTAGAGTAAGATCATCCATTTCTACATCACTATTATCATCACCAGGAACTCCCTCTTGAAATTCCCTCCCACCACTAACTTCATACATAGAGTGTGGCCCAGCATTACCATCTACAAAAGTAACATCTCCCATCACCACCGGCAAACCAGATGGACCGGCCTCGAGCCCTTCTCCGTCTTCCATTGGTTGCCCCCAGCCCCATCGATTAGCAATTGCCTTGAAAATATCCATACTATACACAGACTGAGAGATATTCAATACAATAAATAATAACAATAACTTTTTCATACTTTCCCCTTACAGTTAAAAACGAGACCATTATAGTCGTGCTGTACTTTCAACTCAATGGTTTAGCCTTGAGCAACACAAGAAAAGGTATTATGGATCATTCTTAAGCCAAAAAGTTAACCCTCGCCATCAGATATGCCTGAGACTTGCTTTGCTTTGCAAATCACTTACACTTATAAAAAAAGCCCTTTATGATGACAAAATCGAGTAAAACCTTATGAAACTTACATACAAAGCCGCTAGACTTCCAAAGAATCAAGCTCTCTGTGAACATATAGATATTGCTGCTCAACGACTGTATGATAAACTTTCTAATTTCAATTTTGCAACCATCAATATCTCGGACTACAACAAAAACTACTTATTTCAAGACCATCTGAGCAATCTAACGCGCACCTTACAAAAATATTCATATATTCTGGCCTGGTCACTCGATGCGACCAAGCTTCCACTGCAGGATGTGGTATTCATGGAGTATGGCGGTGGTGTGGGAATTTTATCACTGTTAGCCAAGGAAGCTGGAGTCGGAACCGTTTTATACAATGATATATACCCAGTCTCCTGTAACGACGCTCAAGCTATCGGTAAAGCACTCGGCTGTGAGGCTGATCATTATATCCCCGGTGATATCGATCCTGTCATCGAGTACCTCAAGAATCATAAGATTTCATGTAATGCTGTAGCCTCCTATGATGTCATTGAGCACGTGTATAATATAGAAGAGTTTCTCCAAAAGCTTAAAAAACTCTCATCGCGTAACTCTCTTTCTATATTCATGTCCTCAGGAGCCAATACCTGTAACCCACGTATCAAAAGCGCACTCACCAAGCTGCATCATCAACATGAATATGAAGATCGCCTCAACCTCTGGGGCCACAAAAAACGGGATAGCCTCCAAAGTTTCTATACCATCCGTAAGGATATTATTAGAAAATATAAGCCTTCACTGACTAAGTATCAGATCGACCAGCTATCTCGAGCAACTCGCGGTATGATCCAAAAAGATATCCACGCCTGCATAGATAAGTTCAAAAAAACAAGGCTCATTCCTGCTGAACCTACCAGCTCAGATACCTGTGATCCCCACACCGGTAATTGGTCAGAACACCTTATGGATCCCTACCATCTTATCGAAGTCTTAAGAACAAGCGGCTTTCAAGCCCAACTGGTTCCAGGCTACTATGGCCATAACACCAATACAATAAAAAACCATATGAGTTCCGCCCTTAACAGCTCTATCTCCCTAGTCCCAGCGCTAGGTATCAAGCTAGCGCCCTTTTACTCCCTTTTGGCCACAATATAAATTTCCACCTTCTATACATATAGAATCTTTCTACCCAACAAAACGCCTACCGTTAAGCACTTTTTAACATCCCCGCAGGTTAAAATCGCCCAATACAAATACTGACAGCGACTATTGGCAACCGGACACACCTTTCACCCAACCAAGAACGGCCCTATTCACTGTCACCAATACACCCACCTAATCAGCCAATCGCCCAAAGATAGCATTATTATTGCAAAACTATTGCTATTTGAATTCAATTATTGCTATCATAGGGATAGTAATAATGAAAGAGTAGTTTTATATAAAGGAAAAACTATGAAACGTAAATTAATGGCATTATTTGTTATCGTTGGTGGTCTTGGGTTACTTCAGGCTGGTTGTGGACGAGCTGAAACTAAGGAAACTAAAGATAAAAATGGAAAAATAGTTAAGAAAGCATGTAGCTCTTGTAAGAGTGGTTGCTGCGGTAGATAAAATTTCTCAAGGCAATTATTAATAACCCCCTTTAAAAAGGAGAATCATTATGAAGGGTAAATTAGTAACATTATTCGTTTTGTTAGGTAGTGTTGGATTACTTCAAGCTGGTTCTTGCTCAACATGTACATCATGTTGTGGCGATTCAAAACCTGCTAAGATTATGAAAACAGAATCATGTGATTCATGTAACTGTGGTTGTGGTATCCTTGGATGCCTTGGCTGCTGTGACAAGTGTCAAGGGTAACCCTGAGTTACACTCGATAAATATAAAAATTCGCCTTGGTCTCATTCGTGAGGCTAAGGCGAATTTTTATTTGTTTTCACGCTCTAGTCAGAAGCTTCTTCTGAATCAGTAGCCTTATCATCATCCTCTTTCTCATCCTTCTTGCCAAGATGGGTAGCGATTCTATCAAGGACACCATTGATAAACTTGTATGCATCCTTTTCAGTAAAGCATTTTGCTAACTCAACGGCTTCATTGATAGCGATAATGGTTCTGACATTGTCATGAAGCATCTCCCATAATCCAAGCCGAAGTATAATTTTGGTACAAACACCAAGCCGTTCCAAGCGCCATTTTTCTAGGAATGGTTGTAACTGCTTATCCAGTTCATGACGATCATCAATAACCTTTTGAGTGATAGTAGCGATTTCACCATCAATCTCGATCTCTTGATCGAACCCACGATTGAAATTATCAATCAATGAGTCTAAAGACACATCATAGTCAAACTCTTCCATTGCATATAACAAGTGGAAAACAAGTGACCGAATCTGCCGACGAGAATACTCACCGTCTATCTTCTTGATCTGAATTAACTGTAAATCAACTTCTAACGTACTATTGTCGAGGTTGTTATTATTGTTATCGTCCATTTTTTTATAACCTCTTTTTTTAGTTCTTAACTCGTTCAATGTATTTAGAATCACGAGTATCTACCTTGATCTTATCACCTTCATTTACAAACAAAGGAACCTGAATAGCAAGTCCTGTTTCCAATGTAGCAGGCTTTGTAGCTCTACCCTGAGCAGTATCTCCACGAATACCAGGCACCGTTTCAGTTACTTCCAACTCCATAAACAATGGCGGAGTAATCTCGATAGGATTATCTTCATACGATAAAACCCGATAGACAGTCTCTTCTTTAAGAAAATCTTTAACGTCACTCAACTGGTCCAACTTTAAGGAAATCTGTTCATAACTCTCTTGATCCATGAAGTGGTAGCCTTCAGCATCGTTATATAAAAATTGAACATCCTTGTACTGAAGATCAGGACGCTTGAATTTTTCTTCAGTTCTAAAGGTCTCTTCGTAAATCGACCCAGAAATAAGGTTTTTCATCTTGGTTCGAACAAAAGCACCACCCTTGCCTGGCTTAACATGTTGAAAGTCTACAACAGCATGTGGATCTCCGTTATAGATAAACTTTGAACCCTTTCTAAACTCTGACGCTGTAATCACAAGCATTTCCTCTAATTTTTAGGATAAGATGGATACGATCCCAATAAGAATATTTTCTCTATTGAACCGCCCACTTTTGATAAGTTAACTTGTTATTATTTTCCCTTATTTGACGCAAATTGTCAAAAAAACCAAACCCTTTAAAAAAGCCTTTCGGGATTGGCAAGACCAGCCAACAGGGGTACACTGAAAGCAAAAAATACAAAGAGGGACCATGGAAGCACTTAAACGAGCTGATTCTGCTATCAATGAGCTTATCGACAAAGAATTTCACCGCCTAGAAAGCACTATCAACCTTATCGCCTCGGAAAACTACTGCCCACTACCAGTCCGCGAGGCTGTAGGCTCGATACTCACAAACAAGTATGCTGAAGGGTATCCTGGCCGCCGGTATTATGCTGGCTGCCAATTTGTCGATGAAATAGAAAACCTAGCCCGTGATCGCTGTAAGACACTCTTTCAAGCTGAACATGCCAATGTTCAACCACACTCAGGATCCCAAGCCAATGCCGCAGTCTATTTTGCAGCGCTCAAGCCTGGCGATACCGTTGTAGCCATGAGCCTCAAGAGTGGCGGACACTTAACCCACGGCCATCCCATCAACTTCTCAGGAACTTTTTATAACTTCATCAACTATGAAGTCGACGAACAAACCCAAGAGATCGACTATGCTGCCATCCAGCAAATAGTAACCGAACATAAACCCAAGCTGATAGTGGCAGGCGCCTCCGCCTACTCACGCTCAATCAATTTTGCCGAGTTTAGAAAGATTGCCGACTCGGTTGGCGCCCTTCTCATGGTCGACATGGCCCATATCGCCGGCCTTGTTGCCGCTCATCTCCATGCCAGCCCAGTTCCATATGCAGATTTTGTCACGAGCACCACCCATAAAACTCTCAGAGGGCCACGAGGAGGCTTCATATTGTGCAAGAAAGAATGGGCCGCACAAATTGACCGTGCCGTCATGCCAGGATTGCAAGGTGGACCATTTATGAACGTAATCGCCGGAAAAGCTGTCGCGTATCATCTTGCCATGCAACCTGAGTATGTAGAATACCAAAAACAAATCATTCGCAATGCCCAAGCACTGGCTAATGAGTTTAGAAATTTAGGTTATGACCTCGTATCAAAAGAAACAGACAACCACCTTTTCATTCTGGACCTACGATCAAAAGAGCTAACTGGCAAGGAAGCCGAAGAAACTCTTGAATCTATTGATATCTATGTAAACCGTAACACTATCCCATTTGATCCTCAGTCACCATTTGTAACCAGTGGTATCCGCCTGGGTACTCCAATGCTGACATCACGGCACATGAAAGAAGAGCAAATGCGACAGATCGCTATCTGGATTGATCAAGCGTTACAAAACCGTAACGATGAAAATATTTTGAAAGATCTTAAAGATAAGGTACAATTATTTTGTCAGCAGTTCCCATTTGAGTAGGAAAAATAAAAAAGGAATAATTCATGAAGAAAACTCTATCAAAGATACTATTGGTTCTCAATCTTTTTTCTATCGTAAATGTATGCCCAAACAGTCTTGAATTGATGCCTGCTAAAAATTATGACGATGCTCTTACACCAGATTTTTTCCGTTATATTAAACAAACCTTTAATATCGTAACATTCATTGAAACTGGCACTTGTTCTGGAGAAAGCGTAAAATTTGCATCCCCTATCTTTTCTGACATCCACTCGGTAGAACTTTCTGACCACCTATTCAAACGATGTGAAAACATGTTTAAGAATCAATCACACATTCATATATATCATGGCGATTCTGCAGCTACTTTACCTCAAATGGTCAAAGGCTCTCAAGGGAAAATACTTTTCTTTCTTGACGCTCACTGGTCCAGTGGCGATACTGCTCGAGGAGAAGAAAATACACCAATCAAAAACGAGCTCCGTGCTATTAAACAGTCAAACGTTAGCAATGCTGTTATTATTGTTGATGATATGCGTTTTTTTTCAAAATATAATACCTACCCATCCCACCGGGATCAAAGTGGATATCCCACCCTTAATGAAACGATTGCCCTCCTTAAAGATATCAACCCTCACTATCAAATAGTTATTTATGGAGACGTACTCATAGCCTTCGATGATGACTCTGTAGAAATTTCACCTGCAATTAAAATTATGACTCAAAGTCGCTTAGAAGAAGAAAATCAAACAGTAAATAACAATGTAGAACTTGGATTAAAAGACATTAATTCTGTAGATAAAGAATTTATGTTAAACCTGTACAAACGGTTCTGTCGATCTGACAAGTGTATTTTAGGGCCATATATTCTATGGAAAAGCATTATAGATTTCTATTCTTCAAACCGTACAGAGGCCTATAAGTCGCTAAATTTATTGAAAAAAATTAACTATCAATCATCAAAAATAGAATCTCTCACTAATGCATTAAAAACTTCATAATCGATGGCGTTACTGAACTTGTATGATAAAACACTTCAATACAACTCTCATCAAGAATTTTTTAACATACTCGTGTGGCGCCATTGTACTACGTGGAATTACATGGGGCACAACTCTGGTAACGGTAACCATCCTAACCACATCAGAATTTGGGCTTCTTTCTCTCATAAATAATTTTTGTGCGCTATTCCCTCTTTTTTTGAATCTTGGACTCCGACAAGTATTTGGACTCGAGTACTTCCATCATGACTCGGCTGGGCGCAAACAAGTGTTTCATAGCATCATCCAAACGTATCTTGTAATTGCTATACCCATATTTATTTTATTAATCATCAACCAGCATTGGCTAAATCAATTTATATTTTTGGGACTTGCATCAAAAACCATCATGATACTGGCCATGATCTATTGTTTTGTGCAGTTTTTTTCCGAGTTATATCTTCAGGTATTGCGCTATCAAAGTAACGCCCGCAAGCTCACCATTATCCAACTTACTGCTGCCTTAGTATCGATCGCTTCCACGGCTATTCTTGTCTTTTATTACAACTTCAGAATCCTTGGTGTTATCACCAGTAATTTTCTTGGAATCTCTACCATTTGTGCCATAGCCTTCTTTTATTACAAAAAACAAATTGGTTTGAAAAAAAAAGAATATATAAAAATTCCTCAGTTTAAAGATGCAAGAAACTTATTATGGCTAGGACTTCCCTTTATCCCTAATATTTTATTCAATTGGATCCTTTCTTTTGGCGATCGTTGGGTGTTGGCAGATCTGACCAATATGCATAATGTAGGTATTTACGCATTTGCTGATCAATCAACCATGATGTTTCAAATGACCGTACTTTTACCTCTTAGCGGTTCCTACGTTCCATATATGCTCAAACAATACGCTGAAAAAAAAGAACCCCTTAAAACAATAGAAAATCGCAACCTCAAAACCATGTGGCTTGCTATGGCATTCATGGGAGTCAGCGTAACCATTGCCTCATTATTTGCTCTTAAAGTAGGACCATGGTTCTTACCTACAAAGTACCACCAATCTCTCCAGTATGTCTTACCAATGCTACTCGGGAATGTTCTTTTTATGGGAACCTATTTTAGCTCCTGTTATCTGGTTTTTAAGAAAAAAACCTGGACCATTCTCGTCACTAACATTTCTGCAGCATCCACCAATATCGGCCTTAATATCCTTTTAATACCACGTTTTAATATTTATGGTTGCGTAATTGCCACTCTTTTCTCTAATGCATTGTTTTTCGTAATGACTTATGGAATCCTTATTCACCAACAAAATCACCTGAGCCAAATGTTTATAAAAAGGATCAGGCATGGATGGCTTTCAACAATTCCTAACCTTATGTATCATGTGCAACAATTACTCTCGAATAGAAAATATGCCCAGGAACACGATCACCACTTTACCGTACTAATAACCTCCTACAATAATAGTAAATATTATGTTAAGAACTTAGATTCGGTACTTGAACAACAATATCCTAATTTCAATGTCATATACGTTGATGATCAATCACCAGATAATACGGGGCAATTCGTTCAAGAATATTTAGAACAAAAGGACAAAAAAAATCTGGTCACCCTTGTTTGCAATAGCCACCGAAATAAAAAACTCAGCAACCTTTATAGCGCCATTCATTCATGCCCTGATGACTCTATCATCGTAGAGCTTGATGGTGATGACTACTTAATCGATCCCTATGTTCTCACCCGACTTAACAAAGAGTATCAACAAGGTTCTTGGGCCGTATATGGAAACTATATA
Organism: bacterium; assembly: GCA_018660415.1. GTDB lineage: Bacteria > Babelota > Babeliae > Babelales > UBA12409 > 2-12-FULL-36-22. Next base: position 162,030 of record JABJKG010000013.1, on the reverse strand, counting down.
AACAACCCTCCCGAGCTTGCAAAAAAGCTCAATATGCAAAACTGGTGTAAACAAACACCATTATGGGTAGTAAAAAATAAAGCATTCAGAGAAAGGGTTTGGCATTATTCAGGACTACGCACCTATTATGCGTGGCTCTTCAAACGGATAAGAAAAGAAGATCTCATGATCGATAATGCCTTCATCCCAGTGTTCCATGATGCTGCAACCTTCTATCCTATTTTAGAAATGGCTGAAACTAATATCTCCTATATTTCGAAACCACTTTTAATGCGCAATATCGATTCCCCACTCAACGATTTTAAAAACATTGATAAAACCGTAGAAGCAAAAGTTCATCATAAAGTACTCACTACTCCGTGCTACCAAACCGCAGAAAAGTTATGAAAAAACTATTATTATACGCCTTTTTACTCCCAACGCTCATACAGCCTCAACAAAAAAAGCTGCGGCTTTTGTATGATCTTGCACAAGACTATGGTGACTTTTTTCAACAAGATGAACACGATAATGGTTTTTGGAAAAAATTTAAAAAAGCTCTACATAAAAAGGGTTATAGTGCTCAAGCCGCCAAGTACTCACTACAATCACTACAGGATTCCTATGACGCCGATTGTGTTATTTTCTTCAACTTGCCCATGTCATTAACCCATGGAAAGCTAAGGCCATTACGCAATGCTAAAACGGCAGCGTTTCTATTTGAACCACCAGCTACCAGCCCCCATCAATACCAACAACGTCGATGGGATATTGTTGATAATATATTCACCTGGAACGACGAACTAATTGATAATAAAAAGGTGCATAAATTTCATTGGATGCAATACAATTTAAATCCAACCAACCCATTCATGCACGATCAACGCCCTTTTAATAAAAAAAAGCTCTGTACCATGATTAGTAGCAATCGCCACTCCAACCACCCACAGGCACTCTTCAATAAACGCCTAGAAATAATAGACTTCTTTGACAATTTAAACACGTATGAACTTGATTTATTCGGCCGTTCATGTGCTGGCAATCGCCAGAAAAGCTATAAAGGTTCCGTTGATAATAAGTATAAATGCATGAGCAATTATCGCTTTTACATTTGCTTTGAAAACATGGATGGCCCTGCTGGCTATATCACTGAAAAAATCTTTGACTGCTTTTTTGGAGGCTGTGTCCCTATATATCTCGGTGCACCAAATATAGATAAATATATTCCTCAAAACTGTTTTATCAATATGAGAAACTTTAACTCATATCAAGAGCTCTATAGTTTTATAAAAAATATATCAGCAAAAAAACATGAGCAATACCTAACCAATATAAAAAACTTCTTGGCTGGACCCCAAGCTCGTCCTTTTTCCCAAGAAGCTATGATAGAAACTTACTTATCCTGCTTAAAGGAATAAACATGTTCTTTTTTAAACCTATCCCTGAAAAAAAACTCGTTGTTGTAGTCCCTTCCTATAACAATGCTCAGTGGTATAAACACAACCTTGATTCCATCTTCAACCAAAACTACACCAACTATCGTATTATTTATCTTGATGATCACTCTTCAGATAACACAGCTCACCTAGTAGAACAGTACATTTATGAAAAACACCAACAACAGCGTGTAACCCTCATTAAAAATGAAACTCGGCAGGGCGCTACCGCTAACCGCTATAAAGGCTCTCACTTGTGTGAAAATAATGAAATAATTCTCATCCTAGATGGTGATGATTGGTTTGCTCATGATAATGTCTTAAAGAAAATCAATAAAGTCTATTCTAAGTATGATATCTGGGTAACGTACGGACAATATAAACGGTTCCCTAGTAATAAAAAAGGCCACTGTAAAAAACTACCCCAAGATTTTGATTTTCGTGCGTCAACCTGTTATTACACAAGCGCACTCAGAACTTATTATGCATGGCTTTTTAAAAAAATTCCTAAAAACGATCTTCAACATCAGGGTGAGTTTTTTCAAATTGCTGGCGATGTAGCTGAAATGTTACCAATGGTCGAAATGGCACGAGGACACATACGATTTATTCGAGAAGTCTTATATATCTACAACAATCAAACCCCACTCAATGACTTTAAAAACAATTATCAAGAACAATTAGATATTGCTCAGGTCATACGCAGCAAGCCTCAATATCCAAAAATCACCAACCATGAGCTTTGACAACTTTTTTGAGTTGTGATTACCTTAAAAAAATTAGATTTTTCACTAGCCTAAGGATTCTTTATGAAAAAGTTTTCCCTTTTATCACTATTACTCATCACCCAACTCAGCTATAGCATTCCTCAATATTATTGTACCGCGTCTGATGCTACTTATTATCCCAACCTCTTAAATTTAATTGGCAGTATCCATAAAACTAACTTTGATGAGCTTGTAGAAATTGCTGTATTTAACCTGGGAATGTCTGCAAAACAAATCAACTCACTCAAACAAATTGCAAAAGTAACGGTTCATGAGGTTGATCATGTCCATCCTGATATTATTAAACCCATAGTTACTACGCGAAGCGGAAAAAGAGTTCCTGGATCATATGCATGGAAACCAGTTGTCATTAAGCAATCCCTAGATAAATTCCCGTATGTATTTTATTTAGATGCTGGAGTTACTGTTCTCAAATCATTGAATGATATTTTTGAGTATATAGAAGCAAACGGCTATTTTTTATTAGCCCCTGGCCCTGAGCACAACATTATAGATCGCTCTACCAAACGAGTGCGTAAACAAATCATGAACCAGCTGTATGCGCAATATAGAGGGCTATTAACCTGTAAGGATACTCCATCTGTAACTGCTGGCCTTCAAGGGGTTTCACGAAAGGTCTACGACGAGTACGTAATGCCGATGTATGAATTTGCTAAAGATGTCACTCTATTTGTTGATGATGGAAGCTCTTCTAAAGGTAAAGGAGAAGCTCGACACGATCAGCCTTTATTTAGTATTCTAGCCCATATAAACGGCTATCGTCTTTTCACTGAGCGAGGCTATTTTGTTCTGCAACTAAAAAATGAAAAAAAAGTTGTACATATTCATCACCTAGAAAGTCAGCTCAACCAAGATAGCGTTATTTATGTATCACGAACTCAAGGCCCCAACTATCAAGGTGGAGCCATGAGATTTATACGTTATAAATAGGTTATTTATTCGACAGCTAGAGCTTCACAGACAGTTTTTGCAAAATGGGCACCAGAAAACCTTTCTGCCATCTCGGAAGCATAAAAAGCTTGAATATTATCTATATATTTTTGGTACTCTTCCTGGGTCATGTTTTTCATAAAGTTGTAGAGATCTTCATATGAGCTAAAATCTCTCTTATCAATCAAGCATTCTGCCGGAACATAGTCGGTTATATTAGGAGCTCCTAGGTAAACAGGAACACACCCTGCTTGCATGCTGTCAAAAATTTTCTCAGTGATATATCCATTGGCATCATTCGTATTGTCATAGCAAATACAGAATTTAAAATTCACAAGAGTATCCGACTTACTCTTAACACCACCACCATAACACTTCCATCGCTTTACATTCCAACCTTGACCATAGAATGTAAAGTCTTGGGGATGCTTACTTAGCTCTTTTACTGCATTTTGACGCTCACCATACAGAGAGTTTTTATAATTAGAACTCTTATTGGAGTTAATCATAGTACATAAGCGTTTTTTAGAGAACGATACTGATTCACGCATAGATAAATGAGGCTGAGCATAATGTAATTTCATACAGTTACCGACCTCTCTTACATCATCATCATACATTGTTATTACTTTTGTAAAATGATTGTAATAGTTCCTATTATAGCTCTGAGGCTCAACCGTTTTTGGTTCAAACAAAAGAGAAATAACTCTTTTTCCAGCATTAGTCAATCGTTGATAAACATTAAAATATTGAGGGAAAATACCACACACAATAAGAGCATCACAATTATTCATATTGGCATTCATACGCACTGTTTGAATTGTATGCCCTCTTCGATTAAGCTCCGCTTTCAAATCACACCAAATCTGATTAACCATGTCCCGATTAAGCCAATCATTGGAAAGCTTAAACAACTTACCATCTTCATATCCTCCCGGTGGAACAATATAAATCCTTTTGGCATCCATGTTGCCTATCAAGCCAATAAAAGTTAGAATCAAATATAAACCATAGTGTTTTTTCACTATATTTTCCTTTTTTAAAATTAATTTTTATGCAGAAGACAAATTTTATGCCTGTTTTGACGAGAACAACAGTACTCATCCCACTTTTTCTTAAAAAAAGAAAAAGTTTTTTCTTCTAGTCCACCCAGGAAAGAAACTAGCTCCTCAGTTTTATAAACCATTCCATCAAACCCGCCTCTCTTTTTTATATAAGACAGAGAACAACTGGTTTGATAGCCACATAATCCGCTACCAAGCTGTTCATAATGCTTTTGCTTAGCTGGAAAAATTTCATAACAAAATGCATGAGTTTTTTCCAATGAATGATTAACTTCAGATAAATTGGTACTGTTAAAACAAGCCAGCTTTTCTAAGTTAAGAAAACAAACATATTTGCTCGAAACCCCCTTTAATAAAGAGTTTAAACCAACACCCCTTGTTGTTTTAAAATGATTAGAACCATCATGCTCTACAACTAAGTAGCGACTTTTTTGGTCTGCTAGAACAATTACTCTTCCAATATCAGAAAACTGCTGTTCTAATTGACTATATAGACTTTGAGGATCGATTTTATTCAATTGATGCTCCTGCACTGACACAATACAATCTATTGGAGCATAACTATCAAGAGATAAAAACTTGGGCTCATGCAATTTTGGATATGCTGGCTTCAACCTAAAATAATGATCAATTTTCCATTGTAGTTTATGATCAATCTTATCATCATTAATAGTGTTCAATCGATTATAAACATAAATGTAATCATCAACCAATTTGAAGCGTGGAGAACACATCTCTAACATTGGAATAACTTTAGCTATATCACTAACGACAGGAATAAAATATCCTTCACAAATACAATCCTCTAATTTTATTTGCCTATATAGCCATGCATAAAATGTGCGCTGTTGAGAACCAAAAGCCCCTGCTTTACGAAAACTATTAGTATCTAATATTTTTTGTGGAATTGGCTTATTAAAGCATTTTTTTTGAGAAGGATACTCTTGAAATCCGCCATAAGAAAACCAAATATCATTCTCCGTATATAATTTATTAATATAGGAAAAAATCCCATCGTGTGGATACCAATCATCACCATCTAAAACAACAACAATACTTTCATCGGAAATAATATATTCAGAGTTTCGATTATGAAGAGTTAGCCATAAATTAGCAGCCTTACCTCGCCTAACCGGATTAGAAATTAATGTTACTTTATCCTCCATACCAACACTGCAAATGTATTTTTGTACTTTATTGAAAGTATCATCAGTAGAACAGTCATTACAGTATATAACCGAATAATTAGAGTACTTTTGCATGAACACCGACCGCAAATTCTTTTCATACCATTGTGCATTGTTATAACTTGGAATAATGATAGTTAAATGCTTTTCTAAGCCTTTTTCATCAGCACAAAGATTGGTGGTTAAGGCAGTGAGGAATAACAAACTCATTCCGAAAATATAAAAAAATTTGTTTTTCAAACGATTTTCCTTGAAATAAAATTATTCATCCATTTTAGACTTACAGAATTCTAAATAATCCACTTGCTCTAATGTAAGAAAATCCAATTCAAACTTATTAGTAAGATGTTCCATAAAGATCTGTTCATCTTTATGATATAGTTTCTGGTTAAAATTATATAGGGCATCTTTTTCATTAGTAAAAGCAGGGTTGTTATGTGTTAACAGCTCTATATCAACAATTGCCTCTTTACCATACAACCTTGAAACCAATGCTAATTCTAAATCACAAAAATAGGATAGGTAGGCGGGATGATATATAAACCCAAAGCGATTAAAGTATTTTTTACCTAGAATGGGATAGGTGTTAAGTACATGAGAGCCTTTAGGATGACCATCTGCAAAATTCAGAACCCCATCAAAGTCAGGAAATTCTTTTTCCATATGCTGGATAATAATATCATCATAATCTTGTGTATAAGGCCACATATCATCACTAGCAAGCAGTACAATATCAAAATCTGGAGCCAAATCCATATCCCGATTGCATGCACCAATCTTACCAACCCGCTCCCCATAAATAACGGTTAAATTGTCATATTTCTTAAAACGCTCTTTCACTTTTGCATTATTCATCTTTACATCATTTGCATCACAAGAAATTAAAAAATGATATGAATGCTTTTTAGAAAGAAGTTTATAATACTGATCTAAGCACTTAAAAAACTTCTTGGTTCGTTCACGTGTAGGAAATTTTATAAGCAATTCCGCTGCATTCAAAGGCTCGGTTAAACTTGATAAACTCAATAAAAACAATATTCCAACCACCAATCTGCATCTACCCATTACTCTCCTTACCCACCTTTAGTGTGGCTTATAATAAACTTCATCACTATCTAGCACCTTGACCAATGAGTACCCATTTTTTGTGAGTAATTCCTTAATAGCCTTACTTCCATATAAATTCTCTACTACAATCACCTGTATATAAATATGATCAAAATCAATGAGCTTAAGAATTTCCAGCTCGCTACCCTCAGTATCAACACTTAACAAATCTATTTTTTTAGCATTATACGTGTCACATAGTTCGTTAAAAGAAATACATGGAACAGTCTCTACATAACTCGTGCCACCAAATTGTTTTAACTCTCTTTTTATCCGTTGTAAATGAACTGGATCATAAGTATCAACAAATCCACTCAGCATTTGACAATAACCTTCTACAACCAAAAACTCTCGACTTCCTTTTTTGGCCGCAATAGCTTGCTTATCACAAAAACAGTGTCTATTTTGTATTAACTTTGTAAAAGCTGTAGGTCTAGGCTCAATACATATTCCCTTCCAGCCAAGTTCTTCAAAAAATAAGGTATTACTAAATGTAATACCATCATCTGCCCCTATTTCAACAAAAAAACCATCCTTTTTATCCTTAAAAAAAGTTTCATAAACAAATTGATCCTGCTTACATTGACTGTAAAACTTAGACTCAACAACAAAGTATACCCCTAGCAACAGCCCTAACAGCAACCAACTTTTCATAGTAGTTTTTCCTTTTTACAACCCTTTATACATAATATAAAACCTTTACAAATTTTATAGTTTTTGCAAGTTTTAACTGGAAATAATATTTAATATTTTTATGAATTTAGAAAGTAGTAATAATGCAAATTAAATCCATTTTTGTGATTCTTTTATGTATTGGATTATACACTCCTTATAGGATTGTACCCATTGTTAAACAAATTTCTTCTAACGATGTATGTTTTCATAATAACACCCAACCACGCCTTTTGATTAAATGGCCTACAAGATCACGTCCCGATCTATTTTTCAAAAATCTCAAACGTTTTTATCACCATCTTTCGCACAAAATTCCTGTTCATTTTGTTATTTCTTGTGATATAGATGACAAAACAATGAATTGCCCCAAAAGTATAAATAAATTCAAACAATTCCCAAACTTGAGTTATTATTTTGGCAATAATAATGGGAAAATATCTGCATGCAATGCTGATGTAGATAAGCATATAGATGACTTTGACATTATTCTTCTTGCAAGTGATGACATGTATCCTGTTACGAAAGGGTTTGACCTTGTTATTGCTGAGAACATGCAAAAATTTTTCCCCACAGGAAACGGAGTTTTAAACTTCTATGATGGGCACGCTGGAGAAGAAATTATTACCTATTCAATAATGGATAACAAATATTACCGACAATTTGGGTTTCTTTATAACCCCGTCTACAAGTCTCTTTGTTCAGACAATGAATTTACTGCAATTGCAAAGCTGTTACAAAAAGAACGCTATGTACATCAAACTCTATTAGAGCATCGACATCCAGCTTGGGGTGGTAATGATGCAACTAAAATGGATGAACTTTATCGCCATAATGATTCTTTCCACGATGAAGATAAAGTTACTTTCTGGACTAGACGAGACCATAATTTTTATATGCAAACTTCTCAAATTAAATGGAGCATCTTAATCCCTACGCTAGACTCAAGAAAAAAAACATTTAGTAGTCTCTTAACGCAACTGGAACAACAAATACAAAAAAATTGCCTCGAAGACAAAATTGAAATAGTTTTCTTTAGGGATAACACTGATTTATCGGTAGGAACTAAGCGTAATGCATTAGTAGCCGACTGTACCGGGGAATATATTTCATTTATTGATGATGATGACAAAATTTCTGAAGACTATATCGAAATCATCTACAAAGCAATTTTAAACAATCCCGATTGTGTTAGCTTAACTGGCCATTATTTTGTTAACAATAAATTTGATAAGCCATTTATTCATTCTATAAAATATAAAAAATATAGTGATGACAAAAAAGCTTATTATCGACCGCCAAATCACCTTAACCCAATAAAAAAATCAATAGCATGCAAGTTTGCTTTCCCTGAGCTCTCCTATGCTGAAGATACCCCCTGGGCAATGCAAATATGCAATTCCGGCTTGTTAAAAAAAGAAATAAAAATAAAAAAACCTTATTATTTTTACTATTTCAATTCAAAAAAGAAACTCAAAGCATAAGTTAACAACGAGCTGCTTTTTTACTTGCTAGCAGCTCGTTAATCATCTTAATATCTTTTTGATCTTTTACTTCATTCCGTTTTTGTTTCAATTTTTTTATAGTGTTCAAAGAACAAAACTTTACACCTTTAAAGTAGAAATGGTTCTCTGGATTGAAAACAATATCATCCTTTGAACTTGCATGGTATCTTAATTCACAGTCGTGATCATCAATACCAACAATTCCTGAATCAATTGGGCTACCAGAATGCAAATAATCTAAATCAGCACATTCTCGAATGCCATAAACAGACAAAACCGCACTCGTATCAATACAAAAATAATCTAGGGAATAACCCTCTCTAGCGATCCATTGCTTAAACCGACCAAAAAGATCGGTAAAGTTTTTAAAGTGCTTAGGAGAGGCATGGTTGATAAAATGTAGACTATTATTATTAAACGCTGTTTGAGCCGATAAAATACTTTCCTCATGTGTATCATTGATGTGGATAACGTCATAACTCTTAAAGAAGGCTCTGATTTCAGACTTGCATTTCGTAGTTTTTTCTAAAGAATCACACTCAAACAAAATAAATCTCATACGATGTTTTTTATGTTTTCCAAAAAAACAATGCTCGCTTTTTTCCTTAGCAAAGTTATTGTTCCACCCTTCAAATGGCTCTTCATATAACATGCGAATAAGATTTAATGGGCCATTTTTAAACAAAGTAGCATTTTTTTCGTATACAATTGTCCCGTACTTGGACAATATTTTATACACTTCAGCTTCATTCTTCAAAGCGTCTGGGAAAAGATTAATAACATAGGTATTAGACTTCAATTTACAATACTGCAATGCCATAGCATCTAAAAACCCATCTTCTAGACCCGCTTTCTTAAAGTATTCTGCTGTAGCAGCTATGAAATTAGAATCATCAAATTTCTTATATTTAACCGGCTTATCAAATAGCAAGCAAGCTGAAACTCGATGTGCCCCATCTTTAATTTGCTTGTGTATATTAGTAGGAATAATTGACTGAGAAAGATCAAATCCTTTTGTCCGTATAGAATCTAACAAGGCACTAAATGACTCAATATACTCTCTTATTCCTCTTTTTTCTTTATATTCTCGAGCACAATTAAAATTGAGAATAGAAGACGGAGGATACTCTTCATGGCAACCATTCCAAACTCTTAAATGTGATTCATACAAACAAGAAAACCAATCTGTTTTTAAGTTCATAATATACGACTGTGCAAACAAATACTTCGCCATAAGATCAAATCTCTGTGCATTAACTAGCACCAAAGGAGACTCTTCTAGATACTCACCGGGAACATACAAGGGAGTGTCTCTATTTTGACCATCGCCTTTTGTAATATGAAAAGTACTTAACAAACCTATAATCAACATCATATATTTAAAATGCATTAACTTGCTCCGTCCTTATTTAGTTTTTCGTTCTTTTCTTTATTATATCCAACTCTCTAAATAAAACATGCAAAAGATATTGCAGCAAGAAAGAAGCTCATACAAGGCAATGCATACAAAAACTCTGTAGCGGCACTTTACATACTTCAATTTAAAATAATTACTATTGGTAATGGGTGCGCAGCTTTGTTTTAATCATTGCTCTCGATAATTACTATCGATTAAGCTTAATTTATAGGTTATAACAAAAAAAACTGAAGGGGTCGTGCAAGTCTTGGGGGAGACAAATTAGTATTTATAGTCATATAGTAATGATATTTTCTAAATAGGGGGAAATAATGAAAAAGGGACTTTTCTTTATTTTGGCACTTGCTTTGACATGCCAAAATATTCAAACTGCACAAATAAATCGTGTGATTTTTGCATCAGATAATAATCCTACATATCTAGAGTTTTGGCCACTGGTATCAAAAGCTTGGTGCCGAATTTCCAACAATACGGTTCGACCAACTCTAGCATTTATTGGAACAAGGGATGAAAACAATCCAATTGATGAAACATATGGTGATGTTGTTTATATAGATCCAGTAGAGGGATTAAATACCGGATACCAGGCCCAAGTAATTCGAGTTTTGATACCTGCCTTATTCCCAACAGATTTCTGTCTGTTGTCCGATATTGATATGTTTCCACTACAATTAAAATACTTTACTAAGCCAATTCGAAAAATACCTGATCATAAGTTTATAGTATACCGCAATGCTGCATACGGGCCTAATCCAAATGCATTTCCAATGTGCTACAATGCAGCTTTAGGAAGTACTTTTAAGGAAATTTTCCAAGTAGAGAGTTTTGATGATATGCGAGCTCTTATGAGTCACTGGCACACACTTGGAATGGGCTGGTTTACTGATGAACGCATGCTATATGAATGCTTAACTCGCTGGCAAAGATACTCACAAGATTGCGTTAAATTAAACCATAATGTAGGTCCAAGAATAGACCGTGGTGATAATATGAAATTCAATGCTTCACATCTTAGAAACCAACGCTATATCGATGCTCATTGTTCTCGTCCATATAAACAATACAAACACGTGATTGATCAAATGCTATCAATTGCCAAACTTAATTAAACATATCTTACTTTTATAACAAAAATGGCCCGACTTGTAGTCGGGCCATTTTGAATACTAATAATCAAACAGTTTTGAAACATCCACCGTATCACTTACTGCAGTTGTGAGAGACCTATACCTAGAAAATCTATATACAGACTTGAAAGACGAAAAGGTTGGTTCGTATTTGTATCCAGCCTCTTCTGTATCATGCACAATAAAAATATCTGTATTCTTTCTTAGCCGACGCACATCTTCAATACGCCTTTCACCCGGACGATGATCTATAAAAACAACACTCCAGTGGATGTCCTTTCCTATCTTATTCCAAAGACTTGGCTTGTGTTACCCATAAGTAAATTCCTTATTTATATTTTAAAAACTAAAATATATTAATCTTTATTAGATTTAACCATTTTATGTCAACAAAAATCAAGTTGTAGTTTTTGGAATAATTTGATAATTTTTGGAAAGAATATCCTGTGTAAATTCCTCAAGAAAGGAAATTAGTGAAATTCACTAAATTATTTATCTTTCTCTTAGTTTCTGTAACCCAACTTAGTTACCCTATCCCTCAATATTACTGCACCAGTGCAGATAAGGAACATTTTGAACTATTACTCAATTTAATTGGAAGTATTCATAAAACAAACTTTGGTAACTTACAAGAAATTGCAGTTTTTGATCTAGGATTTACAAAGAAACAATGCAAACTCTTACAAACCATTAATAAGGTACAAGTATACAACCTTGAAAAAACTAATCCGCAAATGTTTGAACGAATGCTCACAGGACCTACCCGAAAAGTGCGAGGATGTTTTACTTGGAAGCCAGTAGCCATAAAGCAAGGGCTTGAGCTTTTCCCTTATATGCTTTATCTCGATGCAGGCATTTCCGTTTTACAACCACTAGATACTCTATTTGAGCATATAGAAAACAAAGGATATTTCCTGGTAGATTGTGGTCATGACATTGCCTGTCGATTAACAAAAAATGTGTTACACAATATAATAAATGAACAATTTTCCGAGCACAAACATCATCTTTTAAGCCCAAACGCACTGAGTATTTCAGCCGGCATGCAAGGTCTCTCTCGTAAAGTTTATGATGATTATGTTCTCCCTATATACCAACTTTCTTCAAATATAAGTATTTTTGAAGACGATGGATCTTCACCTCTTGGATTAGGAGCAGCACGCCATGATCAACCCTTATACAGTATCTATGCGAATATTCAAAATTTTGATATTTCCCTTCAAGGATGGATTCCTCTCGAATCAAAGAACAATCCATTAGACCCAATCCATGTACATTGGGATAGTCAAGCACTTCTACCAGAAACGTCTATATTTATTTCCCAAAATGGCATGCGCTATAAATTTAAAGATTTTATAAAATTTAAATAAATAAAATAGGTTAAAACTATGAAAAAATTAAGTATACTCTTATTTTCCTTCTTCGTTCTAAGTATAAATGCATACAATCAAATTAAAAAACCACACAAAATCATTGGGCTTGTGGCAGTAAGGAACGAAGCTGATATAGTAGGACAATGTCTCAAAGCACTATCTTTATATACAGATGCTATTATAGTTCTTGATGATGCATCGGATGATGGTAAAACAGTTCCAATACTAGAGTCACTAGCTAACGAATGTAATATTGTACAAATAATCAAAAAAACGGTTTGGTTTAGAGATGAACCTGGAGATAAAAACAAACTACTAGAGGCGGGTAGAAAGGCTGGTGGAACCCATTTCATCGTTATTGATGCTGATGAAATTTTCACTAGTAACTGCCTACATAAAAATTTCCTTCGTAATAAAATTTTATCTTTACAACCTGGTGATGTTCTACACGCTACTTGGATTCAACTGTGGCGATCTACAGAACAATATCGATACGATAGCTCTCCTTGGTCTGGAAGTCTTAATGACTGTATATTTTGTGATCAGCCTGGCTGCTCATATAACTCTAACTTCATCCACTGCTCTAGATCACCGAACCTGAATCTCACAGGACAAAGATATAACCTTACTCTTGAAGATCCTTTACTGCATTTTAGGCCACAACAAGTTATACATTTAAACTACCAGCAACGCATACGCTTGACTCAAGTTCTACACTTCGTACAAGAAAAATATGCAGATTTATCTCCTCAAGCGCAAGCCACTAAAGCTTGGACAATCTATTCAACAAACCAATTTACTAGTGTAATCACCACCCGTTATCAAGGAGATTACTCTGTGGGCCTCATGCATTTCCAATTTGTTAATTGGGAGAATCTTTTAATAAAACAAGCATGGTATCGATGTTTAGAGCGAATTCGTAATCCAAAAATGAACCCTTATAAAATAAATAAAATATACGGTGAAAGCAAAAATGAAGTTGGATTAGAAACTAAAGTTTCTCCACAAAGCTGGTTTTCAGAATATAAGTTTTTTGACAAGGATATTTATGCTCATGCCAAAAGTTGGCAAAAAATACAAGTACAAGTATGGTTAGAACAGTATGGAAAATCCTTATTCAAGAAGTTGGATATTTGGGATATCGATTGGAACTAATTTCCAGATCGTCAATTCGAAGTTGTTAAATTATTGATTTCCCCTCCTGGATATAAAACAACTTTATAATTCCCTATGGCTTGAGCAATGACCGAATAACCTGATTTTGGACGAATCAAACAGTCAAAGTAAGGCATTGAAAACAAGTCCTCCAGTACATTATTATCCCAGCCATTGTCTCCGTCCTTACAATTAAAAACTATACTTGGATAATCACTAAAAACCGACTGAAATTTAGCTTTAATTACACCCGTATTCAAAGAGTCCGTAAAAATATAAATATATAATGAATTACCTCTAAATATCTCATTTAACCGCAGAATTTGATCAATAAAAAAATCATCTTTAGGAAATTTTTCATAATAACTATCCACTAAGCTCCCTGGATCATAGCCATCACCAGTTCTAACATGCATCGCTACACTGATTACACCTTTTGGTGGCTTTACAACAGAAATATCTGAACATGGTGCAATGTATTTTCTTAGTTCCTGCCGAAATGATTGGTCAGAACAAACCCCATACCATGCTTTATCAGGAGTAGAAGCTCTCCAGTGCTGAAAAGCCACTTCATATAAAATATGCGTTGCCTTCTTCTTTTTCTTTTTAATTTCTTTAGGAAGATCATGCCCTATTTCCACAGTTGTATAGTGATCAAAATTTGAAGAAAAAGACTTATCTAATAATGATAATTGAAGCTGATCTGAATACTTAAAGGGTTTATACAATAAGGGAATGTCATATTTAAGAGAAATCTCCTTAGCTATACAGTAGGAAATCAACTGATCTCCGAGTCTCCCACCGGAAATTTGATAACTTATAGCAGAGTCTCCAAACGTTAACTGCAAAAAGCATAAAGTAATAGCTGTTACCGCTTTACTCTTCATATGCAACCTTTATTTAAAAAAGATCAATCATCCGATAATGGTCCGCTTATACCATTTGGTTGTCAGCTCTAAACCATCCGCTAAAGAATGCTTAGCCTTCCACCCAAGATTATTTATTTTGCTTACATCCAGTAACTTACGAGGAGTACCATCCGGCTTGGTAGTATCATAAATAATTTCACCGTCATATCCTATAGCCCTTTTCACAGCCTCCACCAATTGAGCAATAGTTACATCTTCACCGGTCCCAATGTTAATAATATCACTGTCATCATAATTGTTCATAAGAAAAACACATGCTTCAGCTAAATCATCAACATAGAGAAACTCTCGTTTAACTTGACCTGTCCCCCAAACTACAAAGTTTTTATCGCCATTAGCCTTGGCTTTCTGAACCTTTGCAATAAGAGCTGGAAGCACATGCGACATTTCTAAATCAAAGTTATCATTAAGCCCATAAAGGTTTGTAGGCATACAGGCTATAAAATTAGTCCCATACTGCTTATTATACGATTGGCACATTTTGATCCCAGCAATCTTTGCGATCGCATAGGCATCGTTTGTGGGCTCTAAATAGTCACTTAATAAATACTCTTCTTTAATTGGTTGTGGACACATACGCGGATATATACAAGATGAACCTAGAAATAGGAGCTTTTTAACTCCAAATCTATAGGAAGAATGAATCACATTGGTTTCAATTTGAAGGTTTTCATATATAAAGTCTGCCGGATAGCGGCTATTTCCAACGATACCCCCTACCTTGGCTGCAGCTAAAAATACATAATCCGGCTCTTCTTGCGCAAAAAACTCTTCTACAGCCAATTTGTCAGTTAAATCAAGTTCATCATGAGACCGTAATATTAAATTATGATAACCAAGATCGTCCAGGATTCTAACCAATGCCGAGCCCACTAACCCTCTATGACCAGCAACAAAAATCCTTGCGTTTTTATCCATAGCACATTCAGCCATAGTGACAAATAAAAAGACGATCATCAATACATATGTTTTTTTCATGTTATTCCTTGTTTCGACGTACATTATTACTCATACAACACTGTTCTAAATCAAACTGAACCATCCGCTTAACTAACTCTTTAAAACAAACCTTAGGCTTCCATCCAAGTTCTTTTTCAGCTTTTGAAGGATCTCCAAGTAAAAATTCCACTTCTGCTGGACGATAGTAACGAGGATCAATTTTAACTATTGTTTTACCAGAAGCATTAATTCCTACTTCATCAAGACCAGATCCTTGCCACGTTAAAGCAATGCCAGCCTCTTTACAAGCAACTTCAACAAACTCCCGAACTGTGTGAGTTTCACCAGTAGCTATAACAAAATCTTGCGGCTTATCCTGTTGTAACATCATCCACATAGCTTCAACATAATCAGCTGCATAACCCCAATCACGCTTGGAATCCATATTTCCTAAGTATAAACAATCCTGAAGACCATACTTAATTTTAGCAATAGCCATACTGATTTTTTTGGTTACGAAAGTTTCTCCACGACGAGGAGATTCATGATTAAATAAAATACCGTTACACGCAAACATATTATATGATTCTCGATAGTTCACGGTAATCCAATACCCATATATCTTAGCTACAGCATAGGGTGATCGTGGATAAAAAGGCGTCGTTTCTTTTTGAGGGATCTCTTGAACTAATCCATAAAGTTCACTAGTCGATGCTTGATAGAATTTTGTTTTTTGCTCTAGCCCTAAAAACCTAATTGCTTCTAAAATGCGAAGCGTACCTAAGCCGTCACAGTTACCGGTGTACTCTGGAATATCAAATGACACCCGAACATGACTTTGAGCTCCAAGATTATAAATCTCATCTGGTTCTATTTCTCGTAAAAGGCTCGTTATATTGAGAGAATCGGTTAGATCACCATAATGAAGTTTAAAACTAACATTCTCACCATGAGAATCTTGATACAAACTATTTAACCGAGAAGTGTTAAAGGAAGAAGACCTGCGCTTAACCCCATGAACCTCATACCCCTTGCTTAATAGCAATTCAGCTAAATAAGATCCGTCCTGCCCGGTAACTCCAAAAATAATAGCTTTTTTTTGCATACCATACAAAGAACCACAGAAAATCAAACATACAACACTTAATAGCTTCTTCATGAACTCTTCCTATTTTATAAATCCGCTTGTACCACTACCTTAACACCCCAACTCAGTCATGTGGTTTCTCTCGGAATAAGTTTGTCTTATCTAAGGGAACTCATAGAATTTATAAAATAGGTTCATTACTGCTGCTGATCCATGAGATATACCCAAAGTATACTGTAGACCGATCTATTTGCAAAACTAATTGAAAATTGAAATCAACCCTCTTCTTATGAGAAAAAACACAACACTGATACTCCAGCTATAGTATTCAATTCTCTTTTATTTCACTTTATATTATAGTTATTCTGCCCATACTCTAGCATCTTTCTTTCATATCTTTATAACCTCTACACAAAATTTATATGTGCTTTCCTTTAAAAATTAAAACGTCCTCAAGAAAGTAAAATAAAATGAAAATTGTATGGATTTATTTTTTTGTATTGTGCAGTACTATTACGCCGGGCAATCGCCCCAGAATCATATATATCTGGAGATGGATAAAAATCTTCCTGTCCTTATAATCAATAATTGGGCTGAGGTTACTGAAAAATTTCTTTGCAAAAGAGAACATGAAATTAAGCAGCAAACATTTAATCTTGAAAAAGCCTTTATGCCCTACGGGAAAAAAACACTTGATTGTTTAAAGCAATACAAAGCTAAAAAAAAACGTAAAGGCTACCTTTTAAACCGTCTTTTCACCACCACCCTGGCATGCCAGCTCATCAACCGCTAAAGTTAAACTTTGAACCGTATTCCAACGCACAATAGAAGATAAAAGATCTTGCTTTGGCAAATTCATGTACTTCAAATACTCTTCTAGCATCTTTCCATAACCCATGTCTGGCTCACGCACTAGTTCGTCAAACGTCTGTGGTAACCCAAAACCAGTCAAGCGAACATAATCTTCCATGACAATAGTTTTAGAATCATAAAAAATCTCGAGACGCTCATTGCCACTATCTTCATAACCAAGAGCGGTAAAAAGAATGCTACAAACTGAACCATTGGCAAAACTAATCTGACAACTAAAATTATCTGTAGGAAAAATATGATTAACTCGTGGCGACAACGCCTCCACAGATATGCTTACCGGCTTGGAATCATTTAAGTAACAAAGAACATCAATAATATGTGATGCCCGTGCAATAATACTTCCTTCTTGATCTGATTTTTTTTGAACCCTATCAACGGCCTTAAGATTAACTCGATAATTCATCATCATTGGCTTAACTGAGCGCTGATCAATTTGTGTTTTTATTTTTTTAATGAAAGGGGAGTAGGTTCTATTAAAACAAATAAACAACTTTGATTCAGGAGATTTTTCAAAAAAATCTTCTATAGCTCTTATATCTGATTCTTTTTTAGCCAGCGGATGGGTAATAAACAGGCTTTTTTGCTGTTCTAATATGGTCATAAAATTCTCAAGAGAAACCCCCTTAAGTGAGCCAAAAAAAATCGCATCAGTCTGATCAATATCACGTAAAATTTCAAGGCCACCCGTTAATGGCACCGCTCCACGATATTTATTTGCTGTGTTTAATGCATGAGATATGTTTCGATCAACAATTCGATCAATCGCAAAATCTTTCAGTCCAGCCATGGTTGGAAGTATACCATTTTGTGTTACACCATTAAGCCCATAAAAGCTTACTTTAACCTTACGATCATAACGAGCAGGGATGAATGAGCCAGAATCCAAGTTCTTTTTTAACAGTTGAACCGGACATGCACCACTGTCTTTTTCATCCTTTTTGTCGTAGTCTAAAACAAATCCAATGCCATCGTTATTTCGCTGATCCAAAAGGTTAGTCAATTCACTCAACTGAACCTCTTTTTCTAATAAATGCTCAAGCCGCAATTGTTTTTGAACAATCATATTAGCAAACAGCTGTAAATTTCTATTTTCTGACCATCGAACAAAAGCATAGGGATAATCATATCCACCATACTCATAGTCTTGCTCATAACGCCCAGGACCATGGGAAAATGAAAATAAAACATTAATTTCTTTTTGATATGATGACTCTTGGTTAAACTTTGCTTTCTTATTTCCAGCAACGACAATTGTTCCTTTTTTGCGTGTAAGATCAAGAAAAAGCTCGTCAATATTATCACAAAAACAATCTGGTGAAATAATAACGCGATCCAACCCATGAGATGAGGTTAGCGATTTAATCGTTTGAGAAAAGTCTTTATCGTTCAAATTAAACACATGCTCGGCACCAGACTTTCTTGCAAGCTCAAGCCGTGTAGGCTCCGTATCAAAGGCAATAACCCGCGCCCCTGAAAGCTTAGCCAGTTGTACCATAAGTTGACCTAGTGTCTCCAGTCCAACAATAGCAACAAAGTCTCCTAGTTCTATACTTGCACGTCGAACGCTCTGCAGTGCCATAGCACCAATACCGGTTATACAGGCTTCCTTGAGAAAATTTTCGTCTTCAATACGAACGGCTAATTTTTCAGGAATACAAACAACATCGGCATGGTTGGCAAGTCCATCGCCCGTACATGCCACATAGTCGCCAATACGAAATTTTTGTACTTTTTTGCCGATGGCAATGATAACACCAGAACATGACTGTCCAAGAGGAATATAACTGCCAGAGTCTTTTATAATGTTTTTAGCCGGACCTGTATCTTGATGCGAAATAAGATGCACAAGATGTCTTATTTTTTCAGGAATACCTCCTGAATAGTGTTGTTGATTGGACTGTAATACATTGGCTAGTCCTTTTCCGGTACTCATGAAGGAGTAAGTAACGGAAACTAAAACTGAATAGTCATCTAATAAAGGCTGGCATACCTCTTTAATAGATAAAGCCTCCTTATTTAGGAATACTTGTCTCATGGTCGATATCTCCCCAAGAAGAGTCTTAAAAAAAGCTCATAATGAGCACGCTTACTTATATTTCAACTTAACTCTTTTTAAGGTTATTCACAAATTTTAAAGCTTTTGATCAAAGTTTTTTTCAACTACAGAAGGGCGATAAAAACTGTTTTCGGTTTTTTGTATAGCCTTAAACCAACTACCACAATAATCAAGTATATGCTTGGACTGCAGTACTTGAACATGTAAATCTATTTTAAATACACTATGCGCTACCAACAATACAATCATGTCTACTTTTTCAATTCCTTGCTCGAAAGACACTATTTGCTCTGGCTTAAAATACTGCTGTAAGTTAGCTTTTGATACATTGGGCTCAGTTACTAAGAAATTAATATTGTCATATCCTTGTAATGTTTGTGCAATCTTGAGCGCTGGAGACTCACGCAAGTCATCAACATCTGCTTTATAGGTCAAACCAGCCAACAACAAGGTAGGAGGTTGCTTAAATTCGGCTACAGCATGGTGAATTTGATCAATAACCTGTTGTGTTCGTAAGTTGTTAACTTGTCGTGCTGCAGCGATAAGCTGTGTTTGTTGCGGAAATGATTCCATCAAAAAATATGGATCTATAGCGATACAATGTCCACCAACGCCACTGGTTGGATTTAAAACATTAACACGAGGATGTTTATTGGCCATATCAATTACTTCATAAGGATCAAGCTTGGCAGCTTCAGCCATAGAGGCTACTTGGTGAGCAAAAGCGATCTGTACATCTCGAGAGCTGTTTTCTATCAACTTGACCATTTCAGCAAGACGACCACTTTTCATGTAAATTTCACCCGTAACAAATGAACGATAAAATGCTGCTGCATGCTCGGATGATGTGTCATCATAGCCACCAATAATGCGATCATTATGCTCTAGTTCATAAAAAATATTGCCTGGCAACACACGTTCAGGACAATGCGCGGCAAAGAAATCGACACCAACTTTCCATTCTTTATTATAACGATGAATACGTTGAACCATTTTCTCGGTAGTCCCAACGGGCACTGTTGATTCCAGGATAACGGTACTTCCTGGCTTCATAACTAGCATGATAGACGCAAGGGCGGACCATACAAATTGAAGATCAACACCATGATGTAAAGTAAGGGGGGTGGGAACTGCTACAACATAATAATCTGCAGGCTCAATTTCAGTAGTAGCTCGAAATGATTTATTTTTTAAAACCGACTCAAGTCGTCCAATAATTTCAGGCTCTTCAATAACAGGATCATACTTATTAATCCTATCAACTCGCTCCTGATCCACATCAAAACCTACAACTTCATATCCTTTTTCAGCAGCAATGATCGCTGTTGGAAGCCCTATGTACCCGAGTCCTACTACACAAACTTTTTTCATGTGCTTTCCCATTACGTTCGATTATTTCAACAATTTTTTCTGCAGCACGCCCATTACCATATATCTGAGTTGCTTCAACATTTTCTCTTCGAATATACGTATTCAAGGCCATTTTAATTTTACGTTTATTGGTCCCAACCAGGTGTGCAATACCAGCATTAACACCTTCCATACGCTCAGTCTTATCTCGAGCTACAAGCACGGTTTTTCCAAGACTTATTGCTTCTTCCTGAATACCTCCTGAATCAGTCAGTATTAGATCCATATTTACTAAAAGGTAAATCAAGTCTGGATAAAGTAGCGGCTCACACATATATATATTATTCACATCCTTCAGTCCGACCTCAAGTATGGCTTTCTGTACTACTGGATTAGGATGGAAGGGGTAAAAGAAAAAAACATCAGGATGAGCTAAGGCATACTCTTTAATGGTCTCCAGCACCCGTTTAATACCACCGTTAAATGATTCTCGTCTATGCACTGTTAGCAAAATTTTCTTTTGGTTTTTAGTATCACATTGACTCACTAAATTCTTTAAAGCGCTTGATACCACCACTTCTTGTTGTTCTACCTTGCGTTGCATGATCGATAAAGCATCGACAATGGTATTACCAGTACAAAAAATTGAATCTTGTTTGATATTACTTCGTTGAAGGGCTTGTACAGCAAGCGAAGTTGGTGCAAAATTAAACTTGGCAAAAAGGCTAACCGCCTGTCGATTAAACTCTTCTGGAAAGGGCGATGATATATCATACGTACGCAAACCCGCTTCAATGTGTCCAACTTCGATATTAAGATAAAAGGCTGATAATGCTGCTGCAAACGCTGTCGTAGTGTCACCTTGTACTAATACCAGTGATGGATTTTCTTGTTCAAATACAATACGAGTCTCACGTAATACAGCTTGTGTTAAGTAAGAAATGTCTTGACCGGCTTTCATAATATTCAAATTAAAATCAGGAACAATACCAAAGATATCAAACACTTCTTGGAGTAAGTTGGTATGTTGAAAGGTAGCACATATTTTAACCGGAATATTATTGCGCTTTAATGCAAAGTAAACGGGAGCCATTTTTATAGCTTCTGGGCGTGTACCAATGATGAGAATGATAAGCTTGGACATAATAACTACACTTCTTTAGCAACATAACTACTGTATACCCCACAGTATACAAAAAGATGCTTAAAAAAGAAAATTAAGAGCCAGTCATTATCGCTTGGAGGATAGTCTCCGCCAAATTCATCGCAACTACTTTGATAAACTTTCGAACCTGGAACTACGCCATCTTCTTCTTTACTTCTTTGTTCCATGATACAATAACCTTGAAGGTGCTTCATTTCACACCTCAAAGCCTCTTCGTCAATCTTCCAGCGCTCATCAATAGCCCCCACACTATGACCTCTTTTTCCTGGTATAGGAGATCGAACGGATTGCCTTCCTCGTGACAACGTAGGGCTCTTTCCACCAATACTCTCTCGTCTTTTGCGCACACCCTCCAATTGTAGTATAGAATACATCCGTGTTTCTATAGGTACATGTGTAAAAAATGGCGGTCCTGATAACAACTGACTCAAAGAAAGGCTCAAAAAACTAAAAATCAAAACTCTCTTGCGCGCCTGATTCATTACTTCTCTCCGCTTTTAAGTACAAATCTAGGTATTACCTTTTCTTTACCTTATACTATTGAAGAATAAAAAATGAACACTTTTTAAATTTCAGAAAGAAAATTTGATGAAGAAAATGTATGCGCCGTGGCGAACACCTTATATAAAAAAGGATCATGACGTAAACAGCCAGGACCAAGGTTGTGTTTTTTGTACGACACTCAAAAGTAATTCTGATGACAAAAACTTTGTTTTAAAACGTGGCAAAAACTGTTTTGTTATTTTAAATTTATACCCATACAATGCAGGGCACCTTTTAGTTCTACCAAACCAACACACCGGATCTCTTAATGATCTGAATCCTGAAACTCGGGCAGAAATGATGGAGTTAACTAACAAGGCAAGTGAAGCACTACAAAACGTACTCAAAGCTCAAGGTGTGAATGTTGGTCTTAACCTTGGAGAGGTGGCCGGAGGAGGCATTCCCGATCATGTACACATGCATGTTCTTCCGCGATGGCCGCATGATACCAACTTCATGCCCTTGCTAGCCGATACTAAAATGATTTCTACCGACCTTGATGAAGTATACTCTCTTCTTAAGGATACCTTTAATAAATAAATTATTGTTTAACTTAATTGCTAAGTTGATGTTATAAGCTATAATCAAAAATAGTAAGGTACAACTTTCTTTATCAACAAGGAGAAACTAATGAAGAAGCTTTTTATAGTTATATGTGCAATCACTTGTAGCTCAATAAACCTACAACTAAATGGAAACACCCAACAAGAATCAACCATTATCCTGGATAACCAAAACAATATTAATGCATTAGTTAACGCTGCATCACTGGGTGATCTATCGACAGTCACTACATTAGTAGAACAAGGAGTTAATGTTAATTGTAGTGATAAAAATGGATATACTCCATTAACGGAAGCTGCCAGCCGAAACCATTTTGATATAGTCCAGTACTTAGTAAAAAATGGGGCTGATATTAATATTCAAGACACACAAGGAAATACTGCGCTGATTCTAGCTGCATATAGGAACCATTTCGATACCATTAAATATCTGCTTGATAATGGGGCCAATGTTAATATCCAAAATAACCATGGAACCTCACCACTACTCGCCATCATATCTTTTAAAACTGGATACCTACCTATTATTAAATACCTAGTGGAACATGGAGCCGATATCGACGCTCAAGATATCAATAAAAACACACCCATTATGTTTGCTGCAGCTATTGGGCAGGAAGACATAGTCGACTATTTGATTGAAAAAAGGGCAGATGCCATACCTCGAGACATCAATGGCGATACAGCCCTTGATTTGGCCATCTCGATGGATCACGCAACAATTACCCGTAGGCTCATGGACCTCTCATAGGCTTTGAACCTGTATTTTTGCTGAAGACTAAAGGATAATTGCCAACTTTCCAGGATGAGATATACTGGGAGAAATGGGTGTTTTAAACAGTTTTTAAGAAGAAAGTATAGGATCAAACAGAATGAAATCTACAGAGGTACGTAAAAAGTTTTTTGACTTTTTTATCAAGCATGGTCATGAGTATGTTTCAAGCTCGTCATTGATCCCGGCCGAGGATCCGACATTGCTTTTCACTAATGCCGGAATGAACCAGTTCAAAGACCTATTTTTAGGCAAAGAAAAAAGAAGTTATGACAAGGCCACATCCATCCAAAAATGTGTCCGAGCCGGTGGTAAACATAATGATCTTGATAATGTAGGCTTTACTCGTCGCCATCATACATTCTTCGAAATGATGGGAAACTTCTCTTTTGGTTCATACTTCAAAAAAGAAGCTATCCAGTTTGCTTGGGACTTTCTTACTGGTGATATGGGTCTTCCAAAGGACAAGCTCTACCCTACAGTCTTTAAGGAAGACGATGAAGCGTACGAACTCTGGCATAAGATGATTGGTGTTCCTGAAGAACGCATTTATCGACTTGGCGAAGCTGATAACTTTTGGTCAATGGGCGATACTGGACCTTGTGGCCCTTGTACCGAGATTTTACTCGATCGTGGAAAAGAATTTTGTAATTGCGGTCAAGATGTATGTACCCCAGATGTTTGTGATGAACGATTTTTAGAGGTATGGAATCTTGTGTTTATGCAATACAACCGGTCTGCTGATGGCACCATGGTACCATTAACCCAAAAGGGTGTTGATACTGGAATGGGCTTTGAGCGTCTTGTTACAGTCATGCAAAATAAAGATTCAGCATATGAAACCGATTTATTTATGCCGATTATGGATAAAGCATCGCAAATTAGCGGGTTAGATTATGAAAAACAACCTGCTGATCTTAAGGGTGCATTCCGAGTGCTTGCTGATCATATTCGAGCAGCATGCTTTTTAATTGCTGACGGTTGCGACCCTTCACATGAAGGACGCGGCTATGTATTACGTAAGATTATTCGAAGAGCTGCGTTATTCGAAAGAAAGCTTAGTTCTAAACCAATATTTGTAGAGTTAGCTCCTGTGCTTATCAATTTAATGAAAGCACACTATCCAGAATTAGAAATTAATAAACAACGGATATCTAAAGTTCTTCATAACGAAGTAGATAAGTTCTCTATTAACTTAGCTCGCGGGCTCAACATCCTTGATACCTATTTTAAGAGCAATAAAGATAAAGAGATCACTGGGAAACAAGCTTTTAAGTTATATGATACGTATGGCTTCCCATTTGAACTTATAGAGATTACCTCCCGTGAACACGGATGGACCGTTGATAAGAAAGGATTCGATGTGGAAATGGAAAAACAAAAAGAACAATCTGGCCGAAAATGCGCAACGGAACCAATGCAAGAAATTGGTGTCAAAACGGCTACCGAATTTACCGGCTATGACTCATTAAAAGAACAGGGTATTGTTAAAGAAATCATTAAAGGCAGCGCCCTGGTTGAGAGTGTAGAAGAGGGTGATGAGTGTTGGATCGTTTGTGAGAAAACCCCATTCTATGTAGAGTGTGGTGGTCAGGTAAATGATGAAGGCTGGCTCATCTTTGATGAAGAACAAGCTGCAATCCATGATCTTAAAAAAATTGATGGTGCTATTGCTGTAAAAATAACGGCACCTGTCCATATCAAGGTTGGCGATGCTGTTGAATCAGTAATCAATCCTGACTTTAGATCTGATACCATGCGTAACCACACAGCAACACACCTATTGCAAGCTGCATTGATTGAACTGTTTGGAAAAGAGGTTAAGCAGGCTGGGTCACTGGTAACAGCAGATTATCTTCGTTTTGATTTCACATGGCATGAAAACTTAACACCAGATCAGATCAAAGCTGCTGAAAATCTGGTAAATAAAAAAATAATGGAAAACATACCCCTTGATGTTGGACTGAGCACCTTAAAGGAATCTCAAGAGAAGGGTGTTATTGCATTCTTTGGTGACAAATATAATCCTGAAAAGGTTCGTGTTGTTGCAATCCCTGGATTCTCTGCAGAACTATGTGGTGGAACCCACGTGAGTGCTACTGGAGATATCGGTAGTTTTAAAATAACCGAAGTAACCGCCCTGTCTGCAGGTATCCGTCGAATCGTAGCTATTACTGGTAGCAAGGCCCTTGAGACATTCCAACATGATTTCAATATTATTAAGCACTTATCTCATGAGTTTAAGGTCCAATCCCATGACGTCCTGGGCGCTGTGACTAAGCAACAATCCAGCATTAAAGGCCTTAACATGGAAGTCCGACAGCTGAAAAAGCAGCTGTATCAAACCTGTGTATCCCAATGGGCAAACCAGATCCAAGAAGTAAATGGTGTTCCGTTCCTATTTATATCCCTGGAATATGCTGCTAATGATGAAATGAGAGATATAACCAGCCAACTTAAAGGTATCAAGCCTGGCTTTTATGCAATTGTAAGCAACAACGGCGATCGTTCATCATTCATCGCAACGGTATCTCCTGAGCTTGAAAGCAAGGTCGATCTTAAAGCATTCTCTCAATGGCTCAAACAGGAGCATGAATTACGCGGTGGTGGCAACAACTCACTCATCCAGGGCGGCGGCGCACGACTCGATGAAAACCTCAAAGATTCCATCATCACTTGGATAAAAAACAGCTAAAACATAGCCCTTAAAGCGTTATAGCCCAATAAGCAGAGTCAATGGCCTCAAACCATTGACTCTGTCTGTCTATATAGACTAATATTAAAATAAAGAATATTTTATATTTGAATATATTAATGATGGGTTAGATAATGAAGAAGTTATTGGTTTCTCTTACTCTGTTTGGCTTAATTGCTGGATTGAGCATGCCTTTAATAGGGATGATGGGACAATTTGGTAGACAAGCCGGACGCCGAGCGCTCCCTGCTACTAGACGAGCTATGACCTCTGTGGGTCAAAAAGGAGTAGGGCAAGCTGGAAATGTAACATATAGATGGAAAAAGCCACAACTTGCCTTACCAGAGCCTAAGCAGTCATGGTTGGGCAACTGGGGAAGCCGTATTAAAAGTTCTTGGACACCAACGGTTCCTAAGCCACCAACACTAGCTGAACGAGGAGTTGAACGACATCTCGCACGACAACAATTCTCAAGAACCCCAAAACAGTTTAACGTATCTACCCAAGGTGAAGTATTACGAGGAAATATGCCTGTTTCTCTACAACGCTATCGTGCGGCAATACAACAACATCCCAGCTTGGCTGCTACCGGACTGCTCAGTGCAGCTGGTCTTGGAGCTGCTGGAGCTATGTATGCCAAGCCTGGTATCTATGCCGAACCTAAATTGGTCAAAACCATCACTGATGCAGCAATACAAACCGACCCACAGATAGAAATATTAGCCGTTGAACAAGAAAAAAATGAAACTCCTGAAGTACAAGACGTTCTTGATATTAAACCCAAAGAAAATGAACTCTTTTCTGAAGTCATCATTGATTCATTAGGGTCAGAACAGACCATTCATAAAAAACCTTTACACTGGATTTACCGAATGATTCGATGGAAATCTCCAGAAAACTCTATTCACACCCTTCATGCAAACCTATTTGAGCAAGAAGCAGAATCTCTTGATATGATGAAAGAAAGCTTAGACTCTAACAGCAAAGAGCTGGATGCACGTTTAACCGATGAATACTTTAACGATAATATCTCTCCAGAACAACTGGAAGAGGCAAGACAATCCATACGTTCATTATCTGACAATCTCAACCTACAATCTCGAGCTCTCAACCATGCAGCTAACTCCAGCAGCTTTAAACAGTCAGTTTCCCAAGGCCGAGTAGAACAGATACTTGGTTTAAGAAATGAATTTAAAAATACTTATGCCCAACTTAAGGAGTTGTCTAAATTAGCGCCAACAACTAAATCAACAATGGACGAGCTGGATCGAGACTTTTTTGTTATTGATCTCAATAACAAAAAACAACTACAAGACACCCTTAAAGATTTCATCCCAACTACTCGTGAGCAAGTCCCAGCCTTAAGCGAAACTTCAGACTCATGGAAAGAAACTATTAAAAGATACATTCCTAAGGCAACAGCTACCACCAAACCCGAGCTGTCCTTAAAAAAGTTTCAAGAAGTTAAAAAGGACTACGATATTGCCCAACGCGGGTTGGCAACTCTCCTTGAAGAAAGTTCCACTCAAGGAGTACACTCTCTTACTTTAGTATAAAAAACTAACACCTCCCAATTGGCGGTTATATTGATAATCAATACAACCGCCATTCTTATTGTACTTCTTGCAAAGTCATACCTTCCTATGATAATATCATTAACGCTTTTTAAAAAAGAGCGAGGCAATGGTTTACAAAAGGGAGTGCGATGGAAACCACCTATAAAAATGTATTATTTATACTCATACTAAGTATGGTCATCATACCTAAAGTACAGCCACGCGGTTTTTCTCTTACATCACCAATGGATACTGCCGATGCTGCTGAGCTCTACCTGTTTAGCCAAATGCTTCATCGATACAAAAGCTGCTGGAGAGAACTATCTCAACCTTCAGAGCCAAAGCAACAACCTCATGAGGTTGCTATTAATCCAACCATTACCATCAACGCACAAAACGTCTTATTCTTACCAGAAAAAGAGCCTGCTTCAGAAGAATATCAAGAAGATCGCTCTGAGTTTTTATTACGAACTAAAAAACAACAGATCAGGGCACAACAAGAAGCTTCTGAAGTAGTATCATTGTTTGTACTTTCGGAGCTCAAGTCTGTAGAGCGCTCTGAAGGGCTTACAGAATGGATTGGAAATAAGTTTAAGTATTTCGTATTAAAAGCGTATAGCGCAAAAACCATTCAAGGGCTTCAAAGCTTTGAATTTCGCCGTGCTGCACAACAATCATTGTGGCTTGCAGAAATCACACAAGGAACTTTAGACAACCTTGATGCTGATATCACGTCCTATCATGATAGTGGTAAGATCTCAAGCCGAGAAGCAGAAATCATTAGAGATATGTTTTTCCGGATCGCCGACTGTGCTCAGGAAATATACACATTCTTTGAGTATGCATCACAAAAAATCAAATATTATGGACATGTAAGAATAGATAAAGAAACATCAAAAAACATTGAGCTTGAAGGCAACAATGTCGCTCTTGCTCTTACCCAACTGAAAAAGATTGCCGGAGAGAAGGGGTTACCTCGCGGACTTGCCATTGATCTTCGTAATTATTTAAGAACTACTGACGACATTATTTCACCAAAAATTCAGACCAAGACGTATAAAGAGATTGAAAAAGTGGTCCATGAACTTGCCTCAGCCGAGACTGAAGCCAAGCTTGAGGAAATATATAAGTACCGCATCTTTGGTAAACAAAATAGATTAAGAATGTTACGAGAAAACATCAGTTATCTAAAAGTTAAAAAAATATATGACGAAAAACTCCGCGACCAGCTAGAGCGTCAGTTTAAAGCTAATGTCTTGTTTAAAAAATCTATGAACACCATCATCCGTGACATGGATTCTAAGGTTGATGACTCTACCTTGCGCATTACCGCATCACAACAAGAAATAGATTACATTACCAAAGAGCTTAAGGTATACGAACAAACCTACGACCTTACTAAGCAAATATTTTTCAAGACTAGAGATCTTAAAGATATTGAGCCAGTTCAAGCAGGAAAAGGCTTCCAGTTTAAACGTTAATCAATTGTGATATTTTCTCCAGCGCCAAGTCGACCATTTGCGTTATTTCTTCAGATGTTTGTGAAAAATTTTGCAATACATAATCAGCCACCATTTTCTTATCTTCGGGTCTTCCAATACCACATCGTATCCGATGAAACTCTGGTCCAACAAACTCAATAATAGAACGTAAACCATTATGTCCACGCGCACTACCACCAACCTTCATACCAACCTTACCAAATGGATACTCCAGCTCATCATGAACGACCAATATATTGTCAACCTCGATACCCTTGTTTTTCAAAAACGGGATAACTTTGCCAGAATCGTTCATAAAGGTTTGTGGCTTTATAAGCAAAACCCTTTTGCCGTCATTATCGATCTCAGCAAACTCTAAGTTGCCTTTGGTTTCCCACTGAGCGTTATGTTGATCAGCTAATATATCTAAAACGATAAAACCAATATTGTGACGCGTGTTTACAAATCGAACTCCAGGGTTGCCTAATCCAATAATTGCTTTAATATCAGCCGTATTTTCCATGCTCTCTTTCAATAGTATTTTTAAATTCTTAATGCTTCTATCGTGAATGAAGTCAATCCATCTCGTTCTGGTTCGACATGCTCAGAACCTATTGAAATAAGATTAGGACTCTTAAAATGTTTTGCTTCTTCTAACTTATTTAAGAAAAACATAATATCTTTTAATGAAGATGCATATCCTTTGAGTTCAATATTTTGTTTCTTCAAGCTAAAGGATTCAATAAATACAGAGTCCGGCATTATGCTTTCCAGCTCACGTAATATATGAACCGGTGCCTGCTTTTTCAAACGCGATAACTTATCGATGGTTTTTAGTTTATCAACCAGTTGTCCTTTATATTCCTTAGTCTGATTTTTCACTTGGACCAAGTGATCAAAGGAAGACACTTCTGCTGTAATGCTATTGATTTGTTGAGTCAAAATCAAAATATCATTCTGTTTATCTCGAGATATGTAAACCAACACTCCAATCGCTATAAGCGTAACAACAAAGGAAAAGACAATCCATATATTCATAGATCTTTGATACGCTTTACCAAGACCCATGTTCAAATCTAACTTTTTCACTACTTATGTCCCTTTGTTTTTACAATCTTGAAGCAAACCTCGGCAGATTAAAATCTCATTTTTATACTTACCATATTTTTTTGAATCTTTTTTGTCTATTAAACAGTCTGAAACTAAAAAATCTGTGTGGTCGGATGGTGAATATTCTTCCTGTTGAGAAACTTCCATATTAAAGTTAATCTGCTGTGCTACCTTGATAGGCATTACATTATCAAGAACACACGAGCTATTCAAGGCAAGCAAACTATTTTGAAAGTGTTGGTACGGTTGAATATCCTTATCAATATCAAGAGCTATTGCCAAACGATTACATGAAACAATGTTCTGCAAAAATCTATGCACCTCAGTCATATTATAAATAGTCCCATTAAAGAAAATTAATGAGTTAAACTCTTGATGCCCAATATTCTCAATAAGATAGGTTTGATCTCGCAATATCCATTGCGCAACCCACAACTCATTGGGATATACAAGCAGCGTCGCTATTTGTTGACGTTCATTTTTACGAAACGGCCACATTCTTTTCTCCGCCTTAGGCTAGAAAGAAGCTCGTGCTACTCGGTCCTTGTTATAGCCATCCTGGTCTATGGTTATATTTTTAAACCCAGACTCATTGAGTAGGTTCGTTACAGCTTCTCCTTGGGTATGATCAATTTCCATTATCAATTGGGGAAACTCTAACGTTTTATTTCGAGAAGATAAATAGTTTGGTGATTCTTGGATGATTTTCTTGATAAGGTTCAATCCATCAGCCCCTGATTCCAGGGCTAAACGGTCTTCCCATTCTTTCACTGAAGAATCTAAATGTTTATAGTCCTCGGTCGGAATATAAGGAGGATTAGAAACAATAATATCAAAAGGCGCATAGTCCTTAACCACTTCAAACAAATCTGAAGGTACAATGGTACAGTTGGAAATACTATTGTGCTGTTTATTCTCTTGAGCGAGTACAAGTGCGTGCTCAGCAACATCACTCATAACAACTTGTGCATTTGGTAAGGCATGCGCAAGAGCCAGTCCAACACATCCTGATCCCGTACAAAGGTCTAAAATTTTGAGAGGTTGATCTTTATATGGCTGTAATTCAGTGATGAGCTTCATAACCCATTCTTCAGTTTCTGGACGCGGAATCAATACGGGTGGTTTAACAATGATATCTATATCACAAAAGGGTACATACCCTAAAATATATTGTATCGGTTGTGAATTCATTACAATCTCATGAAGCCAATCTTGAAGCTGTGCTAACTGCTCTTGAGAAACCTCAACCTCGTCTTGTATCATAAGTTTTTTTTGCGGACGACCCGTTAGTTTTTCTAACAACCACCAAGCCTGCTGCTCAGGTACCGCTTTTTTTATTGTATTAATCAATGAAAGGGTTTTCATCATGTTAAGAGCTCCTGTATATATTCTTGAGCATCAAACATTTTAAGTTGCTCAACCGACTCACCAAAAGAAATGTACCACACCGGCAACTTCAACTCGCTTGCAACAGCAAACAATATACCACCTTTACCAGTACCATCCATCTTGGTCAATACAATCCCATCAATATCGATCTGTTCGTGAAAAATTTGCGCCTGATCAAAAGAATTTTGCCCAAGCATGCTATCGAGAGTCAAAAGTGTTACTACTTTCTCTTCGGGCAATTTTCGCTTGATTATCCGTTTAATTTTTTCCAGCTCGTTCATAAGGTTGATCTTGGTTTGCAATCGACCAGCGGTATCGACGATCATGGCATCATAGTTGCCAGCTTGAAACTGCTCACTTGCTGTATACACAACAGCAGCCGGATCACCATTGGGCTTACCAGTTACGACCTCGATATCAAGACGCTCTCCCCATTGTTGAAGCTGTTCAACTGCTGCTGCACGAAAAGTATCAGCCGCCACTAATAAAACCTTCTTCCCTTGTTGTTGTAGCTGGTATGCCAACTTGGATGCAAAGGTTGTTTTTCCGCTACCATTAATTCCCACCAACACATAAACCTGTGTTGAAGGCATCGGTGTTGTTGGCAAAATAGCACTTAACTGCTCAGCCAGTGCATTTTTAAGATCAGCTCCTGTTTCAATACGCCCTGAATCAGCCAACTCGGTTAGAGAAGCAATAATATTTTTTGTTGTCTTAACACCTGTGTCAGCCTTAAGCAAGATCTCTCTCAACTCTTGTAAGTCTTGCTCATGAATATGCTTTTTCCCAAAGAGGCCTTGAAGTCTTGAGGTAACTTGCGTATAAACCTTGGAAAGAGTCTTCTTTATAAAACCAAACATAATCGCCTTTAAATTCCCTATAAATGCACCTTAACAATAAAACTATACTATAGATAATGATAGGGAAGTTTCCTGGTTCTTACAACCAAACAATAAAATTCCATACTTTTAAAACCTTATATAAACAGCATTGACAAATAATCTCCATCAGGAATACTTAAACAAAAGCTTTTAAGGCTAGCACACAAACATTACACAAGAAAGAGCTTTATTTTATGAATATAAAATTCTCAATCATCCTATCTCTATTGATTACAGCTGTAGCCACCTCATCACCAGCTATTGATGCACCAACCATTATTGAAGAAGGCACACCAGTTGTATTTGACGGTATAAAGCAAGTTCTTTCTCTTGGTCAAGCAATACGTTATGACATGGATGGAAATATAGCGACCTGGTACAAAGTAATTCCCAAGCCAATACCTTTTTTAACTGTCTTCAAAAATCGCCTTACAAACCATCCTATACTTATCATGGGCGCCCTTGCCTGTGTAAGTGGCATAGCATTACTGTTAACCAAAAAAGCTCTAACACCAAGATCTACTACTGAAATTGAAGAGCAACAACAAAAACTCTTTCTTTTTGCACAAGAATGATTGTTTTTTTGATTTAATAGCACAACGACTTTCTACCCTTTTGACATACTAACGCAGACATGAAACAATGTGTTTACATTTTTAATCAAGAACAGATGTTGAGTTCAGTACAAACCACGGAGGTTTATTATGAAAAAATCACTAGTATTATCACTTCTACTTTCTAGTATCTTTATACCTGAATTGGCATTAGGAAAACAACAAGACGGTTCTATTGACCCTAATCAATATCCCGCTTTTGCTAAATTCATGAAAGAACATCGCTGCCCTGCAGACATAGAAAATAGAGATGTTGTGTGGAAAGAAGGAAACATTGGCCGCGCTATTAATGCCACACGCCTACGCAACGCTATTAGAACCAATAAATTGGGCGACAACCTTGCAGTACCTAAAAAATGTTTGATGTGGAAAGAAGGATCGTGGAAAGTTGCTGCCGAAAAAATCCATGCTGAAAGACGAACTGACCTTATTACCCTGAAAGAGATACAAGCTCTTACTAAAATCGTTGAAGAAACCGGGTTTAGAGATTGTGTAGGAAACATTGGGTTCCAAAACAAAAAACTTTGGTTTATAGATACCGAAGACGATTCTTTTTTACTAGGCCCCGTCCACGGAGGAGAAGATTATCCTCCCCACTGTAAAGCTTTGTATGTAGGCAACCTACAAGTATATCTTAGTAGTATGAATCCAGAAGCTCAAAACTGGTTCCAAGAAAAATTAAGTGCATTAATAACATCTGAAGAGGGCGTTGCAAGGGACACTCCATTACCAATGGCCACCAAGTACGATCCTTCAGGTATAGATTTTAATAAAGTACGAGAAGAATTTCATAAATACAATGAAAACAACTAAAAAAGCCCTACAGAAGGAACTTTTTCTCTTTGCACAAGAACAATCAAAATAAGGCTGTAGATAATTTCAATTTGAATCGATATTGCGTGTTGTAGCTACGATTAGGGGGTACCCGTTTGACATTATTACAGTATTTGAAATAATAAGATTAAGTTTTATGGTAAAACTTATTATTAACCCTATAAAAACTCGCAGAGGTTTTATTATGAAAAAGATATTAATTTTATCAATGAGTCTATTGGCAATAGGACAATCTTTTGCAGCTGACGGTATTACAGGTCTTGCTGGTAAAGCAAAAGATGGCGCTATTGAAAATGCTGGTAAAGCTGCTGGTTTTGTAGGTGAGCAAGCTGGTAAAGCGGCTAATTACGTTGGTGAACAAGCTGGCAAAGGCGCTGGTTATGTAGCTGGCGAACTTGGTAAAGCAAAGACTTTTGCTGGAGAACAAGCTGAAGCTGGTAAAAAAGCTCTTGTTGCTGGTTATGAAGCTGTTATCAAGTATGCTGAAGAAAATCCTGAACGTACTGCGCTTGTTGCTGCAGTTACTGTAATCGCCGGATTTGTTGCTCTAAACATGTATGCAAAAAGCAAAGCTCGTAAAGCTGCTCGTAAAGCATACAACGAACGACTTGGCTACCGCTACTAAGCATTAGCTTCTATATAATCACACTAGATGATTATTAAAATGGTTATAAAAAAAGGGAGCTATAATCTATAGCTCCCTTTTTCATATTTTTTAAATGGAGGTTATATGAAAAAATTATTAGTTCTTATTCTCAGTCTCGCAACTATTGGTCAAACTCAACCAATGCAGGTCGGCCTAGGTGCCAATGGACCAAGTGTTGCTTTTGCTGTTGGTGGATATTATCCAGATAATACACCTGGTGGCAGAATTTATATAAACGCTGATGGTACACTAGCATACGGTATTCCGACCGCACCGGTTCTAGACTATACAAAAAAATTATTTGTATGTGTTGGTAAAGGTATCTCAAAAGCTGCACATAATTCTTACAACTTTGTAGAAAAAAATTATCCTCAAGTAATAACAGCCGCTCAGGATTGCAAACAAGCAATGTATGAAGGCGGAAAGTTTGCTGCTGAAAAAATTCAAGACGGTATTGAAGTTGTAATTGAAAAAATTCAAGAAAACCCAGCAGAAACAGCAATCCTTTCTGGAGTTGCTTGCTTGTGGGCCTATTGCTTATACCAACACTATAAAAACTCTCCAAAACAAGAAAACCAAGACACATACGTTTATAGTCGTGGTGATCTTACACAAGAAGATCTAGATAGTATCTTTGACCGTTATTATTAAACATTATACAAAGGATTACATTATGAAAAAAATATTAGTTATCGCTCTTGGATTATCAATCATTGGAAACAGTTCAGTTCAAGCATTTTCTATTCCAGTTGAACCTGTTAAAGCATCATTTGTAAACGCAAAAAATGTTGTTGTTGCAGCACCTGGACAAGCCCTCGGTATCATGCTGAGAAACCCAAAAACAACCGTCGCTACTGGTGCGGGACTTGCATTAGCTCATACTTTCTACGCATACAACCGAGACAAAAAAGAATCTGCTAGTGATGCTCGTTATTATGCTCGCTTACGTCTTAAGGGTATTACTCTTGGTGCAGCAGTTGGATCATTGGTTATCGCTGGTGTTTCTGTTAAAAATCTTAAGTTCCTCGAAGCTGTTGGTGCTTTTTACTTAGGTAAACTAGGTTTCAACTTTCTTTCTAAAGTTATTAACAGTTAAAAACTCAATAAAATAAATGAATGTTATGAAAAAACTATTAGTTATAGCCCTTGGGCTTTCTTTACTCGGATCTCAATTACAAGCCTTTGTTCTACCAGCCTGTCTTACTGACTTTAACCTGTTGGCACAGTTAAAAGACAGAGACATCGAATTAAGTGATGTTATACAAAAGATTTCAGCTTTTTCTGGAGCACCCAAATCTTTAATCGCCAAACACCCTAAAATTGCTGCCGCTACTCTTGCTACCGCAGGATATGTAGCATGGGTGAAATATCGATATAATAAAGAAAAAAATGTACATCGTTATGCTGAAGTAGACGCTCATTTTCGCTTGATATTGCCTCCTGTAGCTGCAGGAATAACCTACGGTATAAGCAAGGGTGTGCATAAAGCGTGTGATCACCTTGCAATAAGCAATGAAGTGGGCTTATCAGCAGTTGTTGGCCTTTTTTGGTTAGTAGCTCTCAATACATTTGCCTAAAATTATTAACCGTTAAAAACTAAACGAAATAAATGGATGTTATGAAAAAACTATTAGTTATAGCTTTTGGGCTTTCTTTACTCGGATCTCAATTACAAGCTTTTGCTATACCAGCATGTCTGTCTGACAGTAACCTGTTGGCGCAGTTAAAAGAGATTAAATTAAATGATGTTAAAGAAGCTGTATCAGCTCTTCCTGGAGCAACCAAATCTTTAATTGCACAACACCCGAGGATTGCTGCAGCTACTCTTGCTACCGCAGGATATTTAGCATGGGTAAAGTATAGATATAATAAAGAAATGGTACAGTTCGAAAAGGGACACCGCTGGGGAAATTACAACACACATGAAGGAGCTACACTACGCGTAGTGATTCCGGTTGCGATTGCTGGATATGCAGGACTCGCCTATTTTAGTACTAAATACCAAGTAGAAATTGCTAAAACTACAAAAGTTTTTTTAACTATAGCTTTTAGCCGTTGCAAGCTCAGCCCTGAAGCCGGAATGGGAATTCTCGGTGGCCTCGGAATATCAGCACTATTGTCTCCAGTAATAAAAGATCTTTATTTATAGCCACACTGCTATTTTTAAATATATTAGAAGGATCTTCGGATCCTTCTTTTTTTGTTTCTCTTAGTGCGTCGCCTTATACTCTTCTTGAGCACTTAGAATTAAGCTCTTCCAATACTTAAAATCTAGTTTCTCATAGTTGAACTCTCTTTTTGAAAATTCATCATAGGTTTTATCCAGAAGATCTTCTGTAACCTCTTTCCAATCATTAATAATTAAAACTGGTAAATCTTTAAAAAACCCATCCAATAAAGAAGTGGTTAGTATAGGGATACAACCTAAATAGAGTGCTTCCCAATGTCGATAGAAATCTAAGCCATTCCCTTTTGGGCTCAGAACAAAACGAGACTCTTTCAAGTCTTGAAGGTAGCTTAGTTGATCCTGCCCCAAAGGTGTATCAATCGTTGATGGACGATAGGTAAAAGGTTTCTTTTTAAATATTTTGTGTATCCGATTACGATATACACTATTAGTTTCAATTCTAAAGTTCGATAAAACATTATATTCTTTTTTACCCCAATATATATCTGGGCCAGATGCAAGAAAAAAAGAATATTGCTCTTTATATCGAGACTCCAAGGTTTGTCGAGAAGCAACACCAAGAGGAATAGGGGTAAATCTGTAATGTTCCATATCTGGATTTCTTCCAAACCAATGAATAACCATAAGAATACTTTGAATGAAAAACCTAAAAAAAGGCTCTTTTTATTATAGTGACTGAACCCGCTGTAAAAAAAGCTTTAATCGACGATAATCATTACCTGTAAGCAATGATAAACTTTGAATAAACCGTGCCATCCCTTCATCATCAAGAATCTCTTCCTGACGCACATGCTTCATAAGTGCCAATAAAAGCTCATCCGTATTGCCTATAACAGCTTCATAGCCAAAAACGAGCTGTAAATAGCCTTCCTTGCTAAAAAACTCCTTACTTGATGCAATATCAAGGAGACTAACAAAACTATGTATTTTGGGCGGTTTTGGGGCCAAAACGTGACATATACTCTCTTTTTCCTTATATCCTAGCGTTAGACAGGAGAAAGTGGTCTTAAGAAACTCAAATATTTGGGGTTGTTCGGCTAGGAGCTCTTTTTCGGTCTTTTGATAAGCAAAGGGCGTTCTAGATGGGTCTAATGACCCAGTCTGAATCTCATACACAATGCCAAATATCTCTCGATCGTGTGATTCAACGGACAAAAGAGACCCAAATGCAGGAACATTGTCCCAATCCCAGCATTGACCTTTCCAGGTCGATAATGTGCTCTCAATCACCTCACCCAAACAATTCTCTTTGCTTTTCATAGCGATATTCTACCATTTTATCATATGATTTTTTTAAAAAACTCTGTCTATGTATAATACTAGAGCCTTGCTCGATAACAGCTCTAGAGTGCTCTTGCGTGCCATATCCTTTGTGATGATCCAGGTTATACCCAGGAATAGACTTATCTATGATACCCATAATTCGGTCTCGCGTCACTTTTGCTACAATAGAGGCTGCGGCAACCGAAATTGAACGAGATTCAGCAAAAGGAAACGATTTGACAGGAATATTTGTAAATTCCTCCCCGCTAAATACTAATGGCATCGCATCAACTACCATAAGATCCGGTTTTTTGGACAATTGTGCCGTAAGTTGAGATACTGCACGCTTCATGGCCCATTGAGTAGCGGCATAAATATTTAACGCATCAATACGTCTATGGTCAACAATTCCAATGCCAAAGGTTGAATTGCGAACAATCCATTTATAGGCTAATAACCGCTCCTGTTCAGTCATAAGCTTGGAATCCCTAACGTATTTACTCTTTTTCCCTGGGTTTAATACTACTGCCGCGGCAATAACAGGCCCAGCTAGACAACCACGTCCAACTTCATCTATTCCACAGAGAAGCCCCTTGTTAACCCATATATCTCGCTCTAAGATATCATTTTCAATAGTCAATTTTTTAGCCAATCCGACCCACCTAAAGTTTTCCATTTGACAAGATATTCAATCGCTTGTACTCTAATATATAGTAAAGCAGTAGTTTAAAAATCATAGTAACACATTTAAGACAAACATAAAGGGAGGAGCCCTATTATGAAAAGTTCGACAGCCCTTCGCGTCAAGGAACTTTTGAGAGAAAAAGGTTGGACAACCAAGGTTCTCGCAGAAAAGACAGGAATGTCTGAAAGTTATCTGACTCACATTAAAAATGGAACTCGTCGTTGGAACGAAGATTCATTAAGAAAGCTCGCTGGAGCATTCGATATTAACCCTATCGACTTGTTTGCCCAGCAACGTAAAAGAACTGATGACATTGATAAAAATGTCAGCTTACCAGAGGAATCTGACGTTGAGCTCAAAGTTCAAGTAGTACCTGTAGTAGGAGAAGTTCCTTCAAACCCATCTCCATACAATAACCAGCTTATGCAGACCACAACAGGTTATAAGGACGTTTTTGTTCCTGTATTGAATAATAACGACAGCTCAATGTTTGCTCTCGCTATTGAAAACAACCTGATGGCGCCTCACTTTGTTAAAGGTGACCGTCTGATTGTGTCTCCTGAAACATGGGCACGATCTGGTGATATCGCAGCGGTTGAGTATGGTAATGATACCCAACAAAAAATTGTAACCCGTGTAGCATACACTGAAGACTTTATTGTTCTTGAGTCTGTTAACGGAAAAAATGCACCTATTGCTCTTATTCGTGGTAAAGATCACTTTAGAATTATTGGCCGAGTAATTGCACGCATGCAAAACCTCGTCTAAAAAGAGTATTTAGCAAAAATTATACCGGGATCTAGGTAACCTAGCTCCCGGTATTTTTGTTTGAACCCGAGTTAACCCTTACCATTAGCATATTTCTGAGTTTAATGTATAATTATGATATATATAAAAGCGCTCTTGTCATCTTGAATAAAATGATAAAAAATAATTGTTTTATAATGTACATCTCGTGCATTTCCAATTAAGAGCTTAAGGAGCTATTATACAATGCTACAACGTTATGAAACGCTGATTCTTTCGATTCCTGAAATCACTAATGATGAGTCGAAAGCAATCGAAGCGGCAATTGAAAAGACAGTTAAATCAACCAAGGGATCTGTAATTTCTTACGATCGCTGGGGAAAATATCGTCTTGCCTATCCAATCCAAAAAAATGATTACGGTGTTTACTACCTTGTTCGATATGAACTTCCAGAAGATTCAAAAACTAGTTTCTTTGATAGTATCGAGTCTTTGTTTACCATCAAGCATGCTGATTTAGTAATGCGGACTATGACCGTTGCATTAAATCCAACAGACTCTCTTGAATATGAACGTCCTGAGTCTCTAGAAGAAACTCCAAAAGACGTTGAATCATTCTTGAGAAAAAACAAGATGGAAGGTCTTATTTCTAAAGACAACTCTGGTGATGCTCCTGCAGTAAGTGCAGCACCTGAAGAAAAGGTTGTTGAAGTAGTCAAAGAAGAAGTTGTAAACGATACAAATGAAAAGGTAAGTGATGCCGAAGAAAATTAAACTTAAAATGAGTCCTAGACTGCTCAAGAAGAAAGCTCGTCGCACTTCTTTCGGTGGTAAAAAACACTGTCGTTTCTCTGAAAACGCAGAGTTGGTACAAAAAATTGACTACAAAAACATTGAATTCCTTAAAGGGTTTTTAACTGAACGTGGTAAAATTTTACCTGCTCGTATTTCAGGAACCACAGATCGTTATCAAAGACTTATTTCACAAGAAATTAAGCGTGCGCGTACTATGGGTCTTTTACCATATAACGCAACCAGCTACTAATCGTTAAGATTTAAGCAAAAAAAGAGAGTCTCTTCGGAGGCTCTCTTTTTGTTTAAGACACACTCCCACCTCAAGACAAAGCCTTACTTAAAGGCTATACTTACTATATGGCTCTTACTAAATATAAATGCATTATCGCATATGATGGCACTGATTATGCAGGATGGCAACGTCAAAAACATTGTGCCAATACCGTCACTCAAGTTCTAGAAGATACTTTTTATAGGGTCTTCAATGAAAAAGTGATGATCAAGGGTGCATCTCGCACTGATTCTGGTGTGCATGCTTTAGGTCAGGTCGCCATGATCGAAACTACCTTAAACATATCTAATACAGGAATGCTGACGGCTTGGAATAATCGCTTGCCGGATGCTATAGTCGTACGAGATATCGTGGCCATGGATTCGGATTTTCATCCACAAAGAAATGTCATAGAAAAAACATATCAATATCATTTATTTCTCAAGCAGCCACTACCGCTCACAACGCGGTATGGTTGGTTTTATCGTTATAACTTAGATATAAACAAGCTCAAAAAAGCGCTCCAGGTTTTTGTAGGTACTCATGATTTTAGAAGCTTTTGTACGGGACATGACATGAAAACCACGGTCAGAACTATCGACTCTATAGTAATTTCTTATCAACCACAATTTGATGCATATCAGATTGATATTAAGGGTGCAGGATTCTTGCGCTATCAAATACGTAGAATGGTTGGTGGTGCTTTAGAGGTTGCATCACGCCCCTTACTTTCGATAGACTACTTACAAGAAGTTTTAGAAAAGAAAAATCCAGAACATAGCCTGCCCAATGCACCGGCTCGAGGCCTAGTTCTTAAAGAAATTGTATATAAAAACAAGGATAACCAATGAGTTACTTACGAGGAAAAAGATGGAGATGGGCTCGTTGGATAGGTGTCTTTCTTATCATCTCTGGATTTGCCATCATTGCTTTTCGCTACCAAATTACATCTGTTATCAAGCCTTATAATGATCAACAAGATCGTCCTCTCGTACAAGACTCATTTAAAAAAGATAAGTTCTGGCTCACCGATAACCCCAATTTTGATATTGATCGGATGCTTAATGATCGTAACCCATCACAGTACCTTACAAAC
Organism: bacterium; assembly: GCA_018660415.1. GTDB lineage: Bacteria > Babelota > Babeliae > Babelales > UBA12409 > 2-12-FULL-36-22. The sequence continues at coordinate 119,762 of JABJKG010000013.1, read as the reverse complement.
CATACGGGTAAATTACAGATTAAGGTCTTGTTTGATAAAAATAAAAAAGCAGGGTTTACGGCCTATTATAAGAAAAACTTTTACGAAGGACGCGTTCTTTTCCTTTGGGTAGATCCATCCTTCCGCGGTCACGGCTACGGTAAAACATTGCTCGACCATGCCATTAACCAACTCTTTAAAGAAGGGTGCACCAAGGTAACTCTAGTAACGAGGGTTATTAATACCTGGGCGCAAAAAGTATATAAAGAAGTCGGCATGACTGAAACGCATCGAGACAAGGTGTTTGTTTATTTTGCGATTACCAAGAAATAATTAAAGCGATAAAGATACAGTAGGCACTGGTACTTGATAGGTACGTCCTATAAATTGCGACACTTGTTTTGAAAGCTCTTCCCATCGTTGTGGGTCGTGCTCAAAATCTTCATTGCAATCTAAGGTGAGTACCGGAACGTCGACAAGGTCATCCGCAACACCAATCTTATCAATCAGAAACTCATTATGTCGCTTATCAATCTGCTTAAGATAATCAAATAAAAGGTCCTTTTCGGAGTCTCTGTTTCTATGCTTAATTCTATCCAAAGAAACTTCAGGATCCGTTTTAAGATAGATAAATCCCAGAGGAGGATTACATCGCCCAGGAATCAAGAACTTAAACCAGCGCTCATATACGTGCCACTCAGCTTCAGATATAAACTCATGCAGGTATCCATTCTTAGCAAAGCAATAATGTCCTGAATAAATAGAACGCTCAATAACAGTCAAAGGTTCTTCGTGTTGACGCTTTAAATGATCACGAACCCGGCACACCATAGCAAACGTTTCCATAGAAAACGTCCATCGCTTCGGATCCTCATAAAACTTAGCCAAGAGCGACTGCCCAGATTCTTTCTTATCCCAACGATCCATGGGCTCATAAGCTACTGAAATTTGCGGTAAACTTTGCTCAATCAACTTCAAAAATGTAGACTTACCTGCTCCAATATTACCTTCAACTATATACATTACCACCCCTATTTTACTAAATTTTTTATACCTTATCTTTATTATAAGTTAATATTGCCTGTCTATCCAACTAAAATATACATTTGCTCAATCCCCCCTCTCTATGCACCCAATTGCACTTTTTTTACAAACAGAGTATACTTTATCAAATGGTTATAAGAATATTACAAAATGGACATAGTTTATGAAGTATAAAATTTATATAGGATTTTTTCTATTTTTACTGATTTCTACTCCTGCATACTCACAAGACTCTAGTGATGAGGAGGGTGGAATGTTTGCTTATCAAAAACCGCAAGGGAATGGGGAAGAAACCTCTTGGGACAGCAGTGAGGATGAAGGTAGCACAATGCTTACTGAAGAGTTAGACCTCTCAGCTAGAGACATAGAACAAAGCCTATTGGGCCTGTCTCCTTATAAAGAAGAAGACCTTGATGCTCCAATGACCCCAGCACAGCTCCTTGCTGCTACATCGCCCTTGAAGAATAAGCCATTAGGAACACCTGTTACTCCAAAAAGACTTAAGGCTTTAACACGACAGACTGTGGTTCACAAAGTTAAAAAAGGAAGCCCTACAAAACGTAATGCAAGACGTTTGTGTCGTGCTGCCGCAACAGGTCTTGGATTTAAAGTATCTCAAGGGCCAGATGGCAATGGAAGCTTTAGGGGCTTATCAGTCCGACGCAGACGCACGCTTTCAATTCTTCTTAAAGGTGACACTACTGCTAACAAAGTTTTAGGTCAGCTTTCTAGTCCTGATTCTCCCCATCTTCCTGCAGCATGCCCAGACTGGGAACATGTGCAAGGCGATGAAAATGGAGGGGGGCATTGGTTATCTCAGGCAGAATTTCAAAACAAGGTAGTTGTACCAACTCAACGTATCCTTGGGCAACCTCCAATTGTTAATAACGATGGCGTTTGGGTAGGATTGTTTGACAACCCTCACTTGCCAACACCCCCAGAACTTAAAACAGGGTTTCCTGTTGAAATGCGCGAAGAAACACTCGATGCGTTATATGCAAAACCAACAAAAGTACTAGCTGCCTGTGGCAACCGACAATTAGAACGTTGGGAATACCAACAAGGTGGTAAAGATGTTGAACTCCACGTCGTACGAATAAAAGATCCAGAGGGGGGGCTAGTTGGTAAAACGGTCTATCCACTTTTGCACTTTCAACGCTTATACCCAAGTACTCAAGCGCTTATTCCTCAAATTGGAAATTTTGATTATCAAGCTATCCTAAAACTAGCCGAAGCAGCCCTCACGACCGCTACAGTTTCTCCTGTTTTACATGAGTCATCTGAAACGGTCACTATCGATGTAGCTCCTGCATTGCACTCGCCACGAGTACAACAAGGTGTTGTTTTTGAGATTCTGAGAGAAAGCTTATCACCAGCTCACTGGGGACGATAATTCTCTTGTTTTTCTTGTTTCAATAGAGCAGCTTTTTTATCTGCACCACGATTATACTTGCCAAGCTGGCCAGTAGCCCTGATAACGCGATGGCATGGAATAGCAGGATCATAATTCTTGGAAAGAATAGTACCTACGACTCGTGCTGCTTTTTTGTTTCCAGCCAACGCAGCAACCTGACAGTATGACATGGTCTGACCGCGTGGAATAGTTTTCACAACTTCTAATACCTTTTTAGTAAACGTCATCACGACTCCTTTACTTCACTATCATACGTTTTGTGGCAGGGTTGAGGAGGGTGGTAACCTCATAGTTAACACAACCCACTAATGGCGCAATATCATTAACCCTAATCCCTTCATGATCGCCAATAGCGGTCACCTCATCATTAACCTCAACATTAGAAATGTGTGATATATCAATGATGGTCATATTCATACACACACTTCCCACCACAGGAGCCAAAACTCCATTAATCAATACATGAAGGCCCGCTGGCTTACGACGACCAAAACCATCACTATATCCAATCGGCGCAAGTGCTAATCGTTGTGGTCGTGGGGTTTGATATAAACGATCGTAACTAATAAAACTTCCTGCAGGCAACTCTTTAATACTCATAATCCGAGACTTATAAGTTAGTACCTGCTTCAATTCAAAATCTGGCACCGCTTTCTTTATAAGATCATATACATACGTGCGCTGCGGCAATCCGTAACTTCCACCACCAACACGTACCATATTAAAATGTGACCCTAAAAATCGCAATGTCGCTCCAGTATTAGAAGCATGCATCATATCAATATTAATATTCTTCGATTGTAGTAAGGCGATAACCTCGGTAAATACTCGCTCTTGTCGCTCTGTCCATTGTACATCCAGTGCTCCAGACTCTGAAAAATGAGTCATGATCCCTTTGATATAAATGCCCGGATAATTGGTAACAATATCTTGAACGACACTTAAAACCTGATCTGGGAAAAATCCCAATCGTGATAAACCCGTATCAATCTTAAGGTGAACAAAAAGTTTCTTCCCCGCTTTTTGAGCAGCATTATGAAAATCATTCAATTGTGATCGATCGAAACACACCACGTCGATGTTGTGCTCGATTGCAAGCTCAATAGAATCATCTAATAGTCCAAGAACCAAGATCGGTTTAGTCATACCATGGCAACGTAGCGTAAGAGCTTCACTCAAAAAAAATACACAAACATAATCGATAGAACTGTTAGCTTCACATAGCTGCCCCATCGGGAGTAACCCATGACCGTAAGCATTGCTTTTTAATACAATCGAAAGCTTAACCCCAGAAGGCACAAAGGTCCGAAATTGTGAAATGTTATGGTTAAATGCTAAGGTGCTCAGTTCAATCCATGATGAATGTTTCACGTTCTTGATATCCTGTCTAAAAACTATTAACAAAATCTTGTAGTAGTTTTAGTGTACCGGTTCACCAGGGTTATAACAAATTTGTAAAAACCAAAATCACTTAACAGTAACCATAAGTTTTTTATGCTCAGGTTTTTTATCTTTAAACTTAGGTACCCGAATGACAAGGTTATCATTTTCATATTCAACCTCGGTAGCCTCTAGATTAGCAACCCGTGCAGGCAGTGACATCATCTGTGTCGACATGTGTTCATAAGCCTGATAATTTTCAGCCCGTTCTTGAGCTCCAGATGCATGAGAAGAAACCATCAACATCCCATCGGTGATCTCCAACCCAATTGAACGACCTCCAACAGGAATGGTTCCCTTGAGACACTTACCATCAACTTCGAGATCGATTTTTTTTGTATCCACGTCCGGTACTATAAACGATATAACAACAAAATCATCCTCTTCAGCTACTGATGCCCGTAACTGTCCCCCTATCCCTTCAGGCGTACGTACCTGCAAATCAGATTCCTCCGTCAAAGTGGAATCCATATATTCTTCTAATTTTTTCAAGCGGTTGAGCAGGCAGTCAAGATCATAGTCCAGGCTCATGATAAATCCTAAATCCTCGCCATCTTGTTCGATTTCAACATCAGCTGATACAAAGGTTGTGACACCAATCTGAGCTAAAATCAAGAGTAGTAAGTGTTTTTTCATAGAAAAACTCCGGTACTTGTTGATAAAAGGTACAATTATTGGAATTTATGGTACCATAAAGAGGAACAACTGAAAAGAGCGAAAATAAAAAAATTATGAAAAACAACACAAAAAAACAAGAAATGGTATTCGGAGTACATCCTCTTATTGAGCTTCTTAAAGCTAAAAAGAGGAAGATATATACCCTATATACCACCAAGCCTGAACCACGATCGTTAATACAAATTAAAAAATATTGGCCACAATACCCGGTCAGCATTCAATATGTAAAGCGAGATGTGCTTCACAAGCTGGCTGGTACAGAAGACCATCAAAACCTAGTCGCGCTTGCCGCGCCATTACAGATCAATAAAAAGTTTTTCAACCCAGAGCGCCATAAAAATCTTGTACTTCTTGACGGAATCCAAGACACTCGCAACCTGGGCGCCATCATTCGTTCTGCATACTGTACTGGCGTTGATGGAATCATTTTGTGTGCAAAAAATTCTGCACCACTTAATGCCTCAGCAATCAAAGCGTCAGCTGGGCTGGCAGAGCATACTAATTTTTATATCGCGCCATCACCCAAGGGTGCAATCGAATTATTAAAAGAAGCTGGATATCATATCTACCTTACAACCCTGGACCATGGAACCGATGCACTCTCCATCACCTATAAACATCCATTATGTTTAGTAATTGGTAATGAAGAGAAAGGCATCACCAAGGACATGTACGGAACCAAGATAACATTGCCACAACGGACGCCTGATATTTCTTATAATGCGTCGGTAGCAGCTGGAATCTTTATGTTCCTCATCATGAATCAACCAGCCAAGTAGTTATTTTTTCTTCTTAGCCTTTTTTGGAAGTTCAGGAATAATTCCTGTAGGTAACTTGATAACCTTTTTGTTTTCTTCAGCCTTTAAGTACTGTGCAAGTCGTTCCATGCTATCGATATCGGCTTGCAACATTACAGGATCAACTTTCTTATTTTTGAGAGCAAATGTTTGAAAGTTGGTTGCAATACTGGTTCGAATTCCTTCTCGTTCTTTTTCTTTATCCGCCAATGGAAAAGCCCCAAGATATATAAAAATTTCATGCATGACCTCTGGCCCGTCACTCACAGTAGAAATCAAAGTAGCATAATCATCAGCACTGGTATTACTTACCAGCTCACGATTTTTAAGATTTTCAAGAACCTTTCTTAATTCACCCTGACTTGTATTGCGAAACGAACTTGAAAATTGCTGATATAAATCAAGCAAAGACTTGCCTGTCATAACTGCTTTTTTTGCTTTAACTGGTGACTTGGTTTCACCACTGGCCTTTGATACCTCTACCGCTTCTAAACTTTTTGCCGAAAAGCTCACCAGCGACATCAGGAAAAAACTCATTAACATCTGTGTCTTCATCTACAATCCTTAATTTTTATTTCCAAACAAGAAAAAACTCTATTGGGTCGACTTATCCTACCACTTCTCAACGAAATTGTTGACTATTTACTCCCAAAACCGTTAGAAATAATACAACGATTAACTTTTTACCGATTAGGGTAGCGATGAAGTGGTATAGGGGAAGCGCTGTACTCATTGCCTGTATAATCTCTGGGATGGGTACACATAGTTTTAGGAAACTGAACGCTCAATCAGATAATGGACCATTGTTCAAAATCTCGATTGACTCTACTTTTTCTTCTCAACTCAAAAGTGAGCTAGAAAAGTATATTCGACAACAAGAACGCCTGACAGCTCCTGCAATGAAGCAAGAATTTCCATCGATTGATACGGTTATGATTCAACAAACACCACCTAACATTACCAAGGTGGTGGTAGGCAATACCTTACCTCTCTGCATGATCAATGCAGAAGCGGTACTGGATCAGCAAGGTAAAGTATTGTTGCCAGCCCACTTTACAGCAGAAACACTTAATAACTTGCCATCAATAATCACCAAGCGAGCTAACCACATCTTTGATTCTATACCGATGGAGTTGATTACGTTTGTAACCAGTTTACCAGCAGATATCTTGGAAAACTTTACCGTGATCTGGTTGGATAAAACATCGATATATTTTAGAAATAAACGCGATAATCACTGGGCATTTCTATTACGCTTCGATCAATACCCGGACGCCCAAAAAATTAATTTATGTAAAAAAGTACTGCAACAACAAACCGAACAAAAAAAACAAAACAATATGAACACCATCATCGATTTAAGGTTTAATGGCCAAGCCATTGTATATAAACAAAAAAGGAATTTACTGAGCACGTTATGAGCCGGGACTCATAACATCAATAGGGACCACCATGGTGGGATGTAAAAGGGGAGGAAAAAGGGGATGTCAAAAGTTAAAAGAGATTCAGTTTCGGTTTCCATAGATATCGGAACAACTAAGATCTGTGTTCTTGTCGCACACAAAAAACCTGACAATAGTGTAGAAGTGCTCGCCGTTGGACGCGCACCATCCCATGGTCTCAAAAAGGGAATCGTCGTTGATATTGCAAAGACAGTCCAATCAATCAAGAACGCTGTAAAAGAAGCAGAGTTTATTGCACAGATGACCATCGATCGTGCGGCGGTAGGAATTTCTGGCAGCCATATCCATTCATACAACTCTCTGGGCGCAGCACCAATCAAGAAAGGGTTTGTAAAACCACAAGATATTATCAATGTCCTGTCAGCAGCCAAAGCAATCGCACTTCCTGAAGGCCAACAAATTCTCCATGTCCTTCCCAAGTATTACACTATTGATGATAATGAAAAAATCCTTGATCCACTTGGCATGTCGGGAATAAGACTGGAAGCACAAGTACATATTATAACCGGGTCTATAGCATCCGTACAAAACATTGTCCGTTGCTGCCAAATGGCCGGTATCGAAGCAGAAGACCTAGTTCTAGAACAGCTTGCATCTGCCGAGGCTGTATTGTCTCATGATGAAAGAGAACTCGGTGTAGGCGTCCTTGATATCGGAGGCGGAACATCTGATTTTGCTATATACCAAAACGGTAGCATTCGACATACTAAGGTCTTGCCTGTTGCGGGCAACCACTTCACTCATGATCTTGCTATTGGATTACAGACTACTATCTCTGAAGCATTACGCGTCAAGGAAGAGTTTGGCTTATCTCATGAAAGTTTAATTAAGACTAATCAAATTATATCTATTGAAAATGTTGAAGGTAAAAGCAAAAGGATAATCAATCAATCGGAACTGGTTAAAATACTAGCTCCACGCATTGAAGAGATCGTTCATATGCTCAAGAAAGAAATATCCGAGCAACACCTTCAATCAATGATGACCACCGGCCTTGTGCTCACTGGTGGTGGATCATTACTACTCGGTGCTGATCTTGTAGCACAAGAAATTCTGAATGTGCCCGTCCGCTTAGGGAAGCCGGATACTGGCCACATCCTTCCTGAAACTCTTGATAGTCCTATTTACGCCACCGGGTATGGACTACTCATTAATAGTATCGAGAGAAAAAAGCGCGGGATGGAGTACTTGGAAGGGCCATTAGTTACGAAAATATTAATTAAAATGAAATCGTGGGTATCCGATTTCTTTTAAATCCGTAAAAGGGGAGAGAAACGATGATGATATTCGAGGAAGAAGACAAAAACAAAATGGAGTACCAACCGATGGCTAAAATAAAAGTCATAGGAGTCGGTGGTGCTGGTAATAATATTGTAAATAGCATGATTGAAGCCAATGGTAAGGATATAGAATATATCGTTGCCAATACAGACGCTCAAGCATTACAACTATCACAGGCTGATGAAAAAATTCAGCTTGGAGTCAAGCTAACCAAGGGACTCGGTTCTGGAGCCAACCCTGAAGTCGGCCGACGTGCAGCTGAGGAAGATCTTGATAAGATCATGAATTGCGTTAAAGATGCTGACATAGTATTTTTGACAGGGGGAATGGGTGGTGGAACTGGATCTGGAGCACTTGCCGTTATCGCTAAAGCGTTACGCGAGCAGGGCGTTCTGACAATCTCAATTGTAACAAAGCCCTTTATTTTTGAAGGCAAAAGGCGTTCCAAGATCGCTGAAAAAGCGGTATCAGAATTGAAGAAACAGGTTGATACGTTACTTGTGCTGCCAAACCAAAAATTGTTGGATGTAGCAGGCGATGACGTTTCAATGCTTGATGCATTCTCAATGATCAATGACGTACTCAACCAGTCCGTGCGTGGCATCTCAGAAATCATTACCAAGCCTGGTCACATCAATGTCGATTTTGCAGATCTTAAAGCAATCATCAAAGATATGGGCCTTGCTGTTATGGGTACCGGCAAAGCTTCTGGCCAAGATCGTACTCGCCAAGCTGCATTGGATGCAATCTCATCTCCACTCCTAGAAAACATGAGCATTCAGGGCGCACGTGGGGTCTTACTCAACATCATTGGTGGTCCTTCACTAAAACTGCATGAGATCAACGAGGCTGCGTCAATCGTGTACGAACAAGCCGCTGATGATGCTAACATCATCCTCGGCTCTGTCATCAATCCTGAGATGGGTGAAGAGGTCGTAGTAACAATTATCGCTACCGGCTTTAGTCAAGAAGAACAGGATGAAATCCAAGTACAGGCATGCAAGCTTGATTTTGCATCGAATAATGACGACAAAGAAAAAGCTCCTGAACCAGCACCTGAACAAGCGCCTCAACCTCAAGAACAGCCTAGCCAGGAAGCACCTGAACAAGCGCCAGTGGAAGAGCCTGAGCCACAACAAGAAGAGGATAAAAAAGAGTGTATCGATGTCAACGACCTTGACGTCCCTGCATACTTAAGAAAAGAGGCTGAAGAACAAGTCTAAGAATAATTTGTTCTTATTATAAAAGAAAAGGCCCGGAGTTTTCCGGGCCTTTCTTATTTCTTTTTATTAGTAGCTACCGCCACCGCTACCACCTTCTTCTTCCTCAAGCTCCCCCTGATATGAACCCGAACCTACCACTGACCGGCTATCGTAACCACCCTCATCTTCAACCTCACTCTCTAGCTCGCTAGGATCAAAGCCTGATTTTGATCCTTTTTTCTCTTTCTTTTTCTTTTTCTTTGCCGCATCTTTAAGAGCTCTTTTATACTCCTTATCTCTTTGTGCTATCCCCATTGACCGCTCTAAATGATCAACATCGGTCTCCTGTTCCTCTGGATCCGTTCCTTCTACCTTCCTTCTTATAATTCCTCGGCACCTCCTATTACTCATAACTTGAGGAAAAGTAGTACGATACATATCCAGTGTTTTTTGTACTCTTACTACATTCCCTAAAGACTCCTCTTCACCCAAAAGCCGAGCCGATTCAGCTTGTTCTTTCTCTTCCCGTAACCGTACTACTACCTGCTCCCATTCACCATTGCTTTTTTCAAGAGCTCTATCAATAGCATTCTGTTCCAAACCAGCACGAAGACTTGTTGTCTCTTCTCTCTGGCGATACGCTTCCCTAAGCTTACGATCCAAAGAATCCCGATCCTCTTGTAGCCTCTGCACTACACGAGGATCACCCATGCCTGCTATTTGTTGATCCTTATCGATAATTGTACCCCGAAGTAGTGCCACCTGGCGGTCCAACTCTGCAACTTTTGTCGCATGATCCTGAGTTGCCTTGTCCAATGCTGCCCGCGATTGAGTGGCCATCCATTGGCGATGAAGGAATGCACCACAACCAGTTCCAAGACCAACCAAACCCATCACCATTAGTGAGACCTTCCACACTTGATTGAATTGGTCCGCAGTCTCGTGCTTAGGCTGATATCCAATAGGTCCTAAGTTTTCTTCACGAGGATGACTACCAAAACCGTTACTATAGCCTCCGCCGTACCCGTTATTGCCATTACCCCAACCATATATATCCGATAATAATAAACTGAAAAAGAGCCCTATAAACAGCGTCTTGTTTCGCGTGTTTCTCATATGATCATCTCCTTATTCAACCAAAGCCTAATTTTTTATCCACACATTATTGCAGATATCGGCGTTTGAAGTAAACAAGACAACAAGAAAGCTCCGATTTTTACGATCGGAGCTTTCTTTTAAAAGATATGTATTACTTAAAATCTAACCTAACAGGTTGGTAATTCTTCTTGATTCTTGTTGTTCACGTTTTTTATCAATTATACCTTGACGAACTTGTGTAGTCTTTGCAGCTGAACTCTTGTCCATACGTAACTGATGGAGTTGTTCTAGCAACCTTTTGTTATTGATAGGTTGTTTCTTAGTGGTCTCAGCTTTTTTAGCATAAGAAGATCTCCAACTATCAAGCTTCCCCTTAAGGCCATCAAAGAATCCAACTAAGCCTGTGCGCTCTGTACGCATCTCTTTAACTTGAAGTTCAATGTTATCCAACATTTTTTGCAAGTTTGAGGTAGAAGAAATTAAAGAATCTCTTTCTGCAAGAACCTTTTTACACAATTCATTGTTAGCAACTTCATACATTGCACGTTGCTCTTCCATGTCTCGTTGTGTACCTTCAACAGCATCCAACTGTTCTGCAAGTTGTTTTTTCTCATTAAGAGTCTGTTCGTATTCAGCGCGAAGTGTTTCAAGCTCTTGTTGTAAAGCTTCACACATTTTAACAAGTTCACCTTTTTCACCAGCAACTTCATCATTTTGAGTTGTAAGTAAATTAATGAATTTTTCTAATTCATCGATCATGCACTGTAATTCGCCAGCTGAATCTAAGAGACCATCACGCTCAGAACGAACCTCTTCATATTGACCTAATAACGCTTTGATCAATATCCCTTTTTCAAGCTCACCAGCCTTAGCAGGCTCCTTGGCTACAAAAGAATATAGTTGTGATGCACAAATTCCTACTGCTGTAAATCCACCACATACAGCATATTGTTGCCATGAACGAGCAACAGCATCGCTCGAAGCGAGTGCGGTTAAAAGATAAAGACCAAGCTTGATTAGTGGTTTTCTGTTTGCCTTCATAAAAACTCCTTTATTAAAAAGCATTTTCTGTATTCTCTTTTTTTGTATCCATATAACCTTCACATCATCAATCAATGCTGAAAAATTATACCTACCCTGAATGAAAACATTCTAATACCTGCTTCCGAAAAATCAAGTACTACTCTAAAAAAAAGAAAATAACCTGGTGCCTGAGCTTTATGTCAATTCCAAACAGAGAAATCCTTATCATTCTAAATCAAACTGTTAGGAAAGCAATCATAAGTTTTAAAATATTCTAAAACAATCAATAACCGCATTTAAAAAAATATTATTATTCCGCAGGAAGTAGTGCGAGTAATCCTTGACGCTTACTTTCTCTTTGTTCTTTCCACACCTCACTCTTACCGTCAGGATTCAACGAGACCATAATAAGTGGGTTCTCCCTTACAACTTTACTTGCTACACCCAAGAATCGAACCTCTCCTTGAGTACCATCCATTTCATTAAGTAGCAAATTTAGGCCAACTGGATCATTTACCAATGTTCCAACTTCAGCAAAACGATTATTGAGACCTTTGACGGTTTCAAGCATGGCCGCTTTTTCTCTTGTAATTCGTTCCACCTGATTAACAGCCTCTAGATCTTGACCCTCACGCCCCCTTACTAAGGTTATTATTTCATCCCTAACTTCTTCATTTTCAGCAAGCTTACTCCTGACAGTTTCACTTGCTGATTGCACATCAGCTAAGGTTTTTTGAATCTGCACCAAAGTAGCTTTATTTGAAGACATAGCATAAAGATAGCCACTCAATGCCGATACGCCTACAACTCCACCAAGTCCAAGGAGTTTGTATACAGCAGAATAGCTGGATCCACTTGTGGTTGCCGGTCCTGGATCGCCCATAAAACCGGCTGTCATGTTCCACGATACAAGAAGGCTCAAGGTAATACTTATTAAAATGTTTTTAATGATCATGACAAAAACTCCTGTTAATAATTAAAAAGCATATTTTTCTACTTGAAAGTGTATAGCAATTACAAATTTATTGAAAGCAACTCTTTCAGGTTCGTCGTTGATAGTCAACACACTCAAAGAGCCTTAACCCTAGTGCTCACCACCCTCGTCTTCCAATTCTTTTAAGCGTTCTTCTTTATGACCATTTTCAAGGAGCCTACCACTTGCAAAGTCTTCAGTACCTAAAGAACCATTCGGCCCTTTAGGATGAACCAGACCATGGCGCCTCTCTAAATAAGTGGCATCACTCATGGCTGCCCTAAAAGTGCTGACAGGAATAACAATAGCTCCATTTTTTCCTGTAGCCACACTGGCTACTCTTTGTAGGAATGCCCGTAGATGTGCATTATCTCCTGCTAGAGCTGCTAGTTGATTTCGTTGGGTTCTTTCTCTTTGATGCGCAAGTTGCAACAGTAGCTCCTTTGCTTGAAGTGTCGCACCGTAATATTCACCTGCCCTATCAGCAGCTTCAACAAAACCATTTACAGACCCACCCTCATCTCTTGGTGATACGGCCGCTTCAAGCTCACCAAGTGCAACCTCTGATAATCTTATCTTTTCTTCTAGGCGAGCACTAGCACTCCTAAGATCGTCAAGTTCTGCCTGTAGTAACGCTTCTCTTTCAAGAGCACCCCTATGAAGATCGCCATTACGAACCACTTCAGCCAACACACCCTCATTCTCTTTTTCACTATCCTCTATACGACGTTGCAATTCTCCGTTTTTACTTTCTAGACTAGTTTCGCTCTCTCTAAATTTTATAATCATGCCCGCACGATCTTCAAGCTCTTTATGAGCTCCTTTCAGGTCATCCTGGGCTAGACCCAAAGAGGAAGTAAGCTCTTTCACCTCTTGTGCAGCCTCTTTTACTAACCTTCTTTGTGCTGCAAAACCATGGCTACCCCACATATAGCCACTCCCTACCAAAAGTAGCACACCCGCACCCTGACTGGCTGGCTTTACCCAACCCGGCAATGAATGATGCTCACTACCCAAAGAATCTTGAGGTGCAAGCCATGATGGCCAACCAAACAAACCAGCTTCCATACCACCCGTAATAAACAAGCTCAATAACATACTCGCTACAATATTTTTCACTATTACATTTTTCATTAAACAATCCTACTCATAACTAAATTAAATATATTTTTTATAACCACAGATGAAGCACTGAAAGAAAAATTACCACAAAGAATATTGATGGGGATCGCGTGAGTCCTGTGAGCCTTCTTCCTCACTTGACTCTTCCGCAAGAGCTAAATCCTTATCTCTTCCCAATTCGCTGCGTAAATCTGCAAGAGCTAAATCCTTATCTCTTCCCAATTCGCTGCGTAAATCTGCAAGAGCTGAATCCTTTTCTCCTCCCAATTCGCTGCGTAACGCCGCAAGAGCTGAATCCTTTTCTCCTCCCAATTCGCTGCGTAAATCTGCAAGAGCTGAATCCTTTTCTCCTCCCAATTCGCCGCGTAACGCCGCAAGAGCTGAATTCTTTTCTCCTCCCAATTCGCTGCGTAACGCCGCAAGAGCTGAATTCTTTTCTCCTCCCGACCGAGTGGCTAACTCCACAAGAGCTGAATCATGCACTACTTTTAATACAGTGGCTTCTGCATCTTCTCCTCTTGCGTTCTGAAGTTGTAACCGTAAGGATTCTATTTCGGCCTGACTGTTATAATGAGCCTTCCAGTAACCGCCACCAAAAACAAATAAAAGTGCTGCTACAGAAGCGCCACCCTTAACAGCAGGAGCAACCCATCCAGGAGAGGCTTCACTTCCTAAAGTTTCCCTATTCCAAAATCCGGCATTAACATTACATGAAATGAGTAAGCTTAATAATGCACTTGTTAAAATATTTTTAACAATTAAATTTTTCATTATAACAATCCCAATAATAGTCCAAATTAATATATTTTTTTACAACAGTGTACATGAAAAAAAAAACATTAATAGCGAACGCTAAATATATTTGAACTCTTTATTTCTTTGGAACAAGCTTGAACTAGAAATCAAGAACGAAACGCGCACCAAACATCTTGGCAGCAACAGCGCGAGTTCCATTGAACGGGTGTTTATAAAAGAAGCTAAACCGCGTGCGTCCAGAGGTATTCTTCTCGCCAAAGCTCCCTGAAACGTCAAGTATTATGTTGTGCAGCTTCCACTCTTCTAAGCTGGTAGCGCTCTCGGCAGCTAAAGTGGAATAAGTATTAGACACAAGATTAAGTCGATCGCCGCCCTTGTTAAAATATTGGTACGCAAAACCAACAGAGTAGCCACGAGTAAAATCACCAAGCTCAAGATAAAGAGTGTAGCGTCGATTGAATCCCCACTCCTTATGCGTCCTGATCTTACCGAGCAAGACAAGGTCGGTTTGCGACGTATCTGTCTTGACTCTTCGATCACGAGTATCTCCAAAAACCTTCCAAAAATCCGCCTGTACGCCACCGCGAATCCAATTGTACCACTGGAGTTCAACGTTCAAGCCAAACACCACGCCAAGCGCGCCATCGTTGCCATACGGGATTGGAAATAAAAGATTCTCGTCAGTTTTTAAACCAGTTGGAATGGTAAGCCCTAAGCGTCCAGTCAAGCGAACGTTTTTTAAGACAGGCTTAACCTGTGGAAAGTTTTTGGACCAGACACCAAGCACTGTTAAATCACCAAGCCCAGTCTTTTTCCATGAATTTCCAATATCTAAAGTATTCTTTCCTTTACAACCAAACGTCTCACTCAACTCACGGACATGCTTAGGAAAATCATCAGTTAAAATTTCTTTAACCAATAAATCTTCATCGGTAACATTCCGGGTTAAATCATTCCATTTAATATCACCAAGACTCATGGTATACAATGGAAGATAGATACCTAATGATAAATTAGCTGGAAAGAAATAACGAATTGATAATGACGCATCCCACACATTCAAGGTTCCAGTTGGAACCACGTGCCCACGCACACCATTGTCAGTTGCTCCAGCTAGCAGTGCGTTAGTTTGGCCGATATCAGTTTCACTTGGAAAACCACGCAACATTGCAAGGCTGTCGACATTACATTCCCACATTTGTAATACATTTGTTTTTTTCCCGTCAGAATTATAAGCGTTCACCGTTCCAGCAAACTCTCCAACAACTCCATACTCCCACGTTCCAGCAGGTTGCGGCGCCCAATGCATATCAATATCATAGGGACGAACAACATTAATGGGAAAGTTTGCATACACAGAACCATTCCCGATGAGAGAAAGCAGGCATACAACTTTAACCATCTTAAATAACAGCTGTATAGATTTTTTTATCATTGATGCGACCTTTAAATTACTATTCACTTACACGTACTCCATAGTCTCCGGGTACCAACCAACCACCTAATGCACTACTCCGAATCAATCTGTCCACCGTGGTACCTCGCTCTGGGCTCAGGCCTATATTAGTACTTTTTGAAGCCGGTAGCACACCAGCAAACAACAAGTTGTTGGATGGCATTGAAAAAAGAGAAAGAGGGATCGTGCTATCATCTTCAGTAAGTGTTGGATCTTGGAATCGAATATCTTTTGATCGTGAATGGAAAAACAGACCGCCATCAGGCAGAAATGAAGTTCTAAAATCACCAAAATCTATAAAGTAGATTGTACTATCAAGAATAATCTGATCATTTACAAGGCGGACTGTGTTATTGTCCACGGTGCCATCTAAATTAACATAAAAACGATGTACTCGTGAAGAGTAATAACCGTGATAAACCCCGAGCACATATAATTGGCCCGTTGAGGCAAAGCCGGTAGCAAGCTCCGTATTAGATAAGGGAGCAAACTGGAATACTGGGCCTACACCACCTGGAAGTGGTACATGGACCCAACCCAAGTTAGATGATGCCGAATTAATGTTACTGCCATTGGCAATGCGATATAACCCACGTGTTGTAGCCAATAAACCTAAGCTAACACCTCCTGAAGAAACTACCGCATCAGTAAAGCGAGTGATTTTAGAACCAGTAACCGAGTCCGGTGTCCCTACAATTGTCCTTGATACTGTATTACTAATAATCGTCGGAGGAGTGAGTACCAATCGTTCTAGTGACTTAGTTGTAAGTACATACATATCATTGTTAGCACCAATTAATTTACTCACCTGTGAATAAGAACCAATCTTTTTAAATGTCATATCACTTGGGAAACTATTAAGTCCCGTTAACGGCGTAGTCCAACCGTTACCACTCGCATCACTTAAAACAGCAACTCCACCAGCACCGGCTACAACAAGCCAATAATGACGGGTTATCCCACCAATAACATTAGTTACAATCGCACTAGAAGTGATTGGACCTATATCATTTAAGTCGCCACCCGCTACCGTCAAGATACGTGTATCAGCTGTTGCTGTTGGAAGAGATCCGTCTAATGATCCTGCCATTGCCATGGTAAAATCACCCTTAGTTGGAATAAAGTTACTAGAACCGTCTCCACGTCCAGTTTGTGCAAGCGTGACCTTTTGATGTCCCCCAACAACCAATATTCCAAGCTGATTTAATCCTAAAAGAAGTGGGTTGCTATTCATATCAATATATTCTGCTAATGCCTGTACACCACCTTGTTCCTGAGGAAAATTATTGCTCATATAGTTGACCAATCCAACACTAACATCGTTATTGGTTCCACCAAGTAAGCCATCCTCATTCCCAACGCCCCAGACTGAGCGACGTGCTGCGCGAACACTGCTAGAGTCACTTCCAGGCATGAGCCAGAAATTAGCACCCGCACTTCCTGATGCCGACTGGCCTGCAGTATCCAGTGAAGCATGGAATATTTTATCATCGGTTCCACCAACACGCTTCCATGGTGTCCATGCTGCAACCCGACCCAACTGATCGAAGATCGCTTCAGATTCAAATAGGCCTGGCATGGTAATCCCGCCATCATAATCACCACCGATCGCAACAAACACAGAATCGTTTTGAATGAACATGTCAGTAATGTTTTGTGTTGTCGGATCCATAGGAAGATCCCCTGCGCCAACGACTGCTGCAGTATCAGCAGTAGATAACAAGTCATCGGCCGCCGTTGCTGGCGTTTCCATTACTTTACCTTTTACAAAGTTCTTAATCCCTTTGTAAATTTTAGTTTGAGGAGCTTGGTCATACTTAGCGAGCGTTCCATGAGTTGAGCTATCCATCCATTCGCTGGATTTTTGTGCGCGGGCCCTTAAGTTTACAAGTGGCATCGCATACACCTTATCGCCTACAGCACTCAATGCACCATTGCCACCACTGACAATCAAGTATTCAAGGCGAGTGCTTGTTTGCATAGTCCGAACTTTAAACGCCGTCACTGTTGCCGCGTTACTTGCTGTTCCTATAATTTTATCGTTACCGACAATCGCTGCATCAGGAGCAATTGGAGAAAACTCTAATTTTTTACCAACGATACGACCAACGACGATCGAGCGAGTTCCACCAGCCGCACCGGATGTCGCCTGAACCGCACAGTAAATACGCGATAAGTCTTGATCGACATGAATATCGACAATATCGCCAACCAATGTCACATCATCATCAATTCCAAGCGCTGCCAGCGTACCATTAAAGGGTGCTGCTAGATTGTCTGCCACAGTAGTATTACTTGGGTCAGCGTTAATTAACTCAAACCTCGAAACCATCTTTTCTACTTCATTACCAGTCTTATCTTTTATTACTTTCCCTTCTTCATCAGTAACCTTTTGCGCTCGTGCTGTTATCTCACCAACAGCAATCCCACTACCGGCAGCACCAAACGTTCCACCGCCACTAGCCTTAACAGGAATAAATACAAACGGACTCACCCTGGATCCTGTTGTGGATGTATGACTAATATTTATTGAAGCAGAAAGCCCCACAATCTCGGCCGTGTCGGTTCCTGTTGCATCGTGAACAATATCACTTTCAATAATAGAAACCTTAGGCTTATCCGTCCACGTAGCAGCAGCGGAGCCATTAGCGGCTGGCACCACATGGTCGATTTTACTGTACTGATACACACGCTGGGTTCCATCTTTGACAGCAATTGGAAGCATGCCATACAATGTTAAAAAGTTTATCTTTGCGCCAGTTAATGTAGAATTTGATGGCGCGAGTGGCATAAATTGTTTTCCACCTCGCTGGATATAAGCAACTGCATAATTATTACTTGCCTTTGTTGCACCAGCACCAATGTACGAATAAAAAGTTGAACCATCAGCACCATCCATCCTATAAAAAGCTGTTGAACCAACCGTAAAAGAAAAAGAATCAAAATCTGATGTTCCCGGCTCTATATCCCCGGGCACCAACTCTGATGAGTTTATATTCAAACTTAATACAAGAAGACAAAGTGGTGTTATATGCAACAACCAAGAAGTGAACCGACTAACCATAGTAATTTTCCCTTGAAACGAATTTTCTGAACGTGATTTTCGAGTGCAATACTACCATCCATATAAAAGGGTACTAGTATCGAGCTGGAATCTTTACCATAGTTTAGCGGAATTTTTTTGTATTTCCAAATTACAAAGAAGGAAACAAAATAGTTTACAAAACAAAGCGAGTAAGTTCTTAAATAAAGGCTTACTCGCTTTGCTAACATTTTAACAAATAATGTTTTTTTTCTCAGGCTTTTTTTCTTTTTTCTTCTTGGCTACTTTTTTTCCGCCATCTTCAAGTTCTTTGCATGCAACTTGGATATCGTTCATTAAAAGATCAGCCATGTCACGACTAAAGTTCTCTTTTACAACAACACGCATGATTGCCACGCTCTCTGCATTGGGTGGTAACGTATACGCTGCAATAATCCAGCCACGCTCCCGTACTTTTGCAGACAGGTCAAAGATGTCGATCTTTGAGTCTTTCTTAAGCGCCATTGCAACAATCGGAAACACTTTACAATCATTAATAATTCTAAAGTTGCCAGTAGCTTTTAATTTTTTGGCCAAGTAACGAGCGTTCTCTAAAGAATTCTCCATTATCTCTTTATAGCCACTAGTACCTAAGCGTAAAAGATTATAATACTGAGCAATGATCATTGAACTATTCCGAGAAAAATTCAATGTGTATGTCGGCATCTCGCCACCCAGATAGTTAACTTTAAAAATCAAATCCTCTGGCAAGTCTTTGGATTCACGGAAAACAAGCCAACCGATACCGGGATAAACTAATCCATACTTATGACCCGAAACATTAATTGATTTAACCTGTTCAAGCCTAAAATCCCATTCAAGTTGGGGATGAACAAATGGAGCAATAAATCCACCACTAGCACCATCAACATGGATAGGAATATCCCATCCTTTTTCTTTTTTTATTTTCAAAAGCATCGTGTTGAGCTCTTTTACTGGATCAGCTTGCCCAGTAAACGTCGTTCCCAAAATCGCACCAACACAGATGGTGTTCTCATCAATCAATGGCTTTGCTTTTTTTGCTGTTAATACTAAATCATCTGGCGTCATTGGAACAATGCGTGCTTCCACATCAAAGTATCTTGCAAACTTATCCCAACACACGTGCACATCGGCACTAAAAACTATGTTCGGCTTATCAAACGGCTTGCCTTCATCTTGTCGACGCTTTTTCCAGTTCCATTTATGTGCCAACAATCCAAGCATAATAGCCTCAGAAGACCCGATAGTACAAGTTCCAACCGAGTCTGCTTCATCGGGTGAATTAAAAAGACGTGCAAGCATATTAACCACACGATTATGAATTACCATCGTTTGTGGATATTCATCATGATCAATAAAATTCTTATTCAATGTCTCTTCTATAAGCTTACGCGCTTCAGGCTCCATCCAAGTAGTTACAAATGTAGCAAGGTTAAGATCAGGGTTCCCATCCAAGTTAAGCTCGTCATGAATCAGTTGGTATGCGGCGCGAGCAGGCATTGAGTCTTTAGCCATCTTATACTTGTTGACTGGCATAGAAAAATATCGAGAACTATAAGTCGAAGCAATAAACTGCTCCTCCTTAGGCATCTTTTTTAAATTTTCTTTTTTCGCTAACATTTACTTCCCTTTTTTAACTACAGGCTTTTTCTTAACAACCTTCTTTTTAGCCGCTGGCTTTTTTGCCGCAGGCTTCTTGGAAGCTGGTTTCTTAGCCGCTGGCTTTTTTTTCATAGCAACTCTTTTAGCTGGCTGTTTTTGTTTTCCAGCTACCCATGATGGTCGTCTTAAAGCAAAAATAAGTAATGGTAAACCACAAAAAATAACTATTCCTGAAACTAAAAAGATTTCGTAAAACATAATACTCCCTGTCGCCAATTGTGATGGCGGAAAAAAACCAATAAAAATCGCAAACAATGAACCCAAAATACCTAACCCAGCTACAACCCACATACCAAAGTTACCGCATGGAATCCTATAAGCTCGAACCACGTTCGGCTGGCTGTACCGTAATCTGATTGCAGATGCAAACATAAATATATACATAATCAAATAGAGCTGTGCTGTTAGTGCTGTCAAAATCCAGTACGAACTACTCACGTCTGGCATAAGTAAAAACACTAATGAAAGGGCGGTTACAATTAACGCTTGAATCCATAAAATATGAGTAGCAACCCCATGGCTATTTGTATGCTGAAAAAACCGTGGCAAATCGCCATTACAACCAACCGCATAAAGACCACGACTTGGACCAACAATCCACGAACTCACTTGCCCAATAGCTCCCACCACCACAAAAATTGCAATAACGGGAATTAACCATGCAATATTATAGGCCTTAAAAAAGTCAGTAAACGCCTGCATAACACCAGCAACTAAGCTAATATCTTTGACTGGTACCACAACAGAAACTGCCAATGAACCAAAGATAAAAATAAACAAAATTATCAAGGTTGCTAGCAAGATAGCTCTAGGAAAATCACGTTGCGGGTTTTCAACTTCTTGTGCGTGCACTGCCGAAACTTCCATCCCTGCAAATGTAAGAAACACACCCGCAAGAAAAACGATCTGTCTAATATCGGTAAAATCAGGTATCAAGTGATCCCAACTAAACTCAATTAACGAAGGCCTGCCCAAAAAGAACCATGCGACACCAAGACCAATAATAAGTAAGGCTGGTAAGATAGTCCCAAAAATTGCACCAATCTTGCTAATCCAACTTGATAACCGAAGCCCCAAGAAGTTTGCAAATGTTGCAGCCCAATACACTCCCAGAATTACTCCAATCATATACCAGTTGTTTTTAGCCAGGTCTGGCTGAAATACATATGCAAACGTTGCTGCTGTAAATGAAAGAACGGTTGGATACCAAATCACATTTTGGATCCACTGAAGCCAAATGGCCAGAAATCCCCAACGAGAACCGATTCCTTCCTTAACCCAAACATACACACCGCCTGTTTTAGGCCAGCCTGTTGCCAGCTCTGCAGAAACCAGTGCTGTTGGAATAAAGAATACAATCGCTGCCACTACAAAGAAGAATATCGAATGCAATCCCTCTTTGCCCATCATGGGTAAAACACGTAAACTAGCAACAATCGCGACATTGATCATTGCGAGCGTAAAGACACTCAACAAACGTTTGTTTGCTGCGGCTTTTTTAATCATTACTACTCCTTTTTAAAAAATACCTAATCCCATCTTAGCGAATTATTGTCGATTTTCAAACAGACAGAATTAAGCTTTAAAAATGAAGCTTTCATTATAGATTTATGATTGTTTTCTTGAACCTTTTACTCTCTAAAAAACCTATCTACTGCAAACATGCCACTACCAGCAATCATCAGGCCAATAAAAACCACACACAGCGAAAGAGGGTGCGACTGTGCTACCCATGCATCACCAGTTTTATAATGCATAGCAAACGCTACAAACATTACGCATGCCAATAGAAATGCCCAAAAGCGAGTCCCTAGACCAAGCACCAAACAAATACCGCCAAGAAACTCTATCAACGCTGCTAGCAACCCCCAAAAGGCTGGCATGAATGTAATGCCGACATGGCTCATTTGTAACCCAAGCCAATGCCACTGATCTACACCACCTATAACTTTTGGCCATCCATGATAAATAAAAATAGCTCCCAATCCAATACGTATCAAAAACAATCCAAAGGATTTGAGATTTTCATTGTTGGAAAAAATAACTTGTTTCATAGTTTTACCCCAGATACTGATGGTAACTTAAATATAACAATAGAAAGTTTACGATGTAGGCAATTGTACACAGCACACACAAGGTTTTAATGCGTGCATATAAAATAAATGCAAAGAAAATAGTAACAATTGCACCTAAAAGTGCTAAATAAAAAACAAATGCATAGAGATGAAAATATTGTAAAAACATCAATACTAGATAAAAACAAATTCCCAGCAGGGTGTTAGGAACTCCAAGCATTTTACCATAAGCACTCTTGATCGCTTTGGAACAAGAAATAGAATCTGAAATATCACAAACCGGCTTATATCGAGAGTTTTTTCGAATCTGCTGCTCAATAGCAAACCCGTATAAACATAATACAATACCAAATAGCGCTAACCCAATTATCATTCGTCACTCCTTAATAGTTAATGAAAACCTCTAAGGTGCAACCTACCAATCTCTATGGCATTGGTCGAGCTTTTTGTCATAGCCATCACACAACCGAAAACGCAATATAAAAACACTAAAGCCGCATAAACATATCTAGTTAATCAATCACCAGACTCCTGCATACTACCAAAACAAGGACACCACCTTAATGCCAAGAACGACCAACCAAGCAAAGGGTTTGCCTCTGTAGCTCGATGAAGCTCTAAAACAGCCTCCCGTCTTCGTTCCTCATTACGGACAGTATCCGCCTCTTCTTTTTTCTTTACATTTCGCTTTCTCTGAAAGGATCGTTCCGCAAGACCCTGTAGCTCATCTACTCCACTACTACTTGCTCTTTGGGTAGACTCTTCCCTCTCAGACAGATAGTCCTCAGTAGCCTTGTCGTCCCTTCCATTAATGCCCAATGCATATTCAGCCAAGCTCAGCGTCTTAGATGACCGCCTCACCTCATCGCAAACGCCAGCACTTAACGGGCGTGGTGATTCTGACCTTGTCGACACAGGAGACTGAGACATCAAACGAATAAGCTCTTGGTCTTCAAGGGTAAACCTTCTCCCAGCATGGACAGCTGAACACAAAAGCAGCCCCGCAAACCATAAAACTAGCATGTTTTTTCTCATAAAAGTCCTTAATCAATACTGTTAAACACGTACTCCAATATAGTTTATTTCTATTAAAACTTCCACTAAAATAACCATTCGAATTTTTTATTCCGTCTTAACCCAGATATTATTTGACAAGGCCCTATTTAAAGCACATAATTAATAAGGAAGACGCGGGGTGGAGCAGCTTGGTAGCTCGTTGGGCTCATAACCCAAAGGTCGCTGGTTCAAATCCAGCCCCCGCAACCAATTTTTCTCCCATTGATTCGTTAACACTCCCAAAACTTTGGGGTTTTTTTATGCCAAAAAAGAGCTTTCATGTTTTTTTCGGAGACCAATCAACAGCCATTACACCATCTGACATCAAGTCCAAACACTGCTCCTATCAGGACTTTTCTACTGTTATTCTTCAGCACCAGGTTCATGGCAACCATGGATTTCAGGTAGCACAAGACAATATCGAGCAACTAGACGCCTGCCTGACTCAAGACGGTGATTACCTCATAACCCAGGAAAAAAACATAGGAATTGGGGTTCTTACAGCGGACTGTTTGCCAATCGTGTTTTACGACCCTACAAATCAAGCATGCGGGATAGCCCATGCCGGCTGGCGAGGTACCGTACAAGAAATAGCCCTCAAGACCATCCTGCACATGCAACGTGCCTATAACTCCCAGGCAAAAGATCTCCAGATATTCTTTGGCCCATCAGCGCAAGCATGCTGCTATAAGGTCAATTCTGAATTTATAAATAACCTACCTCATCAGAAAATTGCGACTAAGACCCGAATTATTCAAAAAGGTGATGTTTATTTTGATCTCCCCGGCTATAACCTACAGTTATTAGAGTCTTTTGGCATATCCCAGGAGCAGGTGGATACCTCCCAAAACGACTGTACTATTTGTAACACGGAATTCTGCTCGTACCGGCGCCTCCCAGAAGCTCAAACTCGCCAAGTATCGATAGTTTGTTTATACTAGTTTAAAGCTATTATATAGGTACATTTTGTTTACAATGAGATACCGTAGTTACTAAACTCACAACTACCGTAAAAAGATATAAATTTAACGATCGAATTTCTAGGGAATTTTTAATGATAACCAACCTGCTCACCAAGGTTTTTGGCTCTGCCAACCTGAGAGAACTTAAACGACTCAACCCTATTGTCGACACTATAAATTCCTTGGAACCAACAATTAGTGCTCTTTCTGATGAAGATCTAGCCAACAAGACCAATGAGTTTCGACAACAGTTAAGCGAGGGGAAAACCCTCGATGATATCCTACCCGAAGCGTTCGCAGTATGTCGCGAAGCATGCAAGCGTAAGCTTGGTATGCGACCATATGATGTACAGCTTGTAGGTGGTATCATACTCCACCAGGGCAAGATTGCTGAAATGAAAACCGGTGAAGGTAAAACCTTAACCGCAGTACTACCACTCTACCTCAACGCCTTAACCGGCAAAGGGGTTCAATTGGTAACCGTTAATGACTATCTTGCGCGTCGTGATGCTGAATGGAATGCTCCTGTCTATAACTTTCTCGGACTCAGCCTTGCAATACTACAACACGACATGAATGACGGAGAAAGAAAAGAAGCTTACAAGGCAGATATTCTTTATGCTACGAACAATGAACTTGGCTTTGATTATCTACGTGATAACATGAAATTCCGACTTGAAGATTATGTGCAGCGACCACTCAACTATGCAATCGTCGATGAAATTGACTCCATCTTAATTGATGAAGCACGAACACCATTGATTATTTCTGGATCAACTGATGAGGAAAGCGAACTCTACCTTGTTGCCGACAAAGTAATTAAAAAATTAAAAAAAGAAGAAGATTTTGAGGTCGATGAAAAAGCCCGATCGGTACAACTAACTGAATCTGGTAATGATAAAGTCGAATCAGCACTGAAGATTGACAACCTCTACGCTGTCGATAACTTAAAGCTCCTTCACCACATCACGCAGGCATTAAAAGCTAATGCATTATTCCGTATTGATGTCGATTATGTGGTACGTGATGGCAAGGTTCTTATTGTTGATGAATT
This sequence comes from bacterium, assembly GCA_018660415.1. GTDB lineage: Bacteria > Babelota > Babeliae > Babelales > UBA12409 > 2-12-FULL-36-22. The sequence continues at coordinate 94,163 of JABJKG010000013.1, read as the reverse complement.
TACTGGACGGATACTAAGTGGCCGTCGATACAGTGATGGGCTCCACCAAGCCTTAGAGGCTAAAGAAGGCGCCATTATTGAAAAGGAAAGCCAAACTCTAGCATCAATCACACTTCAAAATTATTTCCGTCTGTATGAAAAACTTGCAGGTATGACCGGAACCGCAACGACTGAAGCTGAAGAATTCCATAAAATTTATAAGCTTGATGTTGTAAGTGTTCCAACTCATAAGCCCATGATTCGTGATGACAAATCGGATCTTATTTATCTGACAAAAGATGCTAAATACCGCGCTATTGCAGAAGATGTGAAAGCGAGATTCGAAAAAAAGCAACCAGTACTAATTGGCACCGTTGCAATTGAAACATCTGAATTAATCAGTAAAGTGCTTACTCGAAGCGGAATTCCTCACGAAGTTCTTAACGCCAAACAGCATGAACGCGAAGCTGATATTGTTGAATATGCTGGACAACCAGGACGAATTACTATCGCAACCAACATGGCTGGCCGTGGTACTGATATCAAGCTGAATCAAGAATCTAAGGACATGGGCGGGCTTTACATCCTTGGAACAGAGCGACACGAAAGTCGTCGTATTGATAACCAGCTACGTGGACGATCTGGACGTCAAGGCGACCAAGGTGAATCTCGATTCTACCTATCACTTGAAGATGAACTCATCCGTATATTTGGTGGAGAACAACTTAAAAACAGAATGCAACGACTCGGAATGACCGAAGACGAAGAAATTGAATCACGTGCAGTTTCTAAAACAATTGCTCGAGCTCAAGAAAAAGTTGAAAAACAAAACTTTGAAACTCGAAAACAACTTCTTGAATATGATGACGTTCTTAATCAACACCGAACAGTTATTTACCAGTTCAGAAAAGAAGTGCTCGATTCTGCTGATAACATTCATGGACACATCCAAGACATGATCTCACGTTGTGTGCAAAACATAATGGAAAAAGAATGTCCTAAACGACAAATGACTCCAGAAATAGCACAACAAGTTATTAAGTCGCTCTCTCAGTTAACCCACATGCCAGTAGACCTATTTAATCAAGCTGAGTTACGAACATCAAACTCAGACAGCTTCCAAAGCGACTTGGTTAAATTCATTATTACTCAATACGATCTGTATCGTAAACAACTCAACCCCGAGCTTGTTGATGATGCTGAACGTTGGGTTATCTTAGATGCTATTGATAAGGCTTGGAAACAACACATGCTCAATGTCGATCACCTTAAAGAAGGTATTGGACTTCGCGGCTATGGCCAAAAAAACCCACTCATTGAATATAAACGCGAAGCATTCATTATGTTCCAAGATATGATGAGTAATATCATATGGGAAATTATTCATACCATCTTCCACATGAATATTGAAAACTTCAATAAACAAGAAGTAGAAAAACAACGAGAAAAAGAACTCGAACAAATGAATGTTGGTGGCCCAACAGAAAGTGCTAACGACCCTCAATCCCTCAATAGGGCACAACGTAGAGCACAAAAGAAACGCTAAAAACTAAAACCTAAACAATTTAAGCCTGTGGAAAACCATGGGCTTAAATTTTGCATACTACCTACAAAAAACAAATCTCTAAAATGGAAATTACAACAACAATGAACAAAATCACTATTGCAATCCTGTTCGGCTGCATCACTATCACACTTCAAAGCACATCCGACAAGAAAGTTTATGAACAAGAAACACTGATGAGCCTCAATCATGGCCAAGGGCTCTCCCCACAACAACTCGAAGTATTAAGACGCAATGGAGCTCCCTTGTTGCACCAATTCCAAGAAAAAGCTGTAAAAAAAGAAGAAGAAAAAGAAATTGAAAAAACAATAAGATAAATTAAAAAATTTCATCAATGACTTGGTCAATCTTCTTAACTGCAAACCCGTCACCCATATCTTGATAGAACTTTTCGTCATAGGTTCGGGTTTCAACAACCACCGGCATTGCAACCGCATGCCCCAACAACAGTACCTGCTTTTTAGAGTCTAGTGATGATAAAATGCCCCGTAATTGTGGAGCATTGGGCACACCGGTCAATACTCCCTGGATGTCTTTTTCGTCACTCAGCTGTGCTACAATCTTAGTTCCAATCTGAGATAAAATCTCACTATCAATGCTAGAAGGGCGTTGGTCAACCACCAATAATGATACATAGTACTTGCGCATCTCACGAGCAATCGTCCCAAAGATCGTTTGGTGTGCTGCCTGGGGGTTTAAAAACTTGTGCGCTTCCTCAATAGTGATCATAAGTTTTTTAGGCTCATCAGCAACATTCTGGCTTCCTAAAAACTTTTCTGTTTTTTTCATGTATTCTTGGTGGATTCGGCGAGTGATAATATTAGCAATCAAAAGGTAACAAAAGGTGGAGGTATGATTGCCAAACTCGATAATGACATGCTTACCCTTATCAATATATTCCATCATCTGATCAATTACAGACTGTTTTTTAGTAGAGTTTGAAAAAAAAGGCAAACGCTCTACACGCTTGAGCTTCCTGTACAAAGCACCAATCGATTCTGGATGCGCTCCAACACTGGCCGCAAATTCTTTAATATCCTCACCATGCGATAGTAGCTCAACAAGCCAATTTTTCTTATAACGGGCTGCAATTAAGTACGCAGCCTCCATAGCAGTAGCATGCAAGTTCAACTCTGAACCCAGCGACATAATGTCTTCAACACTCACTGATTGTAGTGGAATATCAATCACCACATCCGGCATACTACCTCGCCGACGCGTAGACTCGGGATCCAATGAAAAGATAACCACCTTGTCAGGAAACAATGTCTTAAGACCTTTAACAAAAGATAACTCTTTGCCTTCTTGACGTGCCTGTAATCCATACTCACTATGCATATCAAATACCAAGTTAATAGCCTTAGCTGTCTTGATCAATCCAGCCAGTACTAGCCTAGTTATAAAGGTCTTGCCTGTTCCCGTCTTGCCAAAGATTCCGTTGCTTCTTTCTGTCAGACGATCAAGGTTCAAACACACCGGTGTTTGCATATCAAGCGGCGTTCCAACACTAAAGTATTTCTTTTCTGGATGATTTTCATCTCCAAATATTAAGGCTACTTCAGCCTCATCGACATCATACACATGAGCAAAGTGAGGCGGTATTGTCTTGACCGGCATAACCCGATTTTTATTATCCACCATCAACATCGGCTTTAATTGTGCGGTAGCATAGATATCTTTCTTTTTAAGAGCATCTATCAACAACGACTCGCCTTCAGAGGGTGGAAACAAAAGAATATCCGGGTTAGATACCTCAAGACGCAAGTCAGTAATCAAAGAAAAGAACGTATAATCTCTTCCCACAATAGAAACAAACTTACCAGTCTTAATCGTTTCAAACTGATTGTGTGCCGATATCCGCATCAAAAAACCATCAAGAAGCGAGCCAGAAAGGATGGTCCCTAGTTGTTTTTTCATTGTTATTTATCAACGATTAAAAGTAAAACTGACTCTCGCGTGATATGCGCTACCCCAAACTCAACATTTAGTGATTCCTGCTTACCACTAGTCAACCCAAACACCACTTGCGACTTTTTTTCTAAACGCATGACCATGGGCGCATGATTAGACTGAATAACAATGTTCCCAACAGAGGAGCAAAGCTCCACCCACGCAATGTCATGCTTCTTTTTGTGCATTGGGCTACTAATAATCAGTTCCATGCTATTCGCTCTTTAATTTTTCAGCTTTTTTATAAACATCTTCTAGGCTACCAGCCATATAAAATGCTGCTTCAGGTAGATCATCACACTCGCCCTTAACAATCTTATCAAAATCATTAATGGTCGTATCAAGAGGGACATAGGCTCCCTTAAGCCCACTAAACTGTTCTGCTGTAAACAGTGGCTGTGTTAAGAATTTTTGTATCCGCTTTGCCCGACCAACAATCGACTTGTCCTCATCGGACAGCTCATTGATACCGAGAATCGCTATGATGTCTTGCAGCTCATTGTATCGCTGTAAGATGTTTTGCACGTTGCGAGCAACAGTATAATGACGCTCACCCACAGCATACGGATCTAACCCTTTAGAGTTGGACTGTAAAGGATCAATAGCTGGATACAAACCGAGCTCAACTAGTTTTCGTGATAATACGGTACTAGCGTCTAAATGCATGAACGTAGTCGCTGGGGCCGGATCAGTAATATCATCAGCAGGAACATACACCGCCTGAATAGAAGTAATAGCACCATCAAGCGTGTTAGTAATTCGTTCTTGAAACTCTCCCATTTCCGATGCCAATGTCGGTTGATAACCCACAGCCGATGGCATCCGTTCGAGAAGGGTGGACACTTCAGCTCCAGCCTGCACAAACCTAAAAATGTTATCTACAAAAAAGAGTACATTTTTTTTGCGTTCATCTCTGAAATATTCTGCCATGGTCAAGCCCGCATAACCGACACGAAGCCGAGCTCCAGGCACTTCACCCATTTGCCCAAACACGAGCGCAGTTTTATCTAATACACCAGACTCTTTCATTTCAATCCACAGCTCGTTCCCTTCACGGGTACGCTCACCGATCCCGCTAAAAACAGAAACGCCGCCATGCTCCTTGGCAATATTACGAATAAGTTCCATCACTAGGATGGTTTTACCAACACCCGCACCACCAAACAATCCAATCTTGGATCCTTTAATATAAGGACACATCAAATCAATCACCTTGATCCCGGTTTCTTGAATTTCATGCTCAATCTTTTGTTTTACCAACTCAGGCATCGGTCTATATATAGGCCACTTATCTTTTGTATCAACTGGCCCCTTATTATCTATAGGATCACCAAGCACATCAAAAAGCCTACCTAGCACTGCTTCACCGACCGGCACTTTAATACATGATCCTGTATCTTCAACCTCCAACCCTCGAGCAAGATCTGAAATCCCCTCCAGCGCTATACAGCGAACTACACCATCCCCTAATTGTTGTTCTACTTCAAGAGCGGCTTGTTTATTGTCGGGAAGATCAATAAGAAGCTTGTTTAAAATTTTAGGGACCTGGTCCCGTGGAAACTGAACATCAATCACAGTCCCGCTCACTCGCAGGATCTGACCAATAACATTACTTTTCTTTTCTTGAGATTTTTGAATCATTTTTTACAACCATTAAGGACAGTTAAATATAACACTTTTGACTCTAAAGCTAAGGAAAAAACAAGAAATTGTAAACAAAAAAGCCGAGATATTTTATCCCGGCTTTTTTTATTGATCTCTTTTAATCCTTATTTGGCTTCCTCACCATCAACCTTTGGTCGAGTGCGCTTCTTTGCAGCCATCTTGCCTGCACCTTCTTCAGAAAGATCTACTGAATCCGCTGGCCAATAATCAGCCTTGCGCTTTTTTTCTTCATCGGCGCCCATTTCATCAACTTTAACTTTAATAACTTTTAAGAAATCACTCAATTCTTTGGACTTCTCTTCAGAGGCCCACCAAGAATTCCTGGTTTCTTCGTTTAAGTTGTATTCTGCATAACGCTTAAGTTTTTCAAGGCTTACACGGTCTAAGTTAGCGTTGCCTTCATATACAGCCTTAACAACTTCCATATTGGCAGTCGTCATAGAGTCTTCATTGGTCATTCGTTCATCAATAAACTCTTGAGGTAATGAACTTGCCATATACTCTTTCCATAGCTCAGGATTGTTATCTCGAATAAAGTTCATATTCACAGCAGAGTCTACATGCTTGGTTTCTTCAAGAGGAACTTGTGAGTGTTTAACATCTGCTCGTTCGCCACCTTCTTCTGAACTTGGCAAAACCTGTAGCGGTTCATACATCAGCGCACCATGCACATCTTGAATGGTTACAGCATGACCATCAGCTTCAGCTTTTTCTGCAAGAGCTTTGTACATTGCTGTACTCTGACATTTCACACATGCGCGCAGCAGGTGAAGTGGTCCAATTTTATCCATACTTCCGTGTTCAAGATCAACAGCAAATCTTTCTTCCGATTTACAATTTTTACCTGATGCAAACTTAACACCTAATTCATATTCTGATAATCCACTTTGAACTCGACCCTCTCTATCTGCACGTCCCTTCACAACTTTTTCTTCACTTTCTTCATTTAATGCAGCAAGCCGAGCCCATGAAGGAAGCCTTTTCTCTTTTTTTGCAGCTTCATCCTCACGTAGCCAATTATTTCTATAATTTTCCCAATGAGCACGCTTTTCTCCTTCTTTAACTCCCTCAGCTGTATATGCTCGATATTTTTTCCTGTATGATGCTGAGTTAAACCCACATAAATAGCTTGTTGAAACCAAGCCAGCCAAAAGAAAGAGTGAAATATTTTGTATATTTTTCTTCACGGTATACTTCTCCTTTAATACTAAAAAATCTACTTCTGATTGCTGATTATACTCAGACAACCATTAAAAGGCAAGTTAACCATCAAGGTCATATTTAAGTCCATACATAAACCTAAAAAGGTAACCCTTTATTGCTCAATAAAGAAGCCTTTTTTATACCATTTTAGTTCTTCTATGGACTCTTCAATGTCGTCAAGCGCACGATGGGTTTCCTTTTTTTTGAACACATTTTTATCGTCAGATTGATACCATCGCTGTACCAACTGTTTAATCGTCGATACATCAATAATTCGATAATGCAAGAAGTCTACAATGGCTGGCATATGCTTAACCATGAACATCTTGTCTTGCCAGACAGAGTTACCACACAATGGTGACTCTCCAGGTCTACAGTGCTGTTTTAAAAAATCCATGACCTGTTGCTCTGCATCAGCTAGAGATAGGGTGGACTCCAGGACCTGAGCAGTAAGACCCGAGCTACCATGCAGCCGAGTACACCATTCATTCATACTGTCCAAGCGCTCTTTTGGTTGAGATATAATCAGGTTGGGACCCCGAGCAATCTCGACCAACTTCGAATCAGTTAAAATAACCGAAATTTCTAGGATGACATCCTCTTGAGGGCTTAAACCTGTCATTTCTAGATCAATCCAAACTAAAGGTGAATCAATAAAAACTTTTTTTTCTACCATTAATTATCCCCTGTATTAAACATTTATACCTGAAAATTATAAACCTTCATCATAAAATATAACTTTATATTCTACTTTTGAAACCAAAAACCTTATTTTATCACATTTATCATCATTCTAATTAATAATTCTTGCCTTTGGAAACTCAACTCACTTAAACTAAAAACTGATAACTACGAAAAAAGGGGGAGGTAATGGAGACACTTTCAAAAAAAAAATCTCAAAATGCAGTACCGGAAACGCTGCCAATAATTCCTACAATGGATGTGGTAGTATTTCCACATCAAATAGTTCCATTACTAGTTGTAGATGAGCGAATTATTCAAGGGATCAATGAATCCCTGAACGATTCAAAGCTTACACTACTTCTAGCAGCAAAAAAACAAGAAGAAGATAACCCAGAAGGAGCCATTGGAACAAAAGATCTCTATTCTGTTGGCACGGTTGCCAATATTATGCGTGTTGTACAAATTCCTGAGGGGGGAATAAAAATTCTCGTACAAGGGCTTTATAAAGCTGAAGTGAAAGAAATTATAGCTGATGAACAAGCCCTAAAAGCACACATAAAATTGATCGAGCTCGAAGAAGAAAAAGGCGATGAAATCGATGCGCTCATGCGTAACATCAAAGAATTAGCTGAGAAAATGAACCACAACGGCCAAATATTAAGCCCAGATTTTCATCTTATTCTTTCAAAGATGAATGACGCTGATAAAATAGCCGATTATGTAATCTCTCACCTAAATGTTCCACTTGAAGAATCTCAACAATTACTTGAAAAAACATCTCAAAAAGAACTTCTTGCTGATGTTTATAAGCTACTACACAAAGAACTTGAAGTGTCAGAAGTTCAAGAACGTATCCGTGCTCATACACGAGACTCTATGAACAAGTCACAAAAAGAGTTCTATTTAAGAGAACAGCTTAAAGCTATCAAGCAAGAGCTTGGAGAAGATGATGCTGAAGATCTTGAAGATATGAAAGAAAAACTTCTTAATCTTAAGCTTTCCGAAGAAACCAATACAGAAGTACTGCGTCAAATTAATCGTCTAGAAAAAACATCTCCAGACTCAATGGAAGCTGCAGTATTGAGAAACTATCTGGATTGGATCTTTGCTTTACCTTGGAACCACTCTACTGAAGATGTATTAGATATCGAGCATGCACAAAAAGTACTTGATGAAGATCACTTTGGTCTGAAAGAGGTTAAAGATCGGATACTAGACTTTATATCGATTCGTAATCTTAAAAAAGATGGCCATACTCCTATTTTATGTTTTGTTGGGCCTCCTGGTGCCGGTAAAACCAGTCTAGGAAAATCCATCGCTAGAAGCTTAGGCCGTAACTTCTTTAGAATATCACTTGGTGGTGTTAAGGATGAGGCGGAAATACGTGGGCACAGAAGAACCTATGTTGGAGCTATGCCTGGAAGATTTATTCAAGGTATGCGTAAAGCTGGTAGCATGAACCCTGTTATCATGATCGATGAATTAGATAAAATCGGTTCTGATTTCCGTGGTGATCCATCTGCAGCAATGCTTGAAGTGTTAGATCCACAACAAAACTCGACGTTCTATGATAACTATCTTGGCGTTCCTTTTGATATTTCGAAAACTATCTTTATTGCAACTGCAAACTCACTTGATACTATCTCAGAACCATTAAAAGATCGGATGGAAATCATCCGACTTTCTGGTTATACCCGAGAAGAAAAGATTGAAATCGCAAAAGGATACCTGGTAGAAAAAGCCAAACGAGAAACCGGCCTAGAAGATACCAAGATCCAAATTGATGATAAAATCATTGCTGACTTGGTTGCTAGTTATACCAGAGAGGCTGGGGTCAGGCAGCTAGAACGCGTTATTAAAAAACTCTTTTCAAAGGCCGCTCGTGCCCTTGTTGAGAAAAAACAAGTAACGAAGTTCTCACTGAAAAACATTGATTCATACCTAGGCCCAAGACAGTTTATGGAAGATGATTGTAACAAGACTAGCAAGGTCGGAATCTGTAATGGACTTGCATGGACCATGTATGGCGGAGAAATGATCAAGATTGAAGCAGTTCTTATGCCAGGAAAAGGCAAGCTTATGCTTACCGGTCAGCTTGGCGATGTTATGAAAGAATCAGCACAAGCTGCACTTACTTATGTGCGTGCACATGCTGATAGTTTCGATATCAAAGATCCAGCCTTGTTTGATAATACCGACCTACATATCCATGTCCCTGCAGGAGCAGTACCTAAAGATGGTCCTTCTGCTGGAATTACTATGTTATCAGCAATCCTTTCCGTTTATACCAAGCGAGCAATTAATGCGTCGTATGCTATGACGGGAGAGGTTGATCTTCAAGGAAATGTTATGCCTATTGGTGGGGTTAAGGAAAAGATCCTTGCTGCAAAGCGTAACGGTATTTCACATATTATTTTGCCTAATAAAAACAAACATGACATTATGGGACTTGATGATGTTACCAAAGACATCAACCTTATTTGGGTTGATCATGCCGATGAAGTACTCAGCAAGATTCTCATGAGTGCAGCTGAAGCTAAATAATTATTAAGGCTAAAAATAAAATATGAAAATCCTAACCATAGGCGGTGCAACTAAAGATTTGTTTCTTCATTACAAATATCCTGAGTCGCTGCAAGTAGGCAGCGATCAGGATAATATTTACACCAAGTTGCCTGCAGGAAGAAAAATAGAAATCTCTAAGGTTGAACAGTTTTTAGGCGGCGGTGCAATTAACACCGCCGCCTCTTTTTCTAAACTCGATATCGATGCTACTGTTTTATGCAAAGTAGGAAACGACCCAGAAGGACAGCACATTGTTCAAGCACTTACAACACTGGGTATAGCAACCAACCTTGTGAACATCGATAACAATACGGCCACCGCAACTTCTTTTATTATGCCGTGCACTGATGGCGACTCTACATTATTAGTATATCGAGGGGCCAATACCCATCTTCAAGAAAAAGACATTCCTCATACGAAGCTCTCAGAGTTTAACCAACTCTATTTATCATCTCTTAATGGCGAAGCTGCACAACTTGTAAAACCTATTACTGATGCAGCAAAAAAATTAAATATCCCGGTAGCCATCAACCCAGGCATGGCCCAGTTGTGTGAAACAGCCAACATCATCCAAGAGTCGCTACCAAACATAAGTACATTTATCTTAAACGCTTGTGAAGCAAAAGAGTTCATGCTCACCCTTATTAAAGACAACAAGCTCCAAGGCGTAGATAAAAAAACAATGGCACAAAACACTCCTGAACTTCTACAACCTTGGATCGAACAAGAAAGCAGTTGTTTTAACCTTGGACATTATTTTAAAGAAATATTGAGCCGGGGACCATCAATAGCCATAGTCACAAATGGCAGTGAAGGTGTCTATGTTGCTCACCATGACACGATTTATTTTCATCCAAGCATTGCAACCAACATTGTCAGCACCGTTGGCGCAGGGGATGCTTTTGGTTCTTGTTTTGTAGGAAGCATTATGAAAGGCCACTCAGTTGAGCAGGCTTTAATTCAAGGAATCCTTAATAGTCTTTCGGTATTACAGTATGAAGGCGCACAAGAAGGGTTGTTAACAATGTCCACTCTTGAGGAAAATTACAGCTCAGCACCAAAAAATCTTATTCAAAAGTTTGCCCTATAAAACTTAAAGGGCATCCATTAGGCCTTTAGTCTTCTTTTCTATGTTTCTCAAGTCAGGGCTTTTATTCCCAGTCTTGGTAAGCGCATCTTGAGCAGAAGAAAACATTTTTGATGCAAAATCAGCCAAAGCCGGTTCGATGTTTTGTTTGTTTAGTTCGGTAGTACCCTGAGTATCCAATGCAAGTAGTGATTTGTATAGATCTATATATGCTGCAGGATCTTCTTTAAGGACTCCCACTTTGTACCAGACGTTTAATTGTTTAAAAAAATCTTGGTTGGATATTTGCCCCTGAAATTGATCATTAAACAATTTATAAAGCTTGTTTAATCACGCTTGTTGTTCAACTGTAACACTCTTTTCTTTAATCAGATCATGGTAGAAACCATCAAACGCTTTCTTAGAGGCCAATGGAATTCCCGATGTTTTAATATTAGATGTTTTAATATTAGATAGAGCTTTAAATCCCAAGCTAAACCGCCAAAATTGTTGTAACAAACTACTTGAAGGGCGTTCATTGGTTACATCATAGATACTTTCAGCTACCCCATGATAATTATTGACAAACTCAAGAACTTTTACATCGAATGGAGTATTACCAAGCGCTCCTTCGGCCATTGTTGAAAATTTTTGCGCAGACATTCTTGTCTGAGTAGCACCTTTATGCATAGCTCCTGTAGCTGCGCTCGAAAATCTACTCATAGGAACAGAAGCCCTGTTTACCAAGGTTCTATAGTTACGCGCTACGGAAGTCAATCCACGCCGAGCACCAGCCATAGCCTGTAACTCAATACTTAATCCACAAAGGATTACCATCAAAACAAAATACTTAATGTTATTTTTTATACAACTAAAGCGCATCAGTTAACCCCCTCACTTGGTAATCATCTGGCGATCCAATAAGTATTTTTTCTTCATTAGGGGTTACAATATAACTAGAGCCACTTTGAGTAAAAGATTCTTGAATGGACGTTATCAATTTAGATAAAAGTTCTAACAAGTCGCTCCCCAGCAGCCTTATCTGCTGTGTCATTTGTATTGGATCAATAAGATTACTTAATGATTGATAAGCTTTAATATATGGCACTTGGTCTTCAATCAGGCCCTCCCTAACTTCACCATTTAATACATTAGTAACATAATCATCGGAGAGATCACCATTTAAATTCTCACTTAAAATACCAAAAAGGTGAGATAGATTCTCTTTTTGTTTAACAGGATAATCTTTACTTATTAGACTAGAATAATACTCATTAAACCATTCAAGACTTCTTAACTTACTTTCTCCTTCCTTAACAGACTCTACAATATTGCTTAAGCCGGCAAGGTCCAATAAACATAGTTTCATTTGCCAATACATCTTCACGAGCTTCGCTTCGGGATAAGTAAATGAATAACCCGTAAGCATCTTATCAAATGCTTCATAGTAGTGCCAAAACATTTTAGATGTTTTACTTGGAAGCATACTTTGTAATTTTCCAGCCATCGGTGGACTGAGGCTCATTGATACCGTTGTTGGATTAACCCGCAACCCAGCCTGAGAAGAAAACCATCGTCGACCTACCTCTTTACTTAAACCCTGCGTAAAACCCTGTGGTCGAGCAGCTGCGCGCGGGTTCATACCAAAATTCATCCCCCGACCTTGAGGCTTACTTGCTCCAACAGCAGATTCCAGCCTGAGAGCAACCTGTGGCTGACGCACAGCCCGTAATAATCTTGTAGACATACGACCGCCAGCAGCGCCCATAGAATGTAGTTCAGTAGCCAAACCACATAGACCAACTATAAGTATAGCAACCATTTTCTTCATAAAAACTCCATTTCCCGACCTTCCAATGCTTCTTTTACCTTACAGTATAGATAAAAAACATCTCTATTTGCAATAGTTTGGGGCGAATGAAGCGCCTAGCAAGGCACCCTGAAAGGGTTTGGGCTAAAAAACTGAGCTTTGTTGATAGGATTGGTCGCTGTAATAGAGCACAGCATCGGGCTTTTGGTAAAATAACCAGGCATCAGCAATAATGGTTTCCAGGGAGGAGTATTCCGGCTTCCATCCCAAAAGGGTGCTGGCCCGAGATGGATCTGCCACCAGTCGATCTGGGTCTCCAGAGCGGCGTTTTTTCACCTCTACATTGATTGATAGACCTGTTTGCTTGGTAACCATATTAACAAGCTCACTCACGGAAGCACCGATACCAGTACCGAGGTTGAAAACAGCAGACTTATTACCATCGAGAAACTTGAGTGCTTTATAGTGCGCAGAGGCCAAGTCTTTAACATGCAAATAATCACGAATACACGTGCCATCGGGAGTCTGATAGTCGTTACCAAAAATAGAAAACGTCTCTCCTGATTGTGCCGCTTCTAATAAAAGAGGAATCACATGGGTTTCGGGTTTATGTCTTTCTCCCAGGCCATTTTCCACATCAGCACCAGCGGCATTAAAATAGCGTAGGGCTACAAAATTCAATCCATACGCACGACTAAAGTCGGACAGCATACACTCTACCGCATACTTAGTGTTACCATAAGGATTAATAGGGTTGCATGGATGCTCTTCAACAATAGGAACCTTAGTTGGGGTACCGTAAACTGCTGCACTCGAGGAGAAAACAAACTTATCAATACCATGCTCTTGCATCTTATTTAAAAGCTTTAAAACTTTTACAACATTTTCTTCATAAAAAATCTTTGGGTCTCTCACTGAGGCACCGACTTCGATTAACCCTGCAAAGTGCATAACGGCTTCAACATTGTAATGAGTGAATATTTGATCGAGGATCGATTGGTCAGAAAAGTCACACTTAATAACGCGAGCCCAATCAGGATAAAACTGTTGTCCATGTTTAAAATTATCAATAATAACGACCTGGTATCCTTGTTGTGACAAAAGAAATGCAGCATTTGAACCTATATATCCAGCACCACCAGTAACCAAAATCGTCGGCTTGTGTACATCAAGTTCCATAACCAACCCCTTAACAGTTAAACCTATTAAACATGTTATTAAAAAGTTATACCAATTTTTGCCCAAAACATCCACCTGTTCATACCAGCATTTTCATCGGCAAATTCATAAGAAAAACCTGCACCCAAGAACTTTGGGTTATATAAATGATCCCAATAGCGGCCCACTGAAGCATAAAATGTATGTGTCAAAAATCCAGGAGTAGCAGCCGACTGCAAATCAAGATCACACACCTCTATAACATGATACCCCTCATCGTACGTATCAGGATCCGCACCAGGAACTCTGTCGTTTCCTATAAATTCATAGGCACGAATAGTTGCATTGTTTCTGGATTTTCCAGCAGTAGTTTGATTGTTCGTTCCTGTTATAAACAAGCCATCACGGTCATCCCAAAGCGCTGCAATGGCTGGCCCTGTCTTCCAGTTATTCTGGATCTCAACCGACTCGGCTGATTGGCTGAAAAATTGATAACCACCCTCTAATTGCAAGCCGTTGCAATGGGTATATGTTACAGAAGCATTAATGTTACGAACAAAGCCATGACCAACATGCACCTCTTTAGTAAAAGTATTAATACCATCAGATGTCTGTGGCGCTAGCTTATTACTATAAACAAACATATAGCGACTCCATTCATTATTCTTTAGATCAAATGAACGAGTTTGGTTGTTGTGGAAAAAGAAACTACTTGAAGTATCAAGGTTCATCGCTACCGATTGGGTAGGACATCCCCAAATAACAAAGCCCATATTCATGTCAAAAACAATACCATTATGTCCACCATTACCAACAATAGGCTCAAACATATATTCGCCATTGGGCTTGTTTCCAGCAGCAATAATAACCCCCGTATAACTTTCAAGATAGTGAGTCTCTTCTTTTATGTAGGTATATCCCAACCCAATTTGAATATCACTTAACCGAGTCGTGGTTTGTGGGCCATCAATCTTACCAAACTGCCAACCACTTTGCTTAAACGCTGCTGTCATGTTACCAACATATCCCTCAGGAACTTGAGGGTTATCACCACCAACGCCTCCAGCATCAATTACCTTCTCTTTTAAGTGCATGTTAGTTTCGACATGCATGAATGGGGCTGCTGCATCAATCCAAAATCCTTTTTCTGGATCACAAGAAAAATGATACCTATAATGAAGGCCCACTCCATAGTATTTATATTCTGGTGCAAAAGAAATGTTACTAGTAAAGGTATACTTATTGATAGTTGCCAAATACGCTTCACCCTGAACAGGATACGCTTCTGTGAAAACATTAAAGTAGTTAGCTATAATATCAGCTTCTCCGGTTTTAACTATTTCACTACCAAGCTCACCAACCTTCAAGCATTGTTTACCAAATGGGGCAAAATAGCGAGCAAGCTCTTTCGAGTTGGTAGATGCTCCCCCCAATGCGGTTACATCAAACTCGTGGCGCCGCTGATCATCATACAACTTCATCTGGTGATGTCGCATTGATAACCGTTCAGGAGAATTAATTTGGAACGCAGGCCAAACACTCAGGTATGATTTTCCTGTCGCTATAACTTCAGGCAGTACGGTCGCAAACCCCAATAATGCTGTAAACATCAAACTTATTCTTAGGATGTTTTTTACTGTGCTCATGCTTTCAAAGCCTTTTTAATGTTTGCTCTCTTTGTTAACATTTTAATTACTGCAAAAGTATCTGCTTGATCCAACCATCTAGTTGATGAAAACAAACAAACTGATACAATAATAATTAAACAAATATATCAAAATTTAGCAAAAGGAATATTTTTGATGCAAAAGGTCGATATTAAAAATGTCCAAGAAATTGTTAATGTACAACGACCTTTGCTTGATGCCCTTAATGCCGAGATTGCACAAGTCGTTGTAGGTAATGCGGAAGTGATTAATTGTATTGTTATAGCTATGCTTTGCAATGGTCACGTACTCTTAGAGGGTGTACCAGGAGTTGCTAAAACAACAATTATCAAAACATTCGCTCAAGCTTTAGGGCTCAACTTTAAGCGTATTCAGTTCACACCCGACCTACTTCCAGCAGATCTTATTGGAACGCTCATCTATAATCCACAAACCCATGAGTTTGAAACCAAGCAGGGTCCAATTTTTTCCAACCTCGTCCTGGCTGACGAAATAAATCGAGCACCTGCAAAGGTTCAGTCTGCACTTTTGGAAGCTATGCAAGAACAACAAGTAACTATTGGGTCTTCTACCTACGAACTTGATAAACCATTTTTTGTATTTGCTACACAAAACCCGATAGAACAAGAAGGAACCTATAATCTTCCTGAGGCACAAATTGATCGATTCATGTTTAAAGTACTTGTAGATTATCCTTCAAAAGAAGATGAAAAAGAAATTATCTTAAAAAATGTTACGTCCCCCCTTGTAAAACATGTTATCGATCAGTCTACAATCTTAGACCTACAACAAACCATTAAGAAGATTTATGTTGATAGCAACATCGTGGACTATATCGTTAACATTATTTTTGCCACACGACTACCTGAAGGCTCTAACAACAAGGCATTGCGTACTTATTTACAATATGGAGTTTCACCACGAGGAAGCATAGCATTACATCATGCAGCCCAAGCACAGGCATTTTTAAGTGGCCGTTCTTTTGTTACACCTGATGACGTAAAGGCGATAGCGCATGCAACTTTGAGACATAGAATTGCATTAAGCTATGAAGCTGAAGCCGATAATGTTACAGCTGATGAAATAATTTCCACATTACTTCGCTCAGTGCCCACTCCGTAACCAACAAGTATTAACTTCTACTGCACCATCTTGACAAAAACACTATTGCTTGAGTAATGTGTCTATAGGTTATAAACATGCCTGTAGGCAAATAAGGGAAAAAATTAATGAAACGACCCCTATGGATCTTAAATAGTATCCTTTTTTTGATGCTATTGGCTTGCTTAGGCTTTATTTTCTTTCATAAGGTTAAGTTTCCAAAAAAACTAAGTATTAAGCCTGAAGCTTATACTCCACAAAACCTACAAAAAGAAAACGCCATTGATCGCTCTAAAATATATATGAATGATTTGTTTAATACATATCAACCACCACAAATTCATCCCAAAGAGCCGGATCTTATTAAAGTGGCTCCAACCCCGCCACGCCCTACAGTAGCACCTATGCCGCAGCCAGCTACTCCTAAATTCTTAGAACCTTTATCAATTACACTTACTGGAGTTTTTGCTTTTTCTGATGAATCCAAAAACAAAGCTTTCATTGCCGATAATAAATCTAAAAAAGAAGTAGGTTATAAGGTTGGTGATGAAATAGAAGATGCTCAAATATTAAAGATTTATAACAATCGTATAATTTTAATTCGATCTAATGGCCAACAAGAAACCTTGTTCTTGCAACAAGCCAACATTGATAAACACACAAGCCCATGGTTCAAAAAAACATGGAATTCTGTTATTAGAAAAACAGGAAACAACCAGTACCTTGTTAATGCCCACGAGTTTGTTAAAAACGTTCCTAACCTTGGAAACCTCGTAGAGATGCTCGACCTCACTACCGTTTATAAGCAAGGGGTGCCTATTGGATGTAAAATTGGTACACTAGATGATAATGCCTTAGTCCATGCATTAGGATTTAAGGCGGGTGATATTATTAAAACGATTAACAGCATTACTGCAGCAACGACTCAAAACCGTATGGAAATTTATAAACACATCATCACCTTGAAAAATAATGACTCTATAGCCATACAGTTATTGCGACACGAAAAACCCCTTTCTATTGTTGTTAAGCTTGGTAGCCTAAGCACCATAGAAACATCCCCTGTCGAAGGCAAACAGGGCGGATCAGGAAGAAAGCCATTGACTGAACAGCAGCAGTTACAAGAAACTAGAGAAAATATTAATATTTTAAAAAAATCTAAGCAATTTGCTCCAACCCAGTACCAACTGGCACAACAAGAACGTGAGCAAATCTTAAAACATGGTAGCGAAAAAAAACGATCGCTCTTTAAATAAAATACGAGTTATTTTATGAAAAAACTGTTTCAAAATTTCTGTATATTAATAACGGTAGGCACCCTGGCCTGCCTAATTTTCCCTGCCATCGGAGATATCGTCAAGCCAACTAATAGCGTGACCGGTATTCCTAAATCTCTCCAACAGCTTCATGGTGAAGAAGTTAATATCAACTTCAACAACGCGAGTCTACAAAATATAGCTGATGAAATTGCATCCTTGTTTGATATTACTTTTTTACAAGATGATGCCATAAAAAAGCTTGATGGAACGCCCCTCGGGAAAGGACTCGCCGACCATAAGGTGAGTTTTAACACTCATCGCCTTCTCAATGCTGACCAGGCACTCAACCTCTTTAAAACCTTTTTAGAGCTAGCTGGTTTTTCTATGATCGATACGTATGATCCTAAAGTTTACCGCATAACTACAATCGAAAATGCCAACAAATCGCCACTGCCTACTTATATAAACTGCCCTATAGAATCTCTACCAAATAATGATACTCGTATCCGATATGTTTTGATTGTAGTTAATAACTCTCCTAAGGAAATCAATACCACGTTAGCTAAAATGAAAAGTAAACAAGCAACGATTGAATCTTTTGAAGAGCTTAATGCGCTCATATTAACAGACAAGGCTTATAATATTCGTGGGTTAGTAGAAATTGCTAAAGAGCTTGATACAGGCAATATCCCTGAAGCTTTATCGGTAATGAAACTTCAAGATGCTGACGCTGATGAAGTCGCTAAGACAATTGAAAACTTAAAACAAAAAGATGGTGGCAAACAGCAATGGGGACCAGCTAAAAAACAACCAACAATCTTTTATTTTCCTCCAGATGTAAAACTTATTCCATCGCGAAACAACACCCTTATCATCTTAGGGCCTAAAGAGGGTGTTAAACGTATTGAAGATTTCATAACTGAACACATCGATAAAAAATTAAAAAAGAACTATAACATCCTACACGTATATCCTCTTAACTATGCATTGGCCGAGCCAGTAGCTGAAATTCTTAATGAAGTTGTTAAGTTTGGTAAAACCGGACAGGGCGGCCAAAACATCTCTGCTACTAATTATTTTTCAGAAGTTTTCATTCAAGCTGAAAAACAAAGTAACTCCTTAATAATACGAGCCAACAAAGAAGACTTCACAATGCTGCAGCCGATCATCAATGGTCTGGATGTCCAACAGCCACAGGTCGCCATTGAAGTCCTTATTGTTGATCTCAAGATTAACAAGGTTAAAGGATTGGCATCCCAAATTCGTAACCGCACCGACCAAACAATAAATTGGCAAACATCAGGGTTCTTTAATAATCCAAATGCAACACCTGTTACCGACCCTACAACAGGAAGTCTTCTTGGTAACCTCTTAGAGCTTGTTAAAACATTAAACACCAGCCTTGCCGGAAGCACGTTGCTCTCACTTGGTAAGACCAGTGTTTGGGCTCTATTTGGTATCTTAGAACAATCAACACAAAGTCGTGTTATCTCTAACCCGTTCTTGATATCTACTAATAAATATAAGGCTACCGTTTCGTTGGGTGAAACGCGTAACGTAGCAACTCAGACTATAACCGGCGGTACTGGAGACAATACACAAGGGTTTACACAAATTAGTGCCGAACTTAAGGTAACCATTATTCCACAAATCAATGAGTTTGGGATTATCAACCTTAATATTGAACTTTTAATTGAAAAATTTACCAATGGAGAAACAGCTGCAAACGCAACCAACCAATCTTTAGGTGATAAAGAAATTCGCGTTATTAAAACTACCGCCAATGTAGCAGATGGTGAAGTATTAGCGCTTGGTGGTTTGATAAAAAGTGAAAGCAATAGCCAGATATCTGGGACACCGCCCTTACAACGAATCCCTATAGTAGGGCGCCTATTTAGCAACCAAAATGACAAAAACAATAAAGAAAACCTGGTTATCTTTATTGCTCCTAAGGTCATGCGTACTCAACAACAAACAGGACAACACTACACTGAAACCAAAGGTCGATACCTCGATGAGCAATTAGCATCCTTCATTCGCGATGATGATCACTTCCATCCAAATGACCCGGTTCGGAAGTGGTTCTTCCAGCCCCCTCAGATCAATCAATCGGAACAAACTTTAGAGTTCCTTGATTCACAAAAAGCTGAAAAGAGCGCACAAAAAGAAGCTCTTGAAGAAATAATAAAAACTAAACAAGAAAAAACAGAAAAGTCTGCAGAAAAAAAAGATATCACTCAGGATAAAGAGGAAAAAAAATCAACAACTGAAGAAAAGGCTCCAGAGAAAAAAAAGAGCCCCCTCTTAAAAATGGCTGAGAAAAAAGAAGAAAAAGCAGCTCCGATCAAGAAAAAAAGCCCTTTGTTAAAAGCAGCTAAAGGGCATAAATCATGATAAAAAACATCTTCATCCCTGAACAAATCAAAGGGTATTATCTTTTTTCTCAAAAAATAATTGGGCTTGCTCTTCAATCTCATGGGGTATATGCCACAAAGGCACACGCTAGTGGGTCTAAGGTAGCCATCCAAGAGTTTAAATATGAAAAGCTTGGTTTTTCACCGGATCAAAATTATGACGAAGCAATTGCAGACTCTATAAAAAAGGTTGTTAAAGATCTAGGAAGCCACTCACAAGTTCGCTTGGCAATGCCAAGCTCGTTAGTAATATTTAAAGAACTCTCTTTCCCTTTTTTGGATACCGATAAAATCAGAATGGTGCTCGGTTATGAAATAGAACAGTTCCTCCCTTTTCCACTCGATCAAGCGGTTTATGATTTTTCTGTAACAAGTCAAAATAAAAAAGAGAAGACCACTACTATATTGGTAGCTGTAACCCAGCAAAAACACGTTTCTCGTTATGTTTCCATTTTAACTGAGGCAGGCATCAGCCCACACACAATCGTTGTGGACATTCTGGCTCTGTTCTCGTTTGTTACAGAAATACCTAAGTACCAAAACCTGGGTGAGGGTGCGGCGCTCATCGAGCTTGGGGCAGACAGTACTACGATTAGTTATATACAAGACAATAAATTAAAATTGGTCCGTAGTATCAATCAAGGATTACCTGCGCTTGCATCCAAAGAAGAGCTTGAGGTCGCGCTCAGGTATGATAAAGAGGAAAATACAGATCAAGGAAAAGAATTATTCACCAAAATAAACAACTTTTTCAACGAAATTCAATTTACTTTTAGCGCTTTTCAGTCCCAACAAAAAGACTTTACCCCTATCAAAAAAGCTTTGATCACTGGACAGGCTGCCGTTCTCAACCATCTTTCAGAGTTTGCAACGCAAAAAATGTCGATCCCATTTGAATGTGTAGAAACAAAAGAACTCACCTCAGGCAAGACGGTTTCTTTGAAAAAATCACTACAGTCAATTGCACAAGAGTTCATGGTTTCAGCCTCTGTTGCATGCCCAACAAAACAAATTCAAGAGTTCAACTTCCTAACGACATTCTTTAAGGCTGCCAACGTAGGAGTCATTACTAAACAGTTGATAACCGCTCTAGTATTGATCGTTTTGATTTTTGGGCTCTTTATAGGAAATACGTTTGTACAACACAAACGATTGTCTTCAGTCGTTAAAACCGGCACCAAAGAATTAATATCAAAATTAAAAACTACGTTTGATATAACTGAGCGAAGTGCCCTAACCAAGCCGGACAGGGCTGTTAAGTATGCACAAACAAAACTAGAAGAAGAAGAAAACCTATGGTTTGCCTTCTCAAAAGAAGCACGATTTTCATATCTAGAATACCTACAAGAATTAAGTATCCGCATTGATCGTGAAAGCCTTGGCATTAAGTTCAAACGCCTTTCAATGGAGCTTGAAGATGGGTCAATTACTCTTGAAGGCGAAATTAAAGATAGTGACTTTAAATCCCTCACCATACTTGAAGAATCACTCAAAGAGTCTAAGTTGCTACAACATTCCACTATTCCACAAGATATGATCCAGACTGACTATAACACAAAAACAACCACCTTTACGGTAAAAATAAAAGTCGCGAAAGTGAATGGGGAGTAGAAAATGAAATTTTTAAATAAATACAAACATTTTCTAGAAGAGTTTGATGATAAAAAACAACTACGAACGCTTTTTGTGGTACTTGGCTTGTTGGTTTTGTTTGGCGGTTTCTTTTTATATCGCTATACAGGAATGGTCAAAACTCTCAAAAAACAAATGTCATCTCTCAATATTGCCCGCAGAGAAACTCAAAGCCTACTCTCTAAAAATGCTGTAGTAGATAAACAACGAACCACTGTAGAAACAATGCTATCCAAGGATAAAAGTTTCAAGATAATTGAATATTTTAAAACAGTTCTTGATAAGCTTAAGCTCAATGCATATCGAACGTCAGAAAAAACTAGCATCAATGACACCGAGGGGGTGAGGCGCTCAGGATATGAGGAGGTTAACCTTGTAGTCCAATTAACCAACATGAATATGCGCCAAGTGGTAGACTTATTGTTTGAAATAGAACAAAGCGAACGAGTCTATACCAAAAAATTAGAAATTGTTCACTCAAAGACTAATCCTGTAGTTGACTTAAACTTAACAATAGGAACACTCCTGAAAAAGGCTGAGGCTGAAGGATCTTAATGGAGTATAATGTTATGAAAAAACTTAATTTGATTTTTATTGCTCTTCTTATATCGTACTCGAGCATTAGTTTGCTACATGCAAAAGAAATGAACTCTGAAGAATCTGAAACGATTTCGTTTGATATTCAACATGAAAAACTCATGGATATCATTGTTCGTCTGAGTGCTAAACGCAATATAAATATCATCTTCCCTGAAAAACAAGATGGATTACAGGTTAAAGTGTTTTTCCCCCTAGCAGAACGCATCAGCCCGCAACGTGCTTGGGAGTTTTTAGAAACTTTTCTTAATATGTCCGGCTTTATAATTACGCCACACGCAGAAGATTTCATAATTGTTCCATCAAAAGAAATTGATATTACTCCGCTACCGTTATGGGGTGGCAACTTTTCTCCTAGTACACTCCCCGATAATGATGAACCTATTCGATATATTTATAGCTTTGTTAATATAAATATCGCAGAAAACAATAGTACCAAGGCTAATCTACAGTCTATTTTTAAAGATATGTTACCCGGCAGTGATAGTAAGGCACTTTTTGATGCAAAGTCTAATAGCGTACTAATCACTGGTAGCGCCTCAAAAATTAAAGGGGTGATGAATATTGTCCAAGAACTAGACATAACTGGATTTAGAGAATCAATAGAGGTCCTTCCCTTACGACACGCACAAGCTAGTGTCGTTGTTCAGATCATCAATAAGCTCATCCCTGATGCTGAAGGAAATCGTTTTTATCCAATGCCCCAACAAACCCAGCGAACGACTTTTTTCTCTAAAAATACCCGCGTAGTTTCAATCCCAAGCTCCAACTCAGTTGCGATCATGGGTAAAGTAGAATCCGTTGATCGTGTATCTAAGTTTATTCATAAATACTTGGACTCTGAGCCAAAAACAAATAAAAATATCCTTCACATCAAGCACCTAAATAACTTAAATGCAGAAGAGTTTGCTCCTGAGCTCGTCAATCTTATTAAGCATAAAATGCCGGGTGATCAATCCACCGGTAAAAGTAAGGACGACCTGCTTTCTGGGGTTATTATTGTAGCCCAAAAAGCCGATCAATCAAGCTCACAACAGGCGAAACTTAAAGAAACAGCCATTGGTAAACAAATTGGCGGGTCTGTTGATCTAACCCAAGAAAAGCTTGCTGGTAGTAGTGGAAACAACTTGGTAATCGCTGCAAAAGAACGTGACTGGAAAATGATCGAGTCTATTATAGATCAGCTCGATCGCCCTCAGCTTCAAGTTGCTTTCGAGGTCCTTATTGCCGAGATAACATTGAGCGATCTAAAAGAATTGGAAGCACAAATTCGTGGCTCACAAGCAGTGTGTGATCCTCCACCGGTTGCAAAATGGCAATCATCACAAATAACCACTCCGGTATTAAACTATGAAAAAGACAGTAGTGGAGCATATACCGATACTCTAGATTCAGCACAAGGTATCGACTCTAACTTGCTTCCCGTCCCTGCTGGCGATACAACTCATCCAGGTCTTACCAATATTGCGAGCATAGCATCGGCAGGGCAAACCATACTGTCATACAAGTCCACGAACGGGATATTGGGGATTTTACAAATGATCAGTCAATACAAACGTTCTACAATTTTATCACAGCCGTTTCTTGTAACGAGTAATCACCAACAAGCGAGTATTGATCTTGTAACCGAAAAACTCGCTAATGGTAGTGCAGATACTGCCAGTACCGGTGGTCCAATTACTGTAAACAGCCAAAAGCTGGATGCGGCACTCTCGGTAGCGCTTTATCCTCACATCAGTATCTCCAACAGTATTAACTTACAAATTCTAGTACAAGCAAATGAATTCTTGGACGGCTCATCCACACGAACTATTCGTGCTATTACAACCAATGCTAATATTGAAGATAAAGAAGTATTGGTTCTTGGTGGTCTTACCCAGGTAACAACTGAAAACACCCAAAGTGGAACTCCGGTATTATCATCAATACCAATTGTAGGAAACTTGTTTAAAAAACGAACCAAAGACTATGATCGTTCAGTACTTCTAATATTTATCTCTCCTACCATTATCAGACCTTTATTAAGTGGTGGTGTCAATTCATTCACTCAAACCAAAACAAGTGCACTTAAAGGGGAAATCCTTTCTGCTGGAGAAAACTTTGAATCAATGAACAACCCTGTATCTCGAATTGTATTCCCGTATGCACATTATATGCCGGAAAACTTTAACAACTCGATCGACCTTTTTGTTAACCAAGGTAGCTATGACTCTGGTGGGCAATCAGCACTCGCTAAAAAAGTAGAAAACAAGGCGCTGAAGAAAATGGCAGCTGCTGATCAAGCAGAATTTGAAAAAGAGCATAAACAACAGCTTGTAGCTGAAGAAAAAGCACTTGAACACAAAGCCCTAACTCGAGCAAAAAACAACAAGAAAAAAACAAAAAAGACAAGAAAGTCTCAATCTCTTAAAGAGCGACAATTGAAAAAAAAGCTAAAAAACAAAAAAAATCCTTTCGATAAGAAGAAAAAATAAAAAATATCTTCTTATTGGATTTGGGATTAACATACATCAAAAGGATGCACTATGAATAAAGTATTCAATAAGATTATTGGGTTTAGAGTAGCTGGGTTTTTGTTGCTCACAGGAGCTGTAATAGCTCTTCACGGAGAACAAGAAACTGATAATACAGGTCGACCAGTGGACTTTGTTTTTCGAATCTATGTAAAACCTGATAATGTACCGGCAGAAAAAATAAACCAAGGTGATGTATTAAGCCTTAAATTGCACGAATATTTTGATAAGAATCGAGAAGACCGATCATTTGAAGCTTTTGCAAACAATCATGCAGAGGCACTCAAAACTGTACTTAAAGTTTATGAGCTATTTCGTGCCAATGCCACATGCGTAACTGAAACTGAACATGTAGAAAAAAATAAGGATGAAGGATTAAGTTTTTCAGTTGAATATATTCCATATCCTACTGGTGTCGATGATGAACAATCAGCTAGTGAACGAGCAATAAATATGAAAATATTAGAACTGTTATGTAAAGAAAAAAGCTGCGCACAAGTTGTAAAAGAACTGGATAGACTGACCTCAATACTGAATAAGTCTAATGGAGCATCGATACGTCATAATACATTCTACTACAAAGAAGGATAAAAGCTGTCCCTTACAGCTCTTCCAGATCAATTAAGCTTTGTAGCTCTTCAATAAAGAGTAAGCGGTTATATTTAGATAGCCGCTCAGAGCGCATAAGGCCACCAGTTTTAATAAACTGAGCACCAATGCCAACAGCAAGGTCTGCAATAAAAGTATCTTCAGAATCTCGTGACCGATGCGAAGCTACCATGTTCAAGTCGTACTCTTTGCATAGCATGACTGATTCAAAAATCTGAGAAATGGTGCCCACCTGATTAGGCTTAATAATAATCCCGTTAGCAGCACTCTTCTTGACTGCCTTTGCAACATGATAGATATTGCTCACCACCAAGTCATCGGCTATAAGGTAAACAGAGGTTCCTAGTTGCTCCATCATAAGCGTCCAGTTATCCCAATCTTGCTCAGCCAAACCATCCTCAATCAACAAAAGTGGATACTTGTCTGATAAGGAGGCATACACATCAATCATTTGTTCTGCTGTCTTGTTTTCTCCAAACCACGAATAGGTCTTCTTTTTGTCGTCATAAAATTGGGTAGCAGCAACATCAACGCCAATACCAAACATATCCTTACTATAGCCAGCAGCTGTAACTGCCTCCATAATCAGATCAAATGGCTGTTCAATGTTTTCAAAGGTAGGCATAAATCCACCCTCAGCGCCCAGCGCAGTAGATCGACCTTGTTTTTCTAAAAGCCCCTTAAGAACATGAAAAACCTCAGCGCTCACCTGCATGGCTTGTGTGAAATTTTCAACGCCATGAGGAATCAATAAAAACTCTTGAATAGGTAGTCGTGCGTCACCGTGCGCGCCACCGTTAATTACATTGATAAGAGGAACTGGCAATGAAATAGTCGGATTATCCAAAACTCGAGCTATAAAATCGTACAGCTCTAAATCTAAGGACTTTGCGTGTGCCTTGAATAAGGCCATGCTCACAGCGATCATAGTGTTGCCACCAAGCACATTTTTTTGTTCTGATGGATCAAGCTCTAGCAACTTCCTATCCATCTCGACAGCGTCAATTTCTTCGCCAACAAAAAGGGGTGCTATTTTAGTCTCGATAATTTTTATAGCTTTTTTGACGCCCTTGCCCATCAAGCGCTCACCGCCATCGCGCAGTTCACAAGCCTCAAATAAACCTGTTGATGTTCCTGCGGGAACAATGGATGTAACATAGCGATTGTTTTCGAGGAAAATATCACACGCTAGGGTAGGAAAACCCTGGGAATCATAAACTTCACGACCTAAAATATTCTTTATTTTCATAGTTCTTCTCAATGATAATTATTAATTTAATTAAGTATTATCCTATCAAAAATGAAAAGAAAAAATATGAATGCTACTATTTTGCTGTTATTTTTTTAAGCAAGCCGTACTCTTTTAGTGCTGCGTTATCGACACTGGTTGGTGCTTCCATAAGTGCATCATGACCGCGTTGTGTTTTAGGAAACGCTATTACATCACGAATAGAGCTTGAGCCTGTTAGCAACATGATAAGGCGATCAAGACCAAGAGCAATACCAGCGTGTGGCGGGAACCCAAGCTCTTGAGCTTCTAGCAAGAAACCAAACATCTTTTCCGATGTTGCTTTATCAATGCCCATCAAGTCAAAGACTTTTTCTTGTAACTCTTTTTCATGGATACGAACAGATCCACCACCGAGCTCCATCCCATTACACACTAAATCATACGCCCGTGCTATCACCTTGCTCGGATCTGTTTCTTCAGTGTTTTGTGGGCTAGTGAAAGGGTGATGGGTAGCATGCCAACGTTTATTTTCATCATCAAACTCAAACATTGGAAAACTATCAACCCACAACAGATCAAACTTATTTGTATCAATAAGGTTGAGATCTTTTGCTAGCGCCAATCGTAAGCGACCTAATAACGGCCATGCATCGGTATAGTTACCAGCAATTAAAAAGAGGGTATCGCCTGCAGTGATATTAGGATACACCGACTTAACTTGCTCAAGAAAGTCTGCTGGTAAAAATTTTGATACTGGAGACTCAACAGAGCCATCTTCTTTAAAGCGAATCCACAACAGCCCCTTTGCTCCCAACTTCGTTGCAACATCAACCCACTTGTCCAGTTGAGAACGAGTAAACTCATGCTGAGAAACACAAAGACCGCCAACCTTACCACCCTTAGAAATAACCGCCTTCAAAAACGAAAGCTCGGAATCTTTAAATAAGGGTGAGTAGTCATGTATCTTAAGTTCAAAACGAACATCCGGCTTATCAGAACCATAATCTTTAAATGCATCCTCATACGACATATGCGGGAAAGGTACCGGTAAATCTTTATTAAGAACTTTTTTAAACATAAAAACAAACAACTCTTCCATAAGAGCCTGTACGTCTTTTTCATTAACAAAAGACATCTCCATATCAAGCTGCGTAAACTCAGGCTGTCTGTCCGCACGTAGATCTTCATCACGAAAACAACGCGCTAACTGAAAGTACTTTTCAACACCGCCAGCCATCAATAATTGTTTGTAAATTTGTGGCGACTGAGGCAATGCATAAAACTTGCCCTCATGCATACGAGAAGGCACCAAGAATTCACGAGCTCCCTCCATCGAGTTCTTAGTCAAGATTGGAGTTTCGATTTCGTAGAATCCATTTTTGTGCAAAAATTCGCGCATTGCGAATGTAATATCATCACGCATTTTAAATTTTGCTAAAGTCTCTGGACGTCTTAAATCAAGGTAGCGATATTTTAAGCGAAGTTCTTCATCAACAGATCCACCTTCATCAAGCATGAAGGGAAGCCCTTTGGCTTTGTTGAGAATTTGAAGTTTATCAACTTGAAGTTCGTATTTACCGGTAGGCATTTGCGGGTTAATGGTCTCTGGTGTCCGTTCAACAACGGTACCTGTTACACCAATAACAAACTCTGAACGCAAAGAATGTGCAAGCTTGTGTGCTTCTGCTGCTTTTTCAGGATTAAAAACAACCTGCATAAGCCCACTGCGATCACGCAAATCAACAAAAATAAGACCACCATGATCTCGCCGTGTTGCAAGCCAACCAACTAAAGTAATAACTTTCCCAAGGGAATCTTTATTAACTTCTCCACATCCAAAACTTCTCTTCAAAGACTCTATCATCTATTTTTTACTCCTGATCTAAAACTAAAAGGCATACTCAAAACCAATATTGAACGCTAGGGCCATACTATCACCCAATAACAAGTTCGTATCAGCAGGGTTGCCATTCTTTATATTTTTTGCCAAACGAGCAGCTTCATCAGCGCTTTGGGGTTTTCCAAGAACATCTTTATAATGCTGTCCAGGGAAGAATGCTGCACCCACACCAAACACTTTGATTGTTTCTTTTAATAAGCGGAAATCAAAGAACAAGTTAAATTCTGCTCCCAAAAACTTACTCGCAGGTTCGTCAATGGTTTGTCCAGTCGTTATATCAAATTTATTACTTGCAGTCGCATTCCAATATGCAATCAAGTTTGGACGCATATTAAAACGAGTTGTACAGGTCTGTGGCATCCAGTGCACACCAAAACCAGCAATCATCAAGTTGGTAAACCCTGAAGTAGTTGAGGCAAATCGCTCAATCTGTGGAACACCCTCAGAAGGAGTTGATAATGGTCGAGAAATACGGTGAGAACCAATAACAAATACAGATTGTACTTGCTTACCAGCATACACTTCTTGTAATCCGACAAAACCATTATAGGTATTATCTTCACGACTATCTAATGGATCAACAAGGTTTTTATTAGGATCCTGATCACCACTCGCATATGCCAACGTACCTACTAGTTTTATATTCTCATTACACACAGTCCAACCAAAGTCCGTAATCGCCATAAAACCACCAAGATGGTTTTTATATTTTGGACGATAGCGCTTCAAACCATTATATAAACCAGTAGAACCAATTTCAGTTCCATTACTAACCGGGCTTCCATTGTCCGCATCAACAATTACCTTGTTTGCATCAGACACAAGAGCCTTGGTTGTAAGAGCAGCATCAGTATAAACTTGAGTATACTGATTGACTAAGAACCCATCACTGTTGCGGACCTCTTTAATCTGGTTGCGATCTAAAGGACGCACTGTTTGAGCTCCACGGTTAAACGCAAGCTCACCACCCCAAACAAAATTACGACGAGTATAATCAAAAGCACAACCCCAGGTACCCATCTGCATAAACGCATCTGGCTGAACCTCTACTCTTTGTTCAGGAGCATACGCACCAAGAACATATGGCTGCATGTTTAAATACCCACACGATGACTCCGGATCAAATGGATGATAATCAAACTTGAATGCTACCAACTGAGTAATACTACCAAAACCGCGACTTGGGCAACTATATCTAGAAGGATCTTGGGCATAAACAGCTTCAGCAACCTCGCTAAATGATCCAGAACGATTACGAGCCATTTCATAATAAAAATCATAAGAAAGTCGACAATGAATAACTTCACCGTGCTCAGAAAGACCATACGCATACTGATCAACAACATCATCTACATAGAAACCAACAACACCCGGCGAAACCGCATACGCGTCACCCAATGAAATTCCACGACCAAGCTTGAAAGAGAAGGCCCCAATTTTAAAGTAGTGTTCGTTGCACGTTGGCAAACCAATGGCTTCATTTAAACTAATCTGAACCCACGCTTCCCGAATCCACATGAATTGACGACCAATATAGTGACGATGTTTACCAGTAACAGCATCACCAGCCTTAATAGTTTCTTCTGTCGTATTAATAATTGCCGGCGACCCCCAACGAGCCTTGTTACGAATACCAAGCTTGGACTGCAAAGAATCCTGATAATTAATAGCAGACGTTAAATCCCAAATACTTTGCACATAGATCCACTGATCATCAGGGTTTTCACTAAACCGCTGAACACTTCGCGCATAGTACAGTTCTGGTTTTTGTTGCAAATCAATACAGATTTTAAATCCTGTCGCGGGATCCGTGTACGACAAAAATTTACAAATTTTTGCGTTAGTAGGAATTGTGATATTTTGCTCACATTTCTCACAAACTTCACCACAGTATTCCTTTGAGGAAAAAACTGTTGAAACACATAACAACGATAACATTAGTAGGGAACGTATTGAACGGGTCATCAGAAACTCACTTGCCTTTGTAAATTATGTAAAGAAAAGACTTAATACAATAGATTGTATCTTCTTATTAAGGGTAAAATATATCTGCATTTTGTCAACAAAAAACATTGTACTTCACCGCTAAAAAAGGCAAGATAATACTTAAAAAAGAATATAAATCTAGGAGTCTCATGAAGAAAAACATTAACCCGATCCTCCTTCTTGGAGCACATATGCCTATTGCAAAGGGGCTTACAGAAGCAATTGAAGACGGTGAATCTCTCGGTTGTACCACTATCCAAATATTCACAAAAAGCTCCCGCCAGTGGAAAGGAAAAACATTATCTCAAAGCAACATTTCTGCATTTAAAGTCCGACACAAGCAATCTCCCATTGGTCCCATCATGGCGCACGCCTCATATCTTATCAATATAGGATCTCCCAACCCTATCACTCTCGAAAAATCCATTGACGCATTAAGAGAAGAATTAAGACGATGTGATGACCTTGGTGTAGATTTTTTAGTCTTTCATCCCGGATCAGCACTTAAATCTAGTGAAGAAGAGTGTATAAACAAGATCGCCGAAAGTATCAATATTGTTTTTGATACCATCAAAACAACCTCAACGCTTTTACTAGAAACAACCGCCGGCCAAGGTTCTAACGTAGGATACACCTTCGAACACCTTCGCGACATTATTAAACAAATCAAAGACAAATCCCGAATTGGAGTTTGCTTAGACACGTGCCACATCTATGCAGCAGGATACGATCTAAGCAATGAAAAATCCTATAACAACACATGGGCTGAGTTTGAAAAAATCGTTGGCCTCAGGTACCTTAAGGCGATTCATTTGAATGATTCAGCGCAGGGACTTGGATCAAAAAAAGACCGTCATGCCCATATAGGCAAAGGTCAGATTGGAATAGAGGGTTTTAGGCTTATTATGAATGACCCACAACTTTTCAATGTTCCCAAAATATTAGAAACTCCCAAGGACAGTCTTAAGGAAGATGCTATCAATTTAAGTTTGCTTGTTAATCTTGTGGAAAAAAACAACAAAGAGCTTGTTCTGAAAACTCCATTGAAAAAATACATAAAAAAATAGAGCACATTGTTTAAACCCAAAAACAACATGCTCTAAATAAGTAAGCAGCGCTCAGACCATAATAACAACCAGCCCTTCATGCCAGATGATATTTTTACCTTATGATAGTCTAAGATCACAGGACTAGTTTCGCCTGCAACACAACAAATAACAATTTCTTTTATTTGCACCACAAAGCAACAACCTTTTATTGCTTTAAAACAAGGGTTTTGCCGCACTTAGCTACATTTTGTTGCGATATATACAAAAAGCAACAAAATTAGGTAATTTTGCGAATAAGGAAAAAGAACCATATAACAAGGAAAAGAATAAACAGGATGACAATCCTAGATAGAGACACAGCCTCAAATACTAACCAGTATGAGATGAAAAACAGAAGTATCGACATTACATAGATGTAATCAATGATAACTATTTTGGACCAACCGTTCTGGAGAAGGTAAATAGAAAAATGATCTTTGCTTCCTCGGTAAAAAGGAATGCCTTTGATCGTTCGAATAACAACCAGTTGAGTTATTTCAAGCAGAGGCACGCCTAAAATAAAGATAGGAGCTAGAATGCCCAAAGGAGACACGATTGTCCAGTCTATTAAAAACGGACAAGCCGCAACACATCCACCTAAGAATAAAGATCCGGAGTCGCCTAAGTAGATCGATGCCGGGTCCCTATTGTAATAAAGAAAAGCAATCAAACAACCGATAAGTATTACCAAAAAAAGCGCTAAAGCGTGTTGGTACAATATAATAGAAAAGACAAGAAAAGAGGCTAGCGTAGCAATACTCAGAGAGGTTGCTAATCCATCCATAACGTCTACCAGGTTAATTGCATTAACCACTGTTAAAAACCACAGCAACGAAAGTGCAACATTTACATAGTAATGAAAATATTCCAAAGACAAAACAAAGCCAAACTTAATAAAACATACAGCCGCTAATATTTGGCCACAAAATTTAACCAGGGGGTTGAGTGGAATAAGATCATCTATTAGACCCAAAAGAAGTAAGAGAGTAACTGGAAACAAGATGAAAATTTCTTTACTGTCTGGAAAAAGAATGGCCAAACTGACTACAAATCCAGTAAAAACAGCAACACCACCCAAGTAAGCAACTGGTTCTTGATGATCCTTAAGCTTACCATCGGGCTTATCAATTATACCAAACTTGATTGCAAGGTTTCGAAAGACGGGCACTAAATAAAAAGTTATCATAAACGCAACACAAAAAGCGCTTATCAACTTAACATAAAAAAACTCCATCTCATACATCGTCACTTACTCCCGAGAACTTGTAACAGAATAAAAGGGGTTTTTGCGGCAACTTCCAACTCTTCATATTAGAAAGCTTTACACAAAATTTTCTACTTCTCAACCTTTTTTTGAATGTAATTTTCAACAAAATCACCTTCTTGCCACTCACTAAATCCGTCAACTATAAACGCACATTCAAACCCTGCAGCGACTTCTTTTTGAGAACGCTTTTCTTTTTGAAGTGTTTTTATAACACCTTCTCCGACCTTATCATGGTTACGATAAACCACAACCTTGCCGCCAAGAACAATTTTTCCAGATTTAACCTGACAACCAGCAATCACGCCCAACCTTTTAACATTAAAGACCTTGAGAACAACAGCCTCACCAGTTTTTTCTTCCACAATTTCTGGCTCTCGCGCTTGCTCAATCTCTAACTTCAAGGCGTCTACAAGGTGGTAAATAATATAAAAGCTTTTTATTGAAACTTTTAATCGCCGAGCAATAGCTACCGCACCAATATCGGTTTTTACACCAAAACCAAAGATGGTCGCTCCAAGCGTAGAAGCTAAAGACACATCACCCTCAGAAATATTACCCACTGTTGCGCTCACAATAACAATGTTTTCATCTACCTCAGAAGAAAGCTTTTGAATAGCCTGCATTAACGCTTCTCGAGAAGAATTGGTATCAACCTTAAGAATAACCTTGTGAACCTTTTCTCCCGTAGAGAATGTATTAAGTTGAGAATAGTTTACATCACTAAGAACTCTCTTGTCGGACTTAGCTTTTTTATATTCAGCAAAAGGAACAACCTTAAAAACATCCCCAGCATCAGCTAAAGCATCAAAGCCGGAAACGCCAACAGGTGTTGCCACACCAAACGATTTTATTCTTTTGTTGTGAGTATTTAAGATTGAGCTAATACGACCATAGGTCTTACCAGCGACAAAATAATCACCTATAGCCGCCAGACCATGCTGCAACAACACTGTCCCAACAGGACCACGACCTCTTTCTAATTTTGATTCTAGTACATATCCAATACCAGCCCCTGAAGTACGCGCCTTCAACTCTAAGACTTCAGCCTGCAAGGCAACAACCTCTAGAAGGTCATCAATACCGGTTCCCTCTTTAGCAGAAATAGGAACAGAAACAACATCTCCACCCCAGGACTCCACAAGGACACCATGCTGAGACAGGCCAGACAACGTAGACTCGATACGAGCATTGTCAGCCTTATCTACCTTGTTAATAGCAACAAGCATTGGTATACCCATAGAACGAGCGTGCTCTATAGCTTCTACCGTTTGAGGCATAACGCCATCATCGGCAGCCACAATTAAAATTGCAACGTCGGCAACCTTAATGCCACGCTTACGCATTTTATCAAATGCTTCGTGACCAGGAGTATCAAGAAAAACTATTTTCCCATGCGATGTATCAACTTCGTACGCACCCAAGTGTTGCGTAATGCCACCTTTTTCGCCCTCTGCAACACGAGTCTTGCGAATGTGGTCAAGAAGTGTTGTTTTACCATGATCAACGTGACCAATAACAACAACCACTGGTGGACGAACTGTTTTATCTTTTTCTGGAGCCTTTTCAACAAGAGTATCTTCTTTTTTTGAGGACTCGCCAACAAATTCTATTTTTATTTCATAGTGATCAGCAATTTTACCCATTAACTCTTCGGTAAGAGTTTGGTTGATGTTGCACGCAACACCTTCATGCAAAAGAAAAATAATAAGCTCATTGATAGGTTGTTTAATTTTTTCAGCAAAATCACCTAGTGACATGCCCCCCTCAACAACAAGATTTTCGGGCTTGGCCTCAGCAACCTTGTTACGCCGAGAGCCTTTATTGAAACTTTTAGAGTTTCTTAATGAATCATCAAGAGCTCGAAGCTCTTGGTCGGAAAGCTGCGCCATATGATTGGCAACATTGAAGCCGGCCGCTCGCAACATTCCCAATGCATCTTTACTTGAAATACCATGTTCTTTCGCAAATTCATATACGCGCATCTATAAGTTTTCCTAACAATTAAATTTCTTAATCTTCTAAATCAGCAAGGTCAATATCTGGAACACCATCTTTACTTGAAGCGCTGTCCACCAACTCAATAGTTAAACCGGTCAGCTGGGAAGCCAAGCGAATATTTTGACCCATTTTTCCAATAGCCAAAGATCGCTGATCTTCATCGAGCCAAATCTTAGCAACATCCCCATCAATCTCAACGCGATTAACCTCAGCAGGCTTAAGAGAGTCTCGCACTAGGGCATCTTGAGAGTTGTTCCATGAAATAATATCTATTTTTTCTCCACCAAGTTCTTTCAGTATCGGCTTAATACGACCTCCTCCGACACCAACACAGGTCCCCACAGGATCAATGTTTGGATCGTTAGAATATACTACAACCTTAGACTTGTACCCCGGAGCACGAGCAACGCTACGAATCTCTACAAGCTTTTCAAAAACTTCTGGAATCTCTAGTTCAAACAATTTTTTGAGGAAATCAACTGATGCTCGATCCAAAATCAACTGGTTGTCGCCCTTGGGCTCAGCATGGACTTCTTTTAGAAGCGCACGGATAGGATACCCAGGAACACAACGCTCTCCAGGAACAGACAAGGAGTTTGGTAAAAAGGCCAAAACGTCTTGAAGTGTAACCAGAGTCCCGCTTCGTTCGCACTTGTGCACAGATCCCACAACAACAGTACCTTCTTGGTTCTTGAAAGCATCGTAAACTTCTTTGGTTTCAACACCACGGATCATTTGAGCAATAATTTGTTTTGCCTTAAGGATCTCAACTCGCCCAATCTTTCCATCAAAAGGAACCCAAACTGTGTCTCCTACAGAAAGCTTGGAGTCTATTGCCTTGGCTTTTCGCGAACTGATTTGTTCGTCATCGTTTTCTACCGATGCAACAATTTCTTTTTCAGCATGAACTTCCATGTCCCCAGTACTCTTATCAAAGTAAACCTTGAATGCTGTTTCGGGATATTTTTTTTGATACGCACCAAGCATGCCCTCACAAACGATCTCGTTGAGGACTTCTCGTGCAAGACCACGCTCTTCAACGAGGTCGTTAATTACTTCAGATAGATTCACAGCTTCCCTTTACGGATTGCTTTACTTAAAATAAACAGGTTTGTATGGATTTATGAACAATTCTACCATGTTTAAGGAAAAAAGGAAGCTTGCGAAGTTTTACGTGCTTTTCACTCGCCTTAATATTCTCTTAATATATATATATATAATATAATAGTAATAGGTGAGCCGAAAATTGTGGATAACTTTGTAAAAACCCCTTCAATACATGCTGCTAGTCGCAATATCACCCTTCAGTTTTTATGTGGATAACCTGTGGATAACTTGTGGATAACTTGTGGATAACTCAAAGTTAAAGCTTTATATACCTCTCCCTGAGGGGCTATTGGAGCTATGTGGATAACTTTATTCGATCCAGAGCAGCTATTGGGCATTTCCAAAAAAGTTATCCACAAGTTATCCACAAGTTATCCACAAGTTATCCACAAGTTATCCACACTATGTCTCAATAGGATTATTCGCGTTTCTGGGTTGTTATTTTTTTTCAGACAGTTCTTTTATTGCTAAAAGATCGGAAAGAAATAGTTTGATTGCGGATGGGTTTCGTAGGATGTAAGCGGGGTGAAGTGTAGGCAAAAGTTTACGGTTTTGATATTCGAAGATTTTGCCGCGTATTTTGGTAATACGGATTGGTTTTGATATAGAACTGGCATCGAGCCCGACAAGTGCGCAGGCGCCTAGGGTGCAAATGATGGTGGGTTGAATGATCTCTATCTGTTTTAGGAGGAGTTTGCGGCCGGTTTCTATTTCGGCAGGAAGGGGGGTTCTGTTGTTGGGGGGGCGTGTTTTTACGATATTGGTTATATAAATGTCGGTCCGGGCGAGGCCGATACTTTCTAGCGACTTGGTTAAAAGTCTGCCTGAGCGACCAACAAATGGGCGTCCCTGCAGGTCTTCTTCTTTTCCTGGTGCTTCGCCAATGATCATAATTTTGGTATCTGCAGGGCCTTCACCAAAGACCATCTGCGTGCTTCCTGGAATAACAAAAGGATTGTCTTCCATAGACTTGAAGGGCTGGTAAAGTGCTGATAGTTTTTTTTCTTTGATGTTCATATTTTTATTGTAGGCTCTTTTTGGGTTTGAAGCAACCTATATTTTGTGCTTTTTTTTGGATTAAATTAAGTAAGCCATCTTAATGTAAGATGGCTTACTTAATTGGAATCTTAGATTCTATTTTTTCATAAATGTTTTTAAGAAATTGATCCATTGGTTGTCTCGTGCAAATGTTGAGGATTGGTAAGAAGAGTGAATAAACTTTGTTTGATGTGGGAAATAAATAGAAAGTCCTGTTGCTGAAGATAGGTTCTTTCCGTTGGCTTTTGCAAAGACCACTTGTTCGATAGTTACCAAACTCTTTTTGAGCTTACTTACTAATTCTTTTTTCAAGAATGACTTATCTGATTCTAGATCAATTCTGTCTATATGGGTTATGAGGTTTTTAAAGAAGTGTCCAAGGTCGATATAAGAAGGTTCCTCAAAGTGAGTGCATTGTTTACGAGAGCGACAATATTGAACTGTGGTGTGAACAGAGTCATGCTTTTGGTGTCTTAAGCATTCTACTAGTAAGCCTGCAACCTCTGAGATATTATCGTCCAGCTTATTAATTTTCTCTAGGTTACATGCAGATAGTGTATAATCAGGAGTTATGTCTTTATAGGCGTTTCCATATGATTTAACAATCTCTCCGGCTAATTCTTTTGGTGATAGGGTTCCATGTTCAAAACGAGCCAATGCTGTTGCGTAATTCCACCCCCACCCTAGCTCGACTTCTTGTGAGGCGACCATCATACGGCAATAAGGTTTGACCAGAACACCAAATTCATGCATTGCCATAAGACACGCATCGAGACCTAAAAGATCAATAGGTTTTCCAATTTTTTTGGTTACCGTATTTAATGCTTTAACAATTTTAGCATTGGTCAGATAAGATTTATATATTTCATCAAAGCAAATCCCTCGCTTGTCTTTTAAGATAATTGTTTCAAGAAATTCAATACTTCTATTTATTTCAAGCATGAGACTATCTGGGTTGAATGAGAAAAATTCTTCTAAAACGTTGGTCGTTTTTGAAATGCCTGGATCGATAAACCCGGCCCCATGGTTCCACAAGATAAGGGAGGTTTGCTTACTTGGGTATTCATCAATACAGAAGCTACAAAAATCAATAAGGGTTTTTTCATTGCCACTATCTAGCTTGATACCCGCTTGAGCTTCTTCAGGATTGAGAAGTATAGCTTTGTTTTTTACAATCAAGTAACGCTGTGTTGGTTTATTTTTATTCTTTTCATTCAGTTGAACGATAATGTTACAAAAATCATTACTGCCAATACGGGCCAATTGTCTTATGTTGGGCCATACAAACGGCTCAAGATCATTTGCGCCTGCGATATAGATCATAATTGTCCATGGTTTTTCTTGGCGCTTGGATCGTGTTTGGATGGGGTGGCTACTATCGTCTACGCTAAACTCGGTGTACCCATCATCGTCAAGCGGGGACATAGCGTTAATTTGTTGGCCGCTAAAAACTATGCAGAAAAATAAAAGCATGCTTCCTACAAACTTACATGATCTCATTTGTTTCATAATAATCCCCTGTTATTTGTTAACTTAATTCTTTTAGATATACCTTATTTTTAGGTTATATATCAATTATTTACAGAGATGTTTGATGGATTGGCTTTGAGTATAAATAAAAACAAATAAATTGTTTAAGTATGACTCGAGGAAACAGGTCTCGATTTTTGTAGGGCTTGTGGTAGCGGGGTTGGAGGAATTTGTATAAGAAGGTTCATAAGAATCAAACTGTAGGTGAGCGCAAAGCTGAGCTGAAAGTCGAGGCTAAAAAGTTGTTGGGGGTTCCACAGCAGGATAGCAAAACAAGCAAGGTTTATAAGGTGTAACAAGGAAAGTTGAAGTTTGTTTAACTGGGCGATCATGCAAAGGACAATCAGTATGAGCGCTCGAAGATAAGAGATACTGGTCCAACTAAGAACTGTATAGATTAAACAAAAAAGGAGGAGGATTATCTTTTTAGAACGATAGGGGATATAGAGAAAGGAGAGCAGGAAATTGAGAAGTCCAAACAATATAACAATATGTAGACCAGAGCGAGCCAGGTAATGAGAAAGTCCCCATTTAAGATAAAGAGTTCGTAGGGCCATTAACTTATTGGGTTCGATATTCTGTTTATAGCCAAAAAAAATGAGACCAATAAGGTCACCAACGTGAGTAGGTACTTTATTGTATATATTTTGAAATGTTTGGTTTCTTTTGTGGTTAATATAGGTGGTTATTGGTGCAAATAGATTGGAACTCTTTCCCTGTTTTATTGTTGTAAAGGTTAAATTTTTTACAAAAGCACTGCCTATAATTTTTTCTTTTTTCATCCATTGTTCGATATTTTTTTTCAGAGGACTTTGAAAATATATTTTTTCCAGTTCAATAAGGTCGCTTATCTTGAATTCGGGTTGTTTTTTGGTAAAAATCCATATGCTGTATTCGGTTTTTTTAGAATCGCGGTGAGTTTGTATTGTTGACTTGTAGGTAAATTTATTATTGTGTATAGTTTCAATATTTTTAACAGTTCCACAAACCTTGGCCTGAAACCCCGATAATTGTTGAGCTGTTTGAGTAAAAGATAGTTCATGTACTTGAAAAGTGGTGATCCCTAATAAAAAGGAAAACAAAACACCAAATTGGATCTTGTTTGTAGTGGTTTTAAGACTGGTGAAGCAAAAGCAGCAAACACCAAAGCAAAGCATAGAGAATGAAATAGGAAAGTTAAATTGATAAGCAAAAAGAATGCCAGCAATAAGAGATATGTTGAGGTATTGAATGGTAGGAAAGCGAGACATAAGTGGTTGTAACAAGCTCATATGATATCTTTCTTTTATCCGTGTTCAATATTCCCCACCATATATGGTTATTCCCATATATACTACATATCTTTGATATATTGTTGTTATTTTTTTATAATAGTAAAAAATAAAAAATCTATAATAGCGAATTGATGAGAAAAAAACATGAATGATATTAAGAACAAGAAAGTCTTTAAAAAGACCCTCTCTAATGGGCTTACTGTGCTCGTTTATCCATCCCATCAAATACCCAAGGTTTCTACTCAGCTATGGTACCATGTTGGTTCTAAAGATGAGCAAACAGGGGAGCGTGGCCTAGCTCACTTATTAGAGCATATGATTTTTAAAGGTACCGAAAAGCTCTCTGAATCTGATATTAATATCATTACTTCGAAATTGTCTGGCTCTACTAATGCCTTTACGTCGTATGACTATACGGGGTACTTGTTTGATATGCCGAGTCAGCACTGGCAGGAAGCTTTTAAGCTTTTTGCAGATTGTATGATGAACTGTACCTTCAAAGAAGATCTTCTCAACTCTGAACTCAAGGCGGTTATTCAAGAATTAAAAATGTATAAAGATAATTATCCTTCTTCGTTGGTGGAAGAGATGATTGGTACAATTTTTGTGGATCATCCGTATCACAATCCTATCATTGGATATAAACAAGACTTGTGGAGCATTACACGACAAGGACTATTAGACTTCTATAAGAAGCACTACATACCCAACAATGCAACCTTGATTGTGGTTGGTGACATAGATCCAGAAAAAGTTTTTAAGGCCGCAGAGGAAGAATTTGGATCTATCGCGGCAGTTCCTGGATACAAACGGGAAGAGTTTTATTTTAACCGTGATTTAGTTTCTAAGGCTATAACGTTATATCGCGATGTGGCACAACCTTTTGGCATTGGGGCGTTCATAGTTCCTGGTGCTCTTGAGAAAAAAGATTTCATCTTTGATGTGTTAAGTTGGTTGATAGGGTCAGGGCGTGGATCGGTCTTGTACAAAAAGCTGGTCGAAGAATTGGAGTTGGTAACTGATATTGAAGCATTTGCTTATGATCTTTTTGATCAAGGGTTGTTTTTTATAGAGTTTCAACCTAAAAAAGCTGAAGATATTGATAAGATTTTTGGAATAATTAAAGAAGAGGTTGCCAAGCTTGCCAAGGATGGGGTTTCAGATGAAATGTTGACCCGGGCAATCAAAAAGTCAGAGTCAGCCTATCTTTCCACCTTAGAAAGCAATCAAAAAATTGCCTATGCTTTAGGGCGTATGTTTGTTGCTACTGGTGATGAGAACTATGTATTTGATTATGTTGAAAAAGACCCTACTCTCGTTAAACAAAAAGTTGAAGAATTACTTAAGGAACATTTCAATCCAATACTACTTAATACGGGTGTTATACTTCCAATAGAAGAAGATCAGTATGATAATTGGGACAAGTTACAAGAAATTTCTGATGAGCTTGATACTAAGGTTCTATCGGGCAAAGTGCGGGAGACTGAGGTTGAGGGTCCTAGTATGGCTTACTCGGTTGAGCCGCGAGAGCCAAGTCAGTTTCACTATCCTCAATATCGAGACTTTACTTTAAGTAACGGACTCGAGGTTCTTGTATATGACAACCCACACATTCCCAAGGTTGAGGTATTTTTAGAGATGAAAGCTAAGCACTATTATGATCCTGAAGATAAGCAAGGACTGGGTAATTTTGTGAGTGAGATGCTCCTTCAGGGAACCACAGAGTACACTGCTGAACAGCTGGCGTACGAGATTGAGTCTCGTGGAATGAGCGTTAGCACTTCTCCAGGTTATGCAACGCTTAGTGTTTTAAGTGAAGATTTTTCTCGAGGTATAAAAATCTTTGCAGACATACTCAAGAACTCTTCTTTTGAGGATAAGTCTATTGAACAGGTTCGAGGTCGTATTGTTTCGGACATTAAAAACTATTGGGATTCACCATCACAGTTCATTGGAGCTTTAGTTAATCAGGCAATCTATAAGCAACACCCATATCACAAGAACTTACTCGGGACTCTTGAGTCTATTCAGAATATAGATCGTGCCCAGTTGGTTGATTTTTATCGCCAAATGGTAACTCCTCATGGCGCACGCCTTGTAGTTGTCGGTGACATATCTAAGGTAGGCGTACTTCAAGAATTGGAGCGCTTTTTGGGAGACTGGGAAGGTCCTAAGGTTCCTGATATAGAGTTTCCTGTATTAAGTAATGTTGATAAGGAAGAGATTAATTTTCCTATTAATCGTGATCAGGTTGTTCTTGCTTATGCCGGTCTATCTGTTTCAAGGTTGCATCCCGATTTTGATAAACTACTCTTGTTTGAACAAATTTTTTCAGGAGGGGTTTTGGGATCAATGAGTTCACGATTATTTAATTTACGGGAACAATCGGGATTGTTTTATACTATTACAGGGTCTTTGATTGCGCGTGCCGATGAGCAGCCTGGTATTTCATTTGTTAAAACCATTGTATCTCTGGATCGTTTGCAAGAGGCTGAAAATGTTATCGCTGAGACGATCAACAAGGCGCCACTTTACATTGAAGCAGATGAGTTTGAACAAGCCCGTAATGCTTTAGCAAACTCATTGGTAGACAATTTTGCAACGAGTCGGCAGATAGCGCAAGCGTTTTTATTTTTAAAACAGTATAATTTACCTAAGAATTATTTTGATTATCGCGCTGAACAATTGATGTCTATTAGCGCTGATGAAGTGCGAGAGGCTGCGATCAAGATACTCAATACTAATCAGATGGTAAAAGTGCGTGTTGGAAGAGTTTAAACCTTGAGCAAATAAGAATGCAACCACCTTCGATAAAGCAATTTCGTTCAACTGTAAAGACTTATTTTAAGGAAAATGGACGAGACTTTCCATGGCGGCAAACAACTGATCCATATTCTATATTGGTTTCAGAGGTCATGCTACAACAAACACAAACCTATCGTGTTGAACCGAAATATATGGCCTTCATGAAAGTCTTTCCAACCTTTGAAAGTCTGGCGCGGGCGCCTTTTTCAGAAGTTTTACTGTTATGGAAGGGGCTTGGTTATAATCGACGAGCGCTAGGCTTACAGTCGTGTGCCAAGATTGTAATGCAGGAACATAGTGGGGTATTACCCAAAGATCCGATCGTGTTAAAAACGATGCCGGGAATTGGTGCTTATACGAGCTGTGCGGTTCCTACTTTTGCTTATAATACACCACATTCATTTATTGAGACCAACATTCGTGCGGTTTTTATACACCATTTTTTTAAAGATCGTGCTGAGGTGACCGATAAAGAGATCATGGCTTTGGTAGAAAAGACTGTAGATACCAAGGAGCCTCGCAAGTGGTATTACGCTTTGATGGATTATGGGGTCTTTATTAAGCAGAACTATAATCCTAACAAAAAAAGTGCGCACTATACTGTTCAATCAAAGTTCGAAGGTTCTAATCGTCAAGTGAGGGGTTTGATTTTACAAGCGCTATTGGATAATCAAGCCTTGTCTTTTGATACATTATTAAGTATCGTCAACAGAGATAACCAGCAAACAAGTAAGGCCTTATCGCAACTAGTGACCGACCAGCTGGTTGAGGTTAAGGGCGAACAAATATTTTTGAGCAAGTAAGAAAAACCTTTTATGAAGTCACATCTAGTTGTTATTTTTTTCTTAGCTATAAACATTCAACCTATGGCGATTACTTTTGAAGAAGAGTGTGTAGGTCGTGTTTTACAACAACAACCTTATGATAGAAGAGAAGGTCCTTGGAGTGTTCCAACTCTGCATTCTTATAAAATTCTTTTCGCAAAAAGGAATCTTTTTTCGGATCCATCGAGTGTTCCTCAATCTAGCCTTCCTTATGGAAGAGTATGGACAGCATCACCAAGTGGCAATTCTTTTCGGGTGAAAGATAATCCCGAAATAGAATGGAATTCGGAAGATGCAAAACCGCTTGGAACGCACACCCGTATCCCCAAAACAATATGGCTTGATAATAAGATTCAGCGTATTGAGAGGATAAAGGAGTTTCCTCATATGATTTGGGTTTTTATGACCAAAGGTAATATGATGATGATACCTGACGATCCTCATAAACCTTTCGCCTTTAGGCGGCCC
This sequence comes from bacterium, assembly GCA_018660415.1. Taxonomy (GTDB): domain Bacteria; phylum Babelota; class Babeliae; order Babelales; family UBA12409; genus 2-12-FULL-36-22. Next base: position 50,211 of record JABJKG010000013.1, on the reverse strand, counting down.
ACTGACTTGTTTATATACGAAGTGGAATCGAACTAACTATTTAATCTCAATGAAATTAATTTGAGTGTTTTTGTCTTCCAGTTTTTCTTTAACAAGATCACGAGCATAATCCTTAGCATCACTAAACCCACCAATTTTATCAATAAGGCCGAGCTCTAGAGCATCCGGGCCTACAAAGGTTTGTGCATTAGCCCACTTTTCTTTTGTTGTTAAAGAAAGGTTGCGCTCTTGTGCCACAGCCGAGCAGAAAAAGTCATAGTCGAGATCAACTTGGTCTTGGACTTTTTTACGTTGTTCTGGTGATGCTTCAGCAGAGTATGGATTTTTAAATACCTTATCAGCACCAGCAAAGATAAAGTCTATGGTAAGGTTTTCTCGCTTATTTGTTTTAGGGTCTTTTATTTTTTCTATAGCGCACAATACACCTATACTGCCAACCTCGGCCATTTGCGGCGTGATTATTTTTCCAGTACAAGCGATTAGGTATGCCCCTGAGCAGCAGACATTTTCTACATACACAATAATAGGCTTATGTTGCTGAAGAATTTTCAACTCTCTAAAGATGGTTTCTGAAGTACCTGCTGGGCCACCGCCAGAATTGACTTTAAGAATAACCCCTTTAATGTTTTGATCGAAGCGAACTTTTTCTATGAGCGACAAGTGGTGAGGAGCGTTACTCAGGTCGTTTATTTCGATTATGCCTATCTGAGCCTTTGGTTGTGGCTTTGGAGTGTAAAACTTGGTGTATAGCCTTTTACCGCCAAGTACACATAGGTAGGTAGCTGCAAACCCTAAGGCGCCATTGATAATAATCTTAGCGTCAAGGGGTATTTCTAGTGTATAGCTTGTAGGAATAGACATTTGTGAAGGCTTGGTACCCATAGAAATGTTTCCAAGGATGAAAAGAATGAGAAGTAGGCTTACTTTTTTAAACATAGTTTCTTTCTTAGAGAAGGGTTTAATTTTCAACTACTACTGTAGATTAAACCTTCTCTAATATCAACCCCTCAAAATACAATATTTTGTCGTGATTTATAGGTTAACTAGCTTGCTAGAATAGAATTCATTGGTAAAGAATGGAGCAAGCCTATGAGCTCTTTTTTTAGAAATGTCGCGTTGGTATACTTTTTTAAACCGTTCTTTTTGCTCATCACTAAAATTAAGACTGGTGATTATCTTATCAGGCAGCAAACTCCCTTGATGAAAAGACTCTCGATTTCTGATAGCAACGAGCGGTTGATCATCATTGGCTTGTGTGTATTTACCTATAGAAGTAACAAACCATCTGAGTTGTTCGGGGTATTTCGCGATTAAAGGATTGTAAAATAATGCAGCATCAAGATCAAAATACTCAGGGTATTGATAGTCGATAATAGATAAGAGCTTTGGCAGGTTGGCCATGACCGGTATTTTTATAAGGATATGATCTGGCTCTATATCTCCATCCTGGATTCTTATATTATAAAGGATGCGGTTTTCGTGGTATAAAAGCGGTGCTTGGATTTTTCTATCAGCAGAATATGTAGGTGAGAATAGCCCAAAGTAGCGGTTTTGTTCCATTGATCCTGCAGCCTGTATATTGTCTCCTGTGGAGTAAAAATGGTAAAGTTTTTTAAAGTTATATGTTTTTGTTAGATCAGAAACTGTTCTGGGAGCATCAGGATCGAACAAAGGTTGATCTAGCTTAGGAGATGCTATTTGTACTCCAACATTTATAGGACGTGCTGGCACTAAAGTTTTTAATGTATTTGCCATGTTGTTAACAACATTACACCCATGGCTATGAGCGACGGTCCAAATTTCAGAGTAATTTTCATGAGCTAATTTTGGTTGTATCCATCCAGCAAGGACATCTCCAGCCTTTATTCGATCTTCTTGTAATAGCTTTCCAGACCACTCGAATATTAACAAGTCGACTGGCTTGTTGTGGGCGATAGATAATACTTTTGCAAAATTGATAATTTGTTGGGAGTTTAACCTGTTGTTATCAAGACCAAACGACCGCGCGTGAGCATAGGTTCCATGTACACTAATAAGCATAATTTTACCTTGGTCCTGGACGAGGGTGTCTCCATTGATGTGTTTTACATAAAGAGACATTGTTTCTTTTTCTGGAATTTTAAATTCATTGAGCAGTATGGCTTCTTTGGTAATAGTAACAAGCGGGAGGGCGTGAATATCAGGGTTGATAATATGTCTGAATAGTTGTTGTTCAGGAGAAACGCCTCGCCTTATGCGTGCAAGTTCACCCTGGGCCTGAAGAGCTATTTCTTCAGCCTTTGCTCTTGCCTCCTGTTCACGGGCTTGCTCTCTAGCTGCAACCGTTGCTGCTAGTCTTTCTCGTTCAGCAGCTTCCAGTTCGGTTCTTCTTTGTGCGTCTACTTGTTCGGCAACCAAATCTTCCACTCGTCCCTCATAGGTAGCGTGGGCAAGCCTAGCCTCTTCAGTTGCTGCTCTAGCTGCACGAGCTTCTTGTTGAGCTCTGGCCAGCTCTAACCTTTCCCGCTGTCGTTCTTGTAGGGCCAATAGGTCTATACGTGAGAAAGCTCCCAGTCCACCCCCTGCTACTTGTAGTTTTCGGGCTGGCGGAAGTGCATCATGAAATTCATCTTCACTATCTGACGGACTAGTATTTAAAACTAAACATCCTAGAAACAGTATACCTAATAACTTTAACTTCATTTTGACCCCCATTTTCTTTTAAGAGTATCAGAAATAAAGGTTTAATTGGAAGTGCTTGCTTAGGTTTTTCTTGTTGTATGCGCAAATAAGGTCTTTTTGTTTACCTTGCAAGCATTATTCTAAGGGTGTGTTAGGTGGCAGCTTTATTGCTGTTGTTGGCTCGTGATGGTTTCTAATAACCAGTTTTTTAGGGTTGTTTCGGTGCAATAGTCATCTGGGGTTTTCCCTAAACCGTCGAGAGCGTTAACTGAGCACCCACGCTTTAAACCCTGGAAAATTGCCATTTGATCACCTTTTACTAGCGGATGTTTTTCGGCTGTAGCGCTTAGATTTAAGGCGGATAGATTGCCAATAAGCAATGAGAAAAAAATGACTTTATGGTATGAAAGCATGAAACCTCCAAGATTGTTAAATATTTTTTACTACACAGTAGTGTGAATAAAATTTTAAGCTAGTCCATGTCGGCGCTTTTCTTAGCGCCATACTCAATTAAAAGTTTTTCAACTTCTATATCATATTTACCACAATAATCGAATGGGGTTTTGCCGGTATCATCAGTGGCGTTTACCTTGGCTCCGTACCTAATCAAGGCCCAAGCTGCAGGCCTATTGTTTTTTTTAACAGCCCAGTGTAGTGGGGTTAGGTATGAACTATCAATAGCGTTTACGCTGTGTCCGTTTTCTAGTAGTTCGCGGAGAACTCCCTTGCAGCCTTCTTCTGTTTTTGCAGCTTCATGCATAGGTGTAGTAGCTGGCAGTTCCCACACAGCTTTTAGGTTTAAGATTGATAGGCTACAAATAAGCAATGAGAAACAAATTGTCCGTTGGTAAAAAAGCATGAAAACCCTTTATTTGTTAAAAGTGTATTTTAATATAAGTATAGATAAGTGCTTTAAGCTTGTCCCAACTTTCATCATAGAGCTATTTGATAATTACCGTGATATTGTAATGCTGAACACCAGGCCCTATTTAATAACGACTTTCTTGTCTTTCCACTCGATATGGATTTTTTTAGCCGTCGGGTGTTGGAGTACAAATTGTGACAGAGGGACTATGATATGTTCTTGTACTGCTCGCTTAAGTGGCCGTGCTCCAAACTCGCTACTATATCCTAGTTCTGCTACCTCTTTGTAGACACCTGGAGACACCTTCAATTCAATACCATTATGTTGAGCGAGTCTTTTTTCAAGTTCTTTGATGTGTATTTTAGCAATTTCTTCAATGTTTTTCTCTGAGAGTCGGTGGAAGAAGACAATGTTGTCGATTCGGTTAAGAAACTCTGGTCTAAAGGTCTTGTGGAGGATTTTATCAATTTCGTTTCGAACCTGTTCGGTTATTTTTTTGGCATCCAGCAGGATTTGAGATCCAATGTTCGAGGTCATGATAATAATAGTGTTTTTGAAAGAAACTACGCGTCCCTGACCATCAGTGAGTCTTCCGTCATCAAGGATTTGAAGGAAGAGATTGAAGACATCAGGGTGTGCTTTTTCAATTTCATCAAAAAGGATAACGCTATAAGGGTGCCTTCGAACCTGCTCGGTGAGTTGTCCACCTTCTTCATAGCCTACATATCCTGGAGGGGCGCCGATAAGGCGGGCGACCGCATGTTTTTCCATATATTCTGACATATCGATACGAACCATCCGATTAGGATCATTAAAGAGGAAGTCAGCCAGTGTCTTTGCCACCTCAGTCTTCCCCACGCCTGTTGGCCCTAGAAAGAGAAAGGATCCTATTGGGCGATTCGGGTCGGTCATGCCAGTACGATGCATTTGGATGGTGTGGGTGATTTTTTCTATTGCTTCATTTTGGCCTATGACGCGTTTCTCTAAAATTTTATTCATTTGGAGGAGCTTTTCTGTCTCGCTTTCTTGAAGTTTTTCTACTGGAATCTTGGTCCAGCGAGCGAGCACGGCAGCAATATCACTTTCATCAACCTCTTCCTTGATAAGTTGGCCGTTGTGCTTAGCGAGGCTTTTTTGTTCTGCTTCAAGTTTTTTTTCAAGATCGGCCAGCTTGCCATACTTGATTTCAGACGCGGCAGCATAGTCACCTTGTTGCTCGGCCTGGTGATATTCATAGGTTGCTTGTTCAATGCTTTCTTTGATTTTCTTTATTTTTTCGAGGGGTGCTTTTTCGGCCTTCCAGCTTGTAAGAAGTTTTTGGTGTTTTTCTTTGAGTTCTGAAAGTTCTTTTTCTAAATCCTTGAGTCGTTTTTTTGAGGTGGCATCTTTTTCTTTACTCAGGGCAACTTTTTCAATTTCCAACTGGCTGATATTGCGCTCAAGCTTGTCTAGGTTTTCTGGTTTAGAGTCTATTGCCATTTTGATCATGGACGCAGCTTCATCGACTAAATCGATTGCTTTGTCTGGCAAGAAGCGATCAGAAATATGTTTAGCAGCTAACTTTGCGGCTTTTACTAGCGCTTGATCTTGAATTCTGATTCCATGATGCATCTCATATCGTTCTTTGAGTCCACGAAGAATTGATATGGTATCTTCGACTGTGGGTTCTTCCACAATAACTTTTTGGAATCGACGCTCAAGGGCAGCATCTTTTTCAATATATTTTTTATATTCCTGGGGCGTTGTTGCACCAATGCAGTGTAGTTCACCGCGAGCAAGGGCTGGCTTGAGCAGGTTGGATGCATCCATGCCCCCTGACCCGCTCTGTCCTGCACCAATCAGCATGTGTAATTCATCAATAAAGAGTATTATTTGTCCTTGAGACTCTTCAATAGCTTTTAAAACCCCCTTGAGACGTTCTTCAAACTCCCCCTGGAACTTGGCTCCAGCAATTAATAGTCCTAGATCTAGAGACCACAACTGTTTGTTTTTGAGGCTTTCTGGGACATCGTTAGAAACAATGCGTTGTGCTATTCCTTCAACGACTGCGGTTTTACCGACACCGGGGTCTCCAATAAGAACAGGATTATTCTTGGTTCGCCGGGATAAAATTTGTATGACTCGTCTAATTTCTTCATGTCGGCCTATAACTGGATCGAGCTTTCCCAGCTTGGCTTGCTCTGTGACATTTTGAGCGTACTTTTTAAGAACTTCGTATTCTTTTTCTGCTTTTTTGTCGGTTACTTTTTTACCTTTACGAAGAGAGAACATATGTTCAAGTACTTTTTCCTTAGAGAATTTGTGATCAGTAAAGAACTGTTGGATTTCGTTTGGAAGGTGTGGGGTTAGTGCCCATTGTAATAGAAATTGTTCCAGGCTAATAAAGCTATCGCCCATTTGCTCGGCGCTTTTTTTACAGCTTTCCAAGAAATCCTGCATGGCATAATCCATGACAAGGCGGCTGCCTTGAGCGGTGGGAAGTTTTTGTAGTTCCAATTGTATCAATTGTTCTAGCTGATCAACAGGGAGGCTTAATACTGAAAAAAAAGAACGGCAAAACTCATTTTCTAGGCCGGCAGCAAGGGTGTGAAGGGGGATCAGTGATGGGTTGCTTAGCTCGGTGGCTATTTGAACACTATTATTTATGAGTTCTTGGCTGGAATCGGTAAATTGTTCCTTGTTCATGTACTACTACCTCTTTTTTTAATTTCCTTTAGATCTCCTTTTTCTGTGATACGAAATGGCAAAGTGGTGTGCGTAATCACGCAGTGCGATCAACAGCTTGCCTGTCTCTGTATGAATATCTAACACCTTTCCCTGTGGATAAGTATCACAAAAAATTCTTTCCTCTCTTTTTGCTAAGCTAATACATTCAACGTTCTTAAACAATGTTTTTATAGCATTAAGTTGTCCTTTGCCGCCATCAATGACGATAAGGTCGGGAAAATCTTTGAGCTTATACCGGCGTTGCACTATCTCAGCAAGCGCAGCGTAATCATTTTGTTGGTCTAGGGTTTTGATCTTAAAGCGACGGAAATAGTTTTTTGCGGGTACGCCATCAACAAACCTGACGCATGATCCTACGATATAATGGCTTTGGAAATGAGAGATATCAAAGCAGTCTATAATGTGCGCCTTATGCTTAAGGCCAAATTCCTGCTTGAGTTCAGCAGCTATTTCGGGTTTGGGCATTAAGCGCTGTGTTGCCTTTTTTTCAGCAAGGGAGATCTGTGGTTCAAATTTTTTCGTAGAAAAATGAAGCTTGATAACAGACACAATGTATTCAAGGTTGTCTAAATATTCATTAAGTTTTTTAGATTTTTCAAACAGCATGCCTTTATTGTATTGTTCAATTTGAGCGTGCACCTCTTGTTCAAACTCTTTGTATTTTCGTTGCAGTATTTTTTTTACCAATTCAACTCTAAGTGAGTGTTCTTGTGTGTCAAAACTTTTCATGCAGTTCCCAGCACAGATTCCAATATGGTATTGCAGGCATCCATTATCAATTTTTTTGTTGCACAACCGGGTGTTAAACGTTTGTGTTAAAAAAGTATGAACCCGTCGTGCTTGAGTTTTATAAATGAACGGCCCAAAATAGGTGCCCTTAAGCTTTTTACTTCGAACTATTTTAAATTCCGGTATCGAACCTTGAGTAATTACGAGGTATATAAAGGGTTGTCCGTCCTTAAGTAAAATATTGAACTTCGGCTGATGTTTTTTAATCAGCTGTGCTTCCAGAAGCAATGCCTCATCTTCATTTTGAGTTGGAATATAATCAACATCATAAATCTCTTCAGAAAGGATCTGCGTCTTAAAATCCATTGTTTTTTGGAAATAAGACTTAACTCGCGTTTTAAGCGATTTTGCCTTGCCAATGTATATAATCGTTTGATATACATCCTTGAAAATGTAAATCCCTGAGTAATCAGGGAGTGACTTGATCTTATCTTTAATCATCATAGGTAGAATCTTTTTTTTTTCATTATACAACAAAATTGAGTATTTGTAATCTAAACAGTCTTTAGTTTTACCTTAAGCTGAAACTAAAGTATATTGAAAATGAGCATTATCATTGAAAAAAGTGGCTAAAAAGGGTATTGGAGTAGAGTGCATGGTTACGTTACGTAGAGTATTAATTGTTGTTGGGGTTATTGTTTTAGGGTGGTTTTCCTGGAGTATGTTTAACTATTTCTTTGATAGAACGTTGCCAGCGTTGTCTATCAATGGATTAGAAGAAGGGGCCTGCTATGCTGGCGATCTTCGTTGTTTGGTTGGTGTAAGTAAGCCAAGCGATGTTTCTGTTTGGTTAGACAAAAAGCCTGTTATTTCTAAGTTTAGGGTGAGTAAAGGGCAAGAAAACATGCTGCCTATTCCCACCAAGGCGATTGCCAATGGACGTCACGCCCTTAAATTAGAGGCGTGTGATAAGAGTTATAATGGCAATGTTGCGGTTTATGAATGCAACTTTGAAATTGATAATACGCCGCTCCAGGCAGCCATGGTTCGCTCTGGTGCTGATGATAAAATTTTTCAGGGTCGGACATTACACTTGCAGTTCCAAGCCAATAAAGAAATTGACCATGCTAATGTAAAAACATTATCGGGAATTCATCCGTGCTATCAAGAGTCTGAGCATTCTACTGTTTATGAGAGTTTTGTTCCTGTTCCTTATGAGGAGTCACCGAGCGAGCATCCTGTTCGTATTGAGGTTGTTGATAAGGTCGGAAATACATTGATTTTAGAAGACAAGTTCCAGGTTATGGGTTATCCATTTAAGAGACAAACCTTAACGGTCAGCGCGGATAAAATGGAAAAAGAAAGGGAAGTTGGGTTACCAACTACTCAGTTGGATAGGCACCTAGAAGAGTGTACTAGTAGCTCTCCAAGTAAAAAACTTTGGAAGGGACCGTTTTTTGTTCCTTTAGAGCTGTCACGTGTGACTTGTGATTTTGGTACTGTTAGAATAACCCAGGAAAAAGGGCGATATGCCCATCGTGCTCTCGATGTGATCGGACCACTACATTGTGTGGTTTGGGCGCCTCACGATGGTGTTATTGTTGTTAAAGAGCGGTATGTTCATACCGGTAACACTATTGTAATTGATCATGGCCTTGGAGTGCTTTCATTGCTGTGTCATCTAGATTCATTTGCGGATATCTCAGTTGGTGATAAAGTTAAACGAGGAAATCCAGTTGGTGTTATGGGCAAGACAGGATATGCTAGTGGTGCACATTTACATTGGGAACAACGACTTAAGAACGTACCTATAGACCCTATGCAGTGGACAAAGACTGATTTTTGATTAAAAAGGAAAAAGATCGGGATTACCATTAAAAAGGAAGAGTGGAAATGGTAAGAATGCCCAATGATGTATCTTATATGTCATTATGGACGAGGTACATAGTTACCTTGATCATTCTCACGGGTGCTGTTGTAGCATGGTACTCCTTTTATTATTCTCCTTTACTGTTACAAGAGCAGCGTGCTGTCGCAATGTTGCAAAGCTTAAAAAAGCAGCAACAACAGTTTTATGTATTGCATAATGATGTTGATAAGTTGCGTCACGGTTGTGATTCTTTATCTAATGATATTGGTTCCAAACTCGCCTTAAATAAGTTCGGCTCTATTAATAATTTATTTAAAAATGTTCTAAAAGATGTAAGCTCTTCTGATTTGCTCCTTACGTATTGCTCTCCACAAAAAGTTAAAATGAAAAAATGGTACAAAAAACAGCCCTTAAAGTTTGTAACTGCGGGTAGTTTTTTTGACTGTATTGATTTGCTTGAAAAAATAAAAAACTATAAGTTTTTTAATAAAGTTCCACAATTGGTAATTCAGAAGAAAAATGATATTTTGATGCTGGAATGTGTTGTACAAGCTTATACGTTTGATGAGTAGGTAGTTTTTATGAACAGTAAGCAGTTAGTCGCTTTGTTGTTAACCCTTTTTGTTGTTGAAATAAACAGCAAAGGTGCGGACGTTGGAGCTGTCAAGACACAGAAAAACAAACCAACACCAGGGAATATAAAAAAGAAAAAAAGAAGAGATCCTTTTGCTCCGCCTCGAGCGATAGTAGCAAACTATTGCAAGTACATGGGAAATGCGGAATGTGATGGTGAAGAGTTTGCGTTCATTGAGTGGAAAAAGGAGCTACAAATTGTTAACGTGGATCACGAGTTTGATGGAGTTTGGAAAGTTGTGAATATAACTCCGGACTATGTGGAACTACAACACCAAGATGGTGATAAGCAAAAGATAATGAAAGATAAAGAATCATAAAATACAAAAAATGGAAAAATAGATGGTAATGAAGAGATTTTTTTTAGTATTTTTTATAGGTGCTACCGGAGCTATGGGAGTTACCAACTTAAGTGAGCAAGGTTTTTCATCTATGTCAGCTGACTCTCGAAGTCAGGAACAAGGGCACGATCAACAATTTGGCCCTCATGGGTTTACCTCAACAGGAGATAACCCTTTTGTTCCAAAGCCAGTAGATGTTTCACCATACTTAGTGCGTAGTCATCTTCAAGATGTAGACATTAAAAAAAAGACTGATGATATGGCAGATGAGGTCATAGATAGACTGAAAAAGGGTCGGCTTTTAGAGGCTTCAAAAAAAGGAATGGCCGGAGAGGATGTTCCAAAAAGTTCACCTCGAAGAGCACCAGTCCAGCAGGGCATGAATGCTTCCAGTTCTTCTGACTTGAGTTCGACTTCTTTATTGGAACAAGACCTGAATATGGTTTTTGAGGATCCAGCACTCAATGCAAAAAAAATTAGTCTTAATACCCCACCCATGGGTATAAAAAAAGCGCTTGAAACCATTGCAAAACTTTCTGGAATTAGCTTCCTTATTGATCAAGATGTAACGGGTAATGTTGGAGCACTGCAAATCAAAAACAAGACTCCTGGAGAGCTGTTACGACTTATAACAGATAGCCATAAACCCAAGCTTGCTGTAATCAAAAAGGGTGCAGATGTTTGGCGCATTATGCTGTATTCAGAAGCTCAACAAATATTGCGTGAAGAAAATGCTGGGAAGCTTGTACACAAGGCGTTGCCTATTAAGCATGCGCGGGTTACCGATAAATTTGTTAAGAAAGTTAAAAATGCTTGGAGGAGCGTGAGTGGCGATGATGGTTCCAAAAAAGACCCCAACAAGTATTTATATATTGACGATGAAGAAAAGAAGGTTCTTGTTCGGGGGCATCCTGTAGAAGTGCAGGAGCTTTACAAGTTCTTGTTTGAGATAGATAAACCAATTATCCAAATTCGTATTGATGTGATTTTAGTATTAGCACAAAAATCTTTCGATTTTGCATTTGGTATTGATTGGTCTGGTATTTATAACCGACAGCAAACAATGGAGAGCAGAAGCGGAACCGGGTTCTGGGGCTTTGGTGCTACATCCACAGACTATCCAACACCGACCAGTAGTACGGTAGATAATAATTCTAACCTACTCGTTAATCCAGACAATTTTTCAGTTAATCTTTTCTCATCACTTAACTCACTATTAAGTGATAAGGCTGATATTCGTAGAATTGCTGACTTTATAAAAATACCATTTGTTTTTGGTGGTCCCGACTTAAACTTACGGCGCTTAAACTTGGTACTCAATGCCGCGGAAACACACAGTAAGCTTAAAATTATTTCACGACCATCGGTTCTGACCAGTAATAATGAAACTGCTAAGTTGTTAATTGGACAAAGTATTCCACTTCAAACTGCAATTGAAGATGTTACTACTGCTAACACACGAAACATTACTACTATTAACTTTAAAGATACTGGTATTGTTCTAGAGGTTAAGCCGACAGCAAGTTCAGATGGTAAGAGTGTAACGCTAGATGTCTTCCTAGAAGACTCTCAGGTCACCTCCGGTGACACGCGCGCCAATGATCAAGGTATTATGACCAACCCGCCAACAATATCCGTTATAAAGGCAAAAAACAACGTTATTTTAAAGAGTGGTCAGACGACAATTATTGGTGGACTTTCAGGAAATAGAAATAACTCAGCTTCGAACGATATTCCGTACCTCAGTAAGCTGCCAATCATAGGAAAAGTTTTATTCAAGAGTGATTTTGATTACAATGAAACGACTGAAAGATTTATTTTTGTTACACCTACTATTATTGAACAAGAGGTAGAATAAGCTAGTACTGTAAGAGCAAAAAATTATCCCTCCAACTAAGAACAGCTGAAGGGATAGGGGGGTGAACAATACTTAAAGTATCGTTCGTTTTAGGGACGTTTTTAACGTTTTATATACTTGCCAGAATACTAACAAGCAAAATTTTCTATGTCAAGCGATAACTTTTTTTCTAGTGTATACTATATAGTACCATAGGGGCCTTTGGAGAAAAAACTATGAAACAAATACACAAACTATACGTTTTATTTTTAATGCTTTCTTGCATAGCTTTTAGTACCGACTCGCGTGTGCGTAAAAGAAGGGCAAAAAAGAGAAAACAAAAAAAAGCAACAATAGTTCAACCTGCTAAAAAGCCGGTAGTGAAAAAACATTCGGTAAAAAAGCAACAAGAATGTTTATATAAACTTTGGATTGCAGGAGTAGAATGCCGAGTGTGTGCAAAGGCTGCAGCAGTTGCTCTTAAGGGGATAAGAGGGCTTAAGGAGCCGCAGTATCATTGGGTAGAGAATGATTGCAACAAAAGCTATGGTGCTATGAAGCACTTACAACAAAAGTTAAATATAGAAGCAATAGAGACAGCGCTACTGCAACAGAAGTTTAACTTGAAAGCTATTACTGGTAATTTTTATGGCACTGTTAAGCAACATGCTAATGGGAAATGGTTTTTTAAATTCTTGAATGATAAGAGAGAGTTTTTAATCGCTAATACCAAAAACCCTGCATTCCTTTTGTTAAAAAGAAAGAAGACGCTTTTAAAGCGCCCTCTTTCTTTGATTGGAACTATCTATTTTGACCAGGATGGTCAAAGGTTTTTTATTTCATAAGGTGTAAAAAGTTTGTTACAAACTCTTCTGGTAAGTGTTGTTTTACAAACCCACTGTTTTCAAAATTTTCTAACGCTTCTTTAAGAGAGAGCGGTAAGCGCTTAATGTTAAGGCTAGCAATTTCTTCTTCGGTCATCGTGTACAAATTACTCTTGATTTCAGGAACGGCTTGTTCGTTATCGATTAAACCTTGTAGCCCTGTGAGTATAATGGCGGTAAACGCTAAGTATGGGTTGCAATATACATCAGGGCAGCGTAACTCAAAGCGTGTTGCATTTGCACTACCGTATGTAGCTGGAATTCTAAATGCAGCTGATCGGTTTTTTTCTCCATAACAGAGGTAAATAGGAGCTTCAAACCCTGGAACTAATCGCTGGAAAGAATTTTCGTCGCAGTTGAATAAAGGTGCTACATCAGAAATGTACTTCATGATACCAGCTAAGAACGTGTAAGCGGTTTGAGATAAGCCGTTGACTTGTGCATCGTAAAAAGCATTTGTTTTTTTATTCCATAAGCTAAAATGGATATGAAGACCGCTGCCATTTTCTGTAGCAATAGGCTTAGGTGTGAAAATAGCTTTCATGCCAGCTCTATCTGCGTGTAGCGCAATAATGTGTTTAGCGAGTATTAATTGATCTCCAAGTGAAATTGGATCGGTATATTGAATACTAATTTCATACTGTGCGGGTCCGACTTCGCTATGCCATTTTTCTACATCAACACCACTTTCAACTAGAGCTTTCATGGCTTCAAGTTTAAACGTAGTAATTTCCTGGTCTGGCTCTAAATCAAAATAGCGTGATTGGTTGATAGGTGTTATTTCGCCTTGTTCCCAGGCCTCTTTGTCTATCAAATAAAATTCTAGTTCGGTGCCAACAGAAATTTGATAACCAGTTTTTTCTTGAAGCACCTGCATTGCATGTTTACATAACGTGCGTGGATCACCTAGGTATGGAGTTTTTTCATCGGCGTAGACATCACAAAAATATAATCCGGTAGCTGTGTCACTTTCTTCATTATAAAGAGAGTAGTGAGCATTAGAATCGACCTTTAAGAGCTTGTCACTATCCGTGATAGTACCGTATCCACCGATTGAAGAACCGTCAAACGCTGCACCGCCATCAAGGGCATTCTGAAGTTTAGACTTAGGAATGGTTACAGTTCTTATTTGTTGTGAATTGATTGGTGTGAAAACCAGTTCAGAAAATTCTGGAGTATTTTTCTTAGATTGAACATACATTGATGTTAAGAGTAGTGTGGAAAAAAACAGTTGTGGAATGGTTGGTTTCATAGAAAATCTCCCTTAGGGTTTTATAATGTATACTCTAAGGGAATTTTCTCATTTTTTTTAATTTACGTCAAAGTTTGTGTTGCAAAATAACTAAGAATTATTGACCACAGATAAACTTTTTTAAGAGTGGAAATTCATTAGCTTCTTTATATAATTCGTTTGATGTAGCTGATTCAATAATTTTTCCAGCGTCCATTAAATGAATTGTTGCTTTGTCTAATCGCTCAATAAGTGCAGTGTCATGAGAGGCTACCAACACGGAGTATCCTTCCTTAGCAAGGCCTTCTATGCTGTCTGCAACAAAGTTTGTTAAGTAGGGATCAAGCGCCGATGTTGGTTCATCCATACAAATAACTTTAGGCTTTAGAGCGATTGTACGAGCAATTGCCAACCGTTGTTTTTGTCCACCCGACAATGATGACGGGTAACAATATGCTTTATCCTTGAGGCCGTACTTGTCTAGCAAATTAAGAGCGGATTTTTGAGCACCAGCCTTAGATGTTTTTGTTGTTTTTTCTAAAGGAAAACTAATGTTTTCTAATACAGTCATATGGTCAAACAGATTGAACTGTTGAAAAACCATTCCAATACCGTGGTCACTATTTATTTCGGACAGATCAAGCTCTTTATTATTAAGTGATACAGTGCCTAAATCTAAAGGCTCTAGGTTGTTTAACACTCGCAAGAGGGTTGACTTCCCAACACCGGAGTGTCCTATCAAAATAGCAACTTGTCCAGCAGGTAGCGTAAGAGACACATCATCTAAAACAACTTTATCTCCAAACGCTTTGTATGCATTTTTAATCTTTAACATGGCAGCTCATCCTTCTTTCTGTAAAGTTGACACACATAGACGCAATTGAAGTAAGAATTAAATAAATGATGCCAATTGCTATATACACTGATACTTGATCGTAAGTGATGATTATAACATCTCGACCCTCTTTAAACAACTCTGAAACGCCAATAAACATAGCTAAACTTGAATCCTTAATAAGTGTTGCAAATTCATTTCCAAGAGCTGGAAGCGTCATTTGTAGCGCCTGAGGAAGAATAATAAATCGGATAGTCTGAAATCGGGTTAACCCCATCACTTGGGCAGCCTCTTGTTGACCTGTACTCACAGAGTTAATACCTGCACGGATAATTTGGCTTACATATGCAGAGCTATTTAAACCAATAGCGATGATTGCCGCATAGATAGCCGGGAGTTGAGGAGACAAGAGATTAAGTAGTATAAAATACATGAAAAATATTTGAATAATCATTGGGGTACCACGTACAATTGTGACAAATATTTTTACCGGCCATTCCAATATAGCAACCTTGCTGGTTTGAAAGAGCGCTAAGATGGTACCCATTACAATGCCAATAATACAAGAAAAATAGGCGATCTTTATGGTTACAATTGTACCATGTAGTAAGTACGGTAATGCTTCTTTAATAATCGTTAAATTAATCATTATAATTCCCACTTATTTTGTAACTTGGTTAAAGTTCCATCTTTTTTCATGGAATTGAGGGTTTCCTGAACTTTTTTCAAGAGTGTTGGGTTTTTACGAGATATCGCAAGGTTATAGCTTTCTCCAGATCCTGGGATACGCGAGACTCGGAATTTATCTTTACCATACTTTTTAAAATAGGGGGTAACCGCTGATGCCGCTGTTACAAATGCATAGCCTTTACCTTGCTCGAGTGCAACAAAAGCGTCCGCTACGGTTGGCAGTGCCTGTAAGATCGGGCCAGGTATTTGTTGCATATATAATTCAGCAGTAAATCCTTGGTTAACAATTATTTTTTTACCTATTAATTGACCAATGCTTGTCACAGGTGGCTTGTTGGCTAGAGTTACAATCAAGAAAGGATCATTGCACAGGTGTGGTGTTGTAAATGATACCTGATTGGCTCGCTCGGGCGTTTCTGAAATACCGGCTGCAACAATATCGATAGCACCGAACTGAAGTTGTGGTATAAGCATGTCAAAGTCCATGTTGGCAAAAACAACCGTTTTTCCCATTCGTTTGGCAATGTCTTTAACAATATCAATATCAAAACCAACAATCTTTCCATCTTTTTTTAATGAAAATGGCGGATATTCAGCATTAGTTCCTACGCGCAGAATGTTTTTAGGCGCACGTTGCTGCTGACTATCAGGATAATTCCATAGTCCTATGCCGGCGATTATAAAAATAAATAATGAGACATAATGAGACGTTTTCATGTTATAATTCTTTCTTCATGCTTGATACAGGCTTATGGCCTAGTATCGAGCAAACTTGTTGAAACGCGTGTTCAATGTTTTGAACTGACCAAGGAGTAATGAAAACTACATTCTCTCCTGCAAGCGTAGCTAAAATTCCGCTATTTTCTTGTCCATCCAGATAATCACCAACATAATCAGCCAATCCGGGCAACGTTTTAACAATAATCATGGCTTCGTTATAAACAATGTCAGTTATACCCAGGTTTAATATTTCCTGTGAGACATCAATGCTGCTGTTTTGATATACGAGCTTGCCGTTCTGTAACTTTTTAGTAATCCCTAGTTCATGCAGATCACGTGAAATTATAGCCTGGTTTGCCTCTATATTATACTCCTGCTTGAGCAATTTGACCAACTCGAGCTGGTTTTCAACTGGATGTTGCTCAATAAGTGCTTTCAAAGCATCGTGTCGCGTATTAATTTTAAAACTTTTCTTCATATTTTCCCTATGTTTAAAATATGAATAATTATCCACTATTAAACCAATAATAATTCATTTTGAAACAAGAGTCAAGGGTTTTGCGCAACAAGGTATATTCTTTTACAGAGGCATACTTATTTATGAAGTTAGATGAGTAGTAGAGGGTTATTTGAGAGCTTTGACCACAACTTTACCATTCTCTTTAATCACCTCATATTGGTTGTTTTCTTTGGTAGGGGCGGCCCATATACTAAAATCTGCATTGTCATGACATTCAGCACACTTTCCTTTTCTTGTTAGGTTGCAACCATCAGAGCATCTAGTTTCGGTGTCCACAATGATGCGACATAATTGGGTTACAACAGTATCTTGTAGGTAAGCTCCTAGGGGGGACCAGCTATCTAGTTTTTTTCCACCAGTCGGGTAAAAATGTGGACACTTAGGGTCCGGGAGTATAGAGCTACGATGTCGGTGTTTTGCTTTTTCAAGTATTGCAACCTGAGTGCCTGCAGGATAAAGGTCGAAAATATGTACCGACCCGCTCCGGAGTGTAGCAACGTTTTCTGTTTTAGGGGCACCAGCTTTTAAGAATAGTTCGGGAATATCATACTTTTGCCAACCTTTCATGGTTACTTTAATTCGAACATGTGGAATGACTTCTTGAGTGTTATTGGTGATATATACGCGATGATCTTCTGCATGGACAGTCGTGTGCAATAAAAAACATATAATTAGAATTGCTTTGTTCATAATGGGACTCCTATAATTGAAACTATTTTGCTGCTTTTACTACGACTCGACCGTCTTTTCTAGCCAAGCTATAACTATTTGCGGTGGGATCGGCCCCTATGTGATATTCGGCATTATCATGCCGTTCTGCACATTTCCCTTTACGCGTGACCCTACAGCCACCAGGGCAACCACTTGCTGTATCAACGATAATGCCGAGTGGTACAATTTGAGCATTTTCTAGGTGCATCCCTAATGGGTACCACTCGTTTTCCTTTCTGCCACCCCTAACCCAGTGGTCACGAAATGGGTATTTGGGATCCCGATGTACAAAGCTTCGGAGTCGTTTTGTTGCGTTTTCAAGGACTACAGACTGGGTGTGGCCAGACTTAAGCTCATCGATATGAACCGACCCATAACAGTGCTCTGAACGTTGGTAGGTTTTATTCCAACCTTTCTTTTGTACTTTAATTCGAACATGTGGAATGACCTCTTGAGTGTTATTGGTGATATATATGCGATACACTTCTGTATATACAGTGCTATAAAGTACAAGACTGAGCACTAATAAGGTTTTTTTCATAATGAGAGGCCTTTTATCGATGGTTTTAAGCCAGTTTTGATCTTATAGTACTGCCTTTTGATTAGAATAGATAGGGTGGATTAGAGCGGAAAAGGGTAATAGGACGACTTATAAGAGGTGTTTTACTGTTAGAAATGATGAGACTTTGGAGTACTCTCGAGAAGTAGATAGAGCTAAAGAACTAGTGCAAGACAAGATGCTTTATTTAAACAAGTAAGATCAGATTTTAAAAAATTGATTAAGAAAACTAAATAGTTTCTAACCTAAAAAGACAAAATAAAAAAGCCCGCTTGGAAAACCAAGCGGGCTTTTTATAACTTAATTAGCAGAAGCTAATAGTAGTTGTTAAGACTAGAAGCCCCAACGTCCACCACCGCCATTACCACCACGGTCACCGCCGCCACGACGATCACCACGGTCTCCGCCACGGTCATTTTTTTGTTGAGGAGGCAACGCTTTGTTGATTCTAAGTGTGCGACCTTCAACTTCCTTACCATTAAGGCCATTGATTGCTTCTGTAGCTGAGTCTTCTGAACCCATTTCTACGAATGCAAAACCTTTAGAGTTTCCAGTGAATTTGTCTTTGATGATTCTAACAGCAGCAACTTCACCGTACGCTTTAAATAGCTCTTCTAAAATTTCTTCTGTCATTGAGTAAGGTAAATTTCCAACGTAAATATTCATTTATTTATACTTCTTAAATACTAAAATTAATAAAACATACAACTAAAACTAAAATTTTTCTAAGTGATGAATCTTTCTCTTTTAAAACTGTTGAACGGGATACGATTCTATACATGAGCGAGGATTAAGCAACGATATTGCTTTCAACCCCAACAAATCTAAAATTTCAAAATCGTAGAATATACAACTAATAGTTTAACTGATTTGAAGAAAATAGCTAACGATACTTACAGATTAACGCGTTTACAGGGGTTTTAGCCTAGAAAAGACGTCAATTACTCTTACAGTAGCTGGCTATGACTGTGGATTTGGGGTGAAAAATATTTTAGATGAGAAGTTTTTATGGTTGACAGATTGATACAGGTTGATAATAGAGAGCATGTTGGGGCCTTTGATGTATATCTTGCGCCTGTAGCTGTTTTTGATCTTATCGATGGGTGGGAGTGCTGGCCCTAAGACAAACATATCTCCACTGTTGTTTTTCTTGTGAAGGAGGGCTGCAACTCGGGTAGACTCCCTTTCAATGGTGCTTTTATCGTTATGCATCAGCTCTATTTCACAAAATCTGCCACATGGGGGGTATTTGAGCATGTCGCGGGCTTGAATTTCTTGATTATAAAACTTCATGTAATCTATTTCGTTTAAAAACTCAAAGATAGGGTGTTCTTGCATAGCCTGAACGACTACTGAGCTATTGAGAGACTCTCTTCCTGCTCGGCCGGCCACCTGGATAAGTTGTTGTAGTGTGGTTTCTGGGGCATTATATACAGGAAAATGCAGGTTTAGGTCTGCCCATAAAATTCCTACGAGGGTTACGCGTGGGAAGTGGTAGCCCTTGGTTATGGTTTGTGTTCCTACGAGGATATCGATATCACCACTTTGAAAGTCTGCCAGGGTTTGTTGCCATAGCTTACGTTTAACGGTTGTATCCATATCAGCTCGAGCTACACGTGATTGTGGGAATAGTCTTTCTAGGATGGAGACTACCTGTTGGGTTCCAATGCCTTTTTTTATAAATTCCTTCTTGGTGCATTCGGGGCACCCCTCAGGAAGTTGTTGGGAAAATTCACAATAGTGGCAAGAAAGTTTACCGTTGGCGTGTAGGGTTAAGCTTACTGAGCAGGAGTTGCATTCAAAAATAAAACTGCAGGCTTTGCACTGGACAAAAAAGCTGTATCCGCGCCTATTGAGAAATATGATTACTTGTTCATTCTTGGCAAGTCGCTGAGTGATCTGTTCATCCAGCTCACGAGATATCCAAAAATTACGCCGTTTTTCTTTATTATCGAAGTACACGGTTTTTATTTCAGGGAAATTACCACGATAGCGCTTGGTTAGCTGGAAAAACTTCCAGCCCTTTTTTTTAACACTATCCAGCGATGAAAGAGAAGGGGTTGCTGATCCTAATACAATAGGGATCTTGTATTGTTGTGCTCGAATAAGGGAAATCTCTTTGGTGTTAAGCTTGGGATGTTTTTTTTCTTGGTAGCCGGTTTCGTGTTCCTCATCAATGATAATGAGTCCCAGGTTGGCAATTGGCAATAGGGAGGGAAGATGGACTCCAAGTATTAAAACCGGCTCTTCATTTAAGAGCGCTTGCCACAATTCGCGCTTGTTTTTAGGAGAGGTGCCAGAGTGAAACCCAAATACGGGGATATCAAGTTCAAGGCTGCTTTTTAAAAGGTTTTCAAACTGGAGGGCCAGTGTCACCTCGGGTAACAACAGGATTGTTGTCTTTTTTTGTAAAAAATTTTGTGTGATGAGTTTTTTATACACTTCGGTCTTGCCGGAGCCGGTAACACCATGCATCAGGGCCGGGAAAAATGTACTGTTTTTTATATGTGGCTCAATTGCTTTGACAATAGTCTCTTGATCTTTGGTGAGCTCTACAGACTGGCCACGTTTTTGTGGTTGTCCTGCGGCAATGTGGTCATGTTCATCTTGTACAATAAAATTTCTAATGCGCTTGATTAACACCAGAGCGTCTACTTGATGATAGGCACTTATCTTTTTAGTGAACTCAAAGTACATAGCATCACTGGGAAATGGCATGAGTGAGTGTGCCGTCTTGATAGTAAATTCTGGCTTGTATGCTAATGAAGGAAATTGTTTTTCAACAAAGGCATAAGAGGTATAGGTGCGGATGGGAACTTCGACAATAGTTCCTTCAAGGCTACTTTTTTCAAGTTCCCGAGGAAGCTTATAGGTTAATGGTTTGGGGAATCCCTTAAGGAGCCTTACTGTTATATACATAGAAGTAATTATAGCTTAAATTTAGATGTTTGTTGAGACTTCAAAACGAATCATTGAAGATATTGCCTTATTAGGATGAACCTTTTTTAGGGGATTTTTTTCTCTCCTCTGTTGCTACACTGATATACATATGTGCGAGTGCATGTGCGGCAGGCAAACTCGATGGAATCCTCTGGAGGGCTGTATACCCTTCACAATCTTTTTGCAGGGGGTCTGCACCAGCATCAAGCAACTCTTTTATTCTTTCTGGTTGCACCGCTCTCGCCGCAAGATGCAAGGGTGTTGTTCTATTTTTGGAGTCGACACAGTTTGCCTGAGCGCCACGAGCACACAAGTCTGTAACCGAATAGTTTGCCTTTCTCGCTGCGGTTAAAAGAAGGAGGGTGTTTAGCACTGCAACCTCTCCCTTGAATGACGACTGAATATTGATGCATACAAGACAAATAATTAAAAATATTCTTTTCATAAAATAACTTTTTGATTGAAAATTGTAATACAAGGTTGATAAAAGAGTATAATGTGCCACTAGAAAAAGCTCAAACAAAACACCTAATGTATGGATTGCCGACTTGGCCATCATCTATAAAAAACATAGAATTTCGGTATACTGTATAAAACAAGTTTTTATACGACCGGAGTCCTTTGTGTCACAACAAAAAATAGACAAAACCCTATACCTGATTGATGGATCATCATTTTTATACCGTGCGTATTATGCACTTAAACCTTTGCATGCTCGTGATGGAAAGCCAGTACAGGCTGTTTATGGTTTTGTACGAATGATTAAAAAAGTTATAGATAGTTTTGATCCTCAGCAGTTAGTACTAGTATGGGATAGTAAGGGTAAGACTGAACGCCACGAAGAGTTTGAGGCATACAAGGCAACGCGCCAGGCGCCTCCGAGTGACTTATTTGAACAAAAAATATTGATAAACGAGTTTGCTGACTTAATTCACCTAAAGCAGATGGCCATGGCCGGCATTGAAGCCGATGATATTATTTATTCTTTAGCAAAAGATTTTTCTGCCCAGCATGATGTTATTGTTATTAGTTCTGATAAAGACCTTTATCAAATGATTGATGATAAGGTGCGTGTTTTTGATCCATTTAAAAATAAAATAGTCGATGTTGCTGAGTTTGAAGAAAGTAAGGGGTTTCCTATTGAAAAGCTTGCTTTCTATCATGCACTACTAGGTGACGCTTCTGATAATATTCCGGGTGTTCGTGGGATTGGTAAGGTCGGAGCGACTGAGCTTGTTCAACAGTTTGATAGCTTAGAACAAATGTATGCCAACCTTGATCAAATAGCAAAGCCACGTATTAAAACAGCCCTAGAAAACAATAAAGACAATGCATTTTTAAGCGAGCGGTTATTCAAGCTTCGCTATCACAAGCTAGATACTCTAGCATCGGAGTTAAAGTTTGATAAGGATGAGTGGAAAAGTGCGAGAAAATTTTTTGAAGAGCTTAACTTTAAGACACTTGTTAAGGCGATTGAAGTCAACCAACCAAAACAATTGTCGTTGTTACCAGAAGAGCACCTATCTGTTAAGAAAAAATATGATTTTAAAGTAGTATTAACCCAACAAGAGTTAGATGCTGTAGTAGAGCAAGTTAAAAAGGCTGGTGCATTTGCAACTGATACTGAAACTACTGGAGTTAATCCGTTTATTGATAAATGGATCGGAACTTCGATTTCTACTGTTGAAGGAGAATCATTTTATATTCCTACAGGTCATCAGGATGAAACACAAAAACAACTTTCATTAGAGCAAGTTGTTACAGCGCTTAAGCCAATCTTAGAAGACCCGAAGATAAAAAAATATTTGCATCATGCTAAATTTGATATGCATGTTTTTGCACAAAGTGGCATTAAGATGCAGGGGTTAGATTTTGATACTATGGTTGGTGCGAGTCTGGTTGTAGAGGCTTGGCAAAGTGTAGGTTTAAAGCAACTTTCAGAGTCCGTGTTCCAAGAATCAATGCTGACGTATAGCATGGTTGTAGCCGAATCAAAAGCAAAAGACTTTTCTTATGTTCCGGTTGCATTAGCTACTGAGTATGCCGCTTCTGATGCACATCAAACTTTAAAATTGTTTTATCATTTTAAGGATCTTTTGGAAAAAAATGAGCTGATGGGGTTGTATGGCGATATTGAAAACCCACTCATAGATGTTCTTGTTGACATGGAAGCTGAGGGCATTGCTCTTGATGTTGAAATGTTACAAGAGATTGGTGTGCTGGTTGAAAAAGAAATAAAAAAAATCGAAAATGAAATTAAAGCCCTTGTTGGTTCGGATGATGTTAACCTGAACTCACCAAAGCAAATAGAAGATATTTTATTTAATCAGTTGATGTTGCCACCACAAAAGAGAAAAAAAACTGGTTATTCTACCGATCAGGAAGTGCTCGAAAACCTTGCTAAGTTACATCCTGTACCAGCTTTATTGTTAAAGTATCGAGAGCTTTCTAAGTTACAAAGTACCTATATTAGTTCGTTGCCAGTGTATGTAAACCCCAATACTAAACGGGTACATACTAGCTTTAGTCAAACCCGTACAGCAACCGGTCGCTTATCGAGTTCGGATCCGAATTTACAGAACATTCCAGTAGATTCCAGTATCCAGATTCGTTCAGCGTTTAAGGCACGGCCTGGTCATGTTTTCCTTTCTGCCGATTACTCTCAGATTGAATTGCGCGTGCTTGCGTTCTTGTCGCAAGACCCAGTGCTCAAAAAAGCATTCTTGGAAGATAAAGATATTCACGCTCAAACGGCGGCAGGGTTGTTTGAAATATCTGTTGATCAGGTAACATCAGAACAGCGTGGCGTAGGTAAGCGTATCAACTTTAGTATTTTATATGGTTTGACGCCTTTTGGACTATCAAAAGATTTGAGGATTCCAATGCACCAGGCTAAGGAATATATTGATCGCTATTTTGCGCAATATCCTGGTGTTGCACAATGGATGGCGAGCATTGTAGAAAAAACTAAAGAGCTTGGATATACCACTACCTATTGGGGTCGTAAGCGTGATGTTCCCGGAATCACAGAGAACAATAAGTCGTTATTCGAGGCGGCCAAAAGGATTGCTATTAACACTGTTGCACAGGGTACTGCTGCTGAGATTATGAAATTGAGTATGATTGAACTTCATAAGCAATTAAAAACCAAGAATCTCCAATCAAAAATCTTATTACAAATTCATGATGAATTGTTAATAGAGGTACCAGAGTCAGAATTGGAAGAGGTGCAAAAATTAACGCTAGATGTTCTAGAGAACATTGTTGACTGGGATGTTCCTCTTAAGGTGGGGATCAAGTCCGGTACTGACTGGCAAGCAGTTACAAAGTAGCTATTGATAGAAAACGGTCCCAGTGATGACAAGAATGTATACAAACGCCCAAATGACCCACATTATAGCTAGCTTCATATCCTTTTTTTTTGATGGCATAGGCAATGAGCGGAATAGTAAAGACGAGGTATAAAACCCACGTTAATAAAGAAATTCCCTCTACGTTCTGTTCCATCCAAATTTTTTTAACTTGAGGGATCGTGGTCAGTGGGAATATAATGCAAATAAACGAAACAATGCCGTCTAAGATCTTGTCTTTTGTTTTCATAAAACAACCTTTTAGTTTAGACCTTCAGACTCAGCAAAAAATTGATCTAAAAACTGTTGCATAAATAGGTCACGCTCTTGAGCTATTTTCTTACCTGATTCGGTATTGATTCTATCTTTGAGTAGTAATAACTTTTCATAAAAATGGTTGATGCTGGTCGTTTTTGTTTTTTTATATTCTTCAAAAGTAGCATGGTTGATAGGGTTTATATCAGGGCTGTGGATAGGTTGTTGTTTGTGTCCACCGTATGCAAAACAGCGAGCGATACCAACAGCGCCTAGTGCATCGAGACGATCAGCATCTTGGACAATCTGTCCTTCGAGGGTTTTCATTGGTGTTGCCGTGTTGGCGCCCTTGTACGAGATGTCTTTAATAATTTGGCACACCGCATCAATGACATACTGTTCTGTATTGAGAGATTCTAGCCATTGGGTTGCTACTCGAGGGCCAACAGTTTCGTCGCCGTTATGGAATTTTTGGTCTGCAATATCATGCAACAATGCTCCCAGTTCGACTATAAATAAGTCAGCCTTTTCTTCTTTGCCAATAGTGAGAGCTGTTTTTGTAACACGATCAATATGCCACCAGTCATGACCAGAGCCTTCGCCTTCCATTTCTTTGCGTACAAATTCTCGTGTTTTTTCAATGACTTCTGACTTGTTCATATTTTTCCTTAGTATGAAATTTAAAAACCACCCACTTTATTGTAAATAAAATCTGGCGTTATTTGAAGTAGCTTTGCAATAATCCACCACCGTTTGGTTGTATAGATTATTCTCTGTTTTTTAACAATTGCATCATAAATATCTTGAGCAGCTTGCTCAGGAGAAAGCACCCAGTATGCAGACTCTTGTATGTCATATGTTTTAACATATCCGGGTCGTACATCGGTTACATAGATGGGAAGTTTACTTTGGATAAACTTATTACGCATGCCTTCCATATAGGTAGACACAAATGCTTTGGAAGCACAGTAGGCTGGAGCGGTAGCTGAACCACGAACAGCATCAACAGAAGAAACTCCCACAAGGTGTCCGGAACCCTGTTGAATGAAATGATTGAGAGCAATGTTGGCCATGGCAACAAAGCCTGAAACATTGGTAGCGATTGTGTTTCGTTCATCCTCCCAAGAAATCGAAACACCATCTTCAGGCCAGATTCCAGCGCTAATAACTACAACATCAACACCATTCATTTGGTAGATAAGATCGTCAAGGCTTTTTTGAGCGCCCGGCTTAGTTATATCAATTTTTTTGGTTATGGTTTGACCACCAAGGTTTTTTTGTAAGCGCGCCAATGCTTTGGTGTTTCGACTTACGAGCCCAACATGATATCCCTTATCTACCAATATTGTAGCCACTTCTTTGCCGATACCATGTGAAGCACCAATCACGATTGCCTTTTTAGTGTTTAAATCTACGCCCAACATCAACATTGAAATAAAAATTGGACACCATAAAACAGTATATTTAAGCTTCACTTAAAACCTTTTTTTAATTATTTTTCAAAATCCTTATACAGCATGCTTGGTTGAACCCCAGCGTTGTTTTGGTATTTATTACTTTCATATTCAGAGAAGTCGCCCTCGATGCTGTGATAAAATATTTGTGCAATTTCGACATCAGGATAAACACGTACTGGTTGCACACAAAATATTTCTAAAGTCCAAAAACCTTTGAACCCTACATCTCCAAACCCCGCTGTTATGTGTACAAAGAGTCCAAGACGTCCAATAGACGAACGACCTTCGAGCATAGGGACACAGTTATAGGTTGCGGTAAATTCTACTGTTCGCCCTAGATACAGCTTGTTAGCCTCAAGCTCAAGGCCTTCTGGGGGTATAATCAAGGGGGTGGCTAAGTTTTGTTTTTTCATATCCAAAACATGGTCATTATATGTGAGGAGCTCGTTGTGCAGTCGTAGATTATAACTGTTGGGGTTAAGCTGTTTTTCGCTGTATGGCATGATGATTATGTCGCTATTGAGACGTCGTTTGATTTCTTTACCTGAAAATATCATGATTTTTCCAATTTAAAAAAAACGTATTAATTCTTTTCAAGAAAATATTGCACTAATATTAAGAAAAACCAAGAAAACCATAAAACTTTTTCAGCATATCTTTGGTACCAGCTGTTAAAGGTTGCATTTATAAAACCGACTAAGATAGTGTGGAGAAAAGATAAAGGAGTACTGTGAAAAATTATAAAATTTTAGTTATTAGTATCTTATTGGTGGCCTCAGGTTGTAGAAAAAAAGAAAACAGTGGTGTTGAGGCTATAACGTCTCCGGGGATGGGTAACAACCCAAGTTTTGATGTTATTGTTACCAATCATCGGCCGTTGTTGTCGGTTTTTAACTCTAAGGGTGGTATAGGAAAGCGTACGTACTCTATGCAGCTGGACACTTCTGACCAGTTTAACTCTAAAGATTTGATAGCGTATACAAATATTCCAGAAGAGACGGCCTATGTGACTGGATATCGAGTTCAAGAAGGTAATGAACTTAAAGACGGGGTTCGTTATTACTGGCGCGCTAAGGCGACAGACGAGGCAGGCAACTCTAGTGGCTGGGGACAGACGCGCTTTTATGTTGATACTGAATCAGATAAACATTTTATGAACCTTGTTCGGGTTCCTGTAAAAGATGTTTCAGTTTCTAGTGGTTTTAATGAAAAGAACAATATTGATCTTGATGACCCAGGGCAATTATCATTTTGGCAATCCACACCTCCCGGATCATCTACACAGTGGGTAGAGTTTGGTTTTGATAAACCAACAACGCTTACTCGTATTTGGATGTTATCCAACCCGGCATCGAAAGATAATCGCTTAGTCGATTTTGTATGGCAAATGAGTGAAGATAAAAAAAACTGGAAAGATATTCCTGATACTCGTATTAACAATAACGACACGTTTAGAAATATTCTCAATTTCCCTCCAGTAAAAACACAATACTTACGATTGATGATCAATCGTTGGGAAGGGTATGCGGCTCAGATAAATGCTGTTACTTTCTATAGTCCCGGTATGCCACCACTTCCAGAGTTGCCAAACCGAGATTATGTATTGGTGGTTGGTAACCAAGAGAATGGTTATACGTTTACCGAGCTACAAAAATTCATACAGGGGCTCAATATTGGATTAGATGCTGTTGTAGTTCCGCATTATGAAGTATCACTCGACATGGTAAACAAGTTATCAAGAAAGCCAGTGGCTATAGTACTAAGTGGTAACAATGCGAATTATCCAAACCTTGCAATGTTTGAGTATAATGGTGAATTTGAATTAATTCGTCATAGCGATATTCCGTTGTGTGGAATCTGTTGTGGCCATCAAATGATCGCATGTGCGTCTGGATATACATTTATCCGGAGTATGGGTTGGGATGACATTACAATGCTCAAGCCGCTTAGAAATATAAAACCGTATGTTAATATTGTAAAAGAGAGCCCTCTTTTTAAAGATATTCCGAACCCGTTTACTGCAATCGAAGTTCATGGCTGGGCTGTTGCGATCATGCCGGACGATTTTGAATTGCTGGCTGAGTCATCCTATAATCAAGCGATGCGTTCAACTAAAAAGCTTCATATTGGTGAACAGTTCCATGCAGAAATAAAGGTTCCGTATAATGAAGCAACACCATACTTAGTGAATTTCTTAAACATGGCAAAAGAGGCCTATAAGAAATAAAAAAGAGAGTTTTATTTTTTGGGAACTTTGTTTACACTGACAACAAGATAGGCTTGCAATTAAAAAAGGTATAAACGTTATGGATTTTCAAAAAGAAGAATTAAAAGATCGGTCTGGTTTTAAATTTGAGAAAGCGATTGATCCATTAGGTGACAGTATTAGTTCTGTTGAACTTGTGCGAGTTTCTGGAAGTGATTTGGATGTCGTAAACGCAGCACGTGTTTCCTTGGGTAAGGTTTCGACTGAGCTTGACGAGCGTGACACTAAACTGATTAAGTTTCTTATGGAGCATGATCATACCAGTCCTTTTGAGCATAACCAAGTATCGTTTAGAATTAAGGCACCGATGTATGTTGTTCGGCAGTGGATGCGCCACAGAATGAACTCTTATAATGAAATCAGCTACCGGTATGTTAAAGCGCCTTTAGAGTTCTATACTCCAAGCAATTGGCGTATTCAAGATACTGTTGATAAACAAGCATCAGTTGGTGGCTTTGATAATCAAGAGTTAACCGCAGCGTATAAAAAGAATATTGAAAGTGCTGTTGAAGCATATGAAAAGCTACTTGAGGCAGGTGTTGCACGTGAGCAAGCTCGAGGTTGTTTGCCGGTGTGTACGTATACCGAGTTTATTTTTACGACCAATTTGCATAGTTTAATGCATTTTATGAAATTACGCATTCCTAAGAACGCTCAGTGGGAGATTCAAGTTTATGCTCGTGCTTTATTAAAACTTACGCTGCCACACTTTCCTATTTCGTTAGGCGAATGGCAACGTAAGTATGATATTCAGTTGTAAGCTTATTGCCCTAGCAGTGTTGCTTTTTTTCTTTCAAGCCGCAGTGTTCGCTTTTTAAGGTTTTTCATTTCCTCATCAAACACAATGTTTTCGTGTGCAGTATCAGCTTCGCTCGTTTTTATACACGCAGCTTTGTCGCTTAGGATGGACTGTATAAGTGCTATTTTCCTTTTAACACTACTTTTTTGTCTTTTACCTTGTTCTTTTATTAGTTTGGCGTGAATATGTACCCAAGCTGCATCATCACTTAACTCGGTCCAAGGCTTTTTGCCGCTGGCTGAAAATTGAGGCTTATAGGCATACTGAAACTTCACACTGATGCTCTTATTGAAGTTTGTTTTAAGAAGTTTATTCAGGCACGCATCTTTTGTACGTTCTATAGCTCCAAGAGCTTCATGGTGTTTTCTTGTGATTGATTGTGCTGCCCTATATGCTTTATCTGGTTCCCATTGGTTGTTCTGTATCTCGAGCTGGGATGCTTGCGATGAAG
This sequence comes from bacterium, assembly GCA_018660415.1. Taxonomy (GTDB): domain Bacteria; phylum Babelota; class Babeliae; order Babelales; family UBA12409; genus 2-12-FULL-36-22. The sequence continues at coordinate 20,880 of JABJKG010000013.1, read as the reverse complement.
AAAATGATGATTTTTCTCGTTCAAGTTTTCTTTCAAGTCTTCCTGCTTGTGAATATAGCTTTTGAGAGCTTTCATCCAACAACTGAGCTCCCTGGGCTACTTTATCTAATGCCTCTGGGGTGTGCTCTATTGCACTTGCTCCCAGTTTAGCAGCACCAAGTCCAAGATCTCTTAAATCTTGAGTTCTCTGTGGAACCGTCTCATATCGTCCAAGAAGTTAGCATTCAGACCAGTATGGGCTATTCCTAACCCAACTATCAAACTTAATACAATAAACTTTTTCATAACCATTTTCCTTTTTGTTACATAATCATCAATCTTAGTACTAGTATTGCATAATTCCAAATAGGAAATAAAGGCTTTGTTTGCCATATATGTCAATCCTATGGTGTGGGAGGGGTAAGTTGGTTATTGATTTGGTATCAATGTGTGGCCTAGGAGGGGCTACAGGCATGGTTTGTGCTTTGGGTTGGTAAAACGCATAAAACCGACAAAAGTGTTAAATTTTGAGATTAAATAGGCGGGTTTTGTTGAATTGAAGCCATTTGACGGTTTTGGTCTCATAATTTATCCTTAATAATATGAAAACAATCATTCAAATTGATAATCTGAGCAAGAAGTATCAATCACAAACTATTTTCGATAATGCATCATTACACATTCTTGAAGGGCAAAAAATTGGCCTTGTGGGGCGTAATGGGGCAGGAAAGTCTACATTATGTAGGATGATCATTGATCAGGAAGAGCCTGACTGTGGTACTATTCTCAAAAGTAGTGACCTTCGTCTGAGTTATTTAGAGCAGCATGATCCATTTGAGCATGACGAGGTAGTGGTTCAGTTTCTTATGCGGTATACCGAGCAGCCAGAATGGAAGTGCTGTAAGGTTGCTCATCAGTTTCAAATTACTGATGAACAGCTTAAAATGCAGATTGGAGAGCTGTCTGGGGGATATCAGACGCGGATCAAGTTTGCGGCTATGTTGTTGCGAGAGCCCAACTTTCTTATTCTTGATGAGCCGACCAACTATTTAGATCTTACAACGCTCATATTAATTGAAAATTTTTTAAAAACCGACTATAAAGGTGGTTTTATCATTGTTTCTCACGATCGTGAGTTTTTGAAAAAGACTTGTGATCAGACGCTTGATGTGGTTCAGAACAAGCTGAGCTTCTTTCCAGGACCGATCGATGCGTATATGGAATACAAGGACGAAAAACAGCGACACGTGGATAGCCACAATAAAAATGTTATGGCTAAGCAAAAGCAGTTACAGCAGTTTATTGATAGGTTTAGTGCAAAGACCTCTAAGGCGCGCCAGGCGCAATCTAAGGTCAAGCAGATCAAGAGGCTTGAAAGTCTTGAAGTGGTTAAGTCTGAAAGATCAGTTAATATCAGGCTTCCAGAGATTCAAAAACAGCGTGGCTCAGCGCTTGAGTGTAAAGATCTTGCGGTTGGATATCCGGACAAGGTTATTGCTAGAAAAATATCCTTCTTTATTCCCAGTGGCGCTCATGTAGCTATCCTGGGTGATAACGGGCAAGGAAAGACCACGTTTTTACGTACCCTGGCCAATGATCTACAGGTTAAGGCCGGCGAATTTCAGTGGGGACATCAATTGAGTATTGGTTATTATGCTCAGCATGTATACCAAAGTATTAACCCAGAATTTGATGTATATACCTACCTAAGGAATGTAGCTGCTGATTCGATTAGAGACCAAGAGGTCTTGGATATGGCTGGAAGTTTCCTTTTTTCAGGTGATGATGTTAACAAGCGCGTTAAAACCCTGAGTGGTGGTGAGCGAGCACGACTGTGTCTTGCAGGGATACTTTTGACTAAGCATCAGGTATTACTCCTTGATGAGCCGACCAACCACCTAGATTTTGAGACAGTTGAAGCACTGGCTGATGCATTACAGCGATTCAATGGAACATTGTTTTTTATTAGTCACGACCGTACGTTTGTGAATATGGTTGCATCTGAGATTGTAGAAGTGAAAAATGGCTACGTTAAGCGGTATTCTGGTAATTATGAGGAGTACGTATACTTCCTTTCGGAGAAGATAGAGCAGGACTTGTTGCAGCAGGCACAGGTTGAAAAAGAGCTCAACAAGCCAAAACCAGCGGCAATTGATCGTAAAAAAGTTCGGGCTGGATTACGAAACATTGAAAAAGAGCTTAAAAAGGCGGAAAAAGAGAAGAAACAGCTTGAAGTTGAGTTTGCAGATTCTGCTAATGCCTTTAGTGTTGAGAAAAAGCGTCGATACAAAGAGTTAGAAGACCTAATCGACAACCTAGAGGCACAATGGATTTCAGAGCAAGAACAGCTTGCGGGGGCCTAGTTTAGGCCTGAAAACCAGAGGTTTATTTGACAAAAATAATCAATCTAGCATACTGGTATCTAAATAGGATCTTAAATTCCTTGTTTCAAGTCTGACAAAAACAAAAAATATAATTAGAGGATATACGGTATGTCAACTAGTAGATCTGGTGGGTCGACTACCAACGGTCGTGAGAGTCAAAGTAAGCGACTAGGTGTGAAAATATTTGACGGTCATCAAGTTGGTGGCGGAGAAATTATTGTTCGTCAACGAGGAACACGCATACATGCCGGCCAAGGTGTTGGCAGGGGCAAGGATGATACCCTCTATGTTAAAACTTCAGGTAAAATTAAATTTCATTATGGCCCTAAAGGGCGTAAATACGTTTCAGTTTTAGCTACTGAAGAGTAAAAAGAGCTTGCCAGGTGTTCAAGCTTGGTGTAAATCTAAGATGAAAATCTATTAAATTTTTCGGAACATTTTTTATTAAATGAGGTACAGCGTGGAGAGAGGTATGTTTGACGTTCTCAGGTATCGTGGTTTGAGTTATGGTTTTTACTTAACTGTAATAGTAGTCTTTGTTTGTGCATTTTTTTACCGAGGTGGTTTCAACTATAGTGTTGATTTTACTGGGGGCACAGAGATTATCTTCAGGTTTGACAAGCCGGTGAAGCTTCAGGCAATTAAAGATGTTTTGCAAAAAGAAAAATGGGATGGTGTAGTAGTGCGAGAATTTTCTTCGCATGATTACACAGTAAGAGTTCGAGACTTCTCTAGTGATCTTCAGGGACTTGGAGGTTCTATTCGATCGCAATTAGAACGGGGTCTTGGACAACAGAATGTTGAAATACTTAAGGTAGACAGTGTTGGTGAAGGTGTTGGTGCTGATTTGGCACAAAAGTCCATCTGGGCGATTTTACTAGCGCTACTCTTAATGCTTATTTATATTGCTCTACGATTTAGGTTTGCCTATTCGATTGGTGCGGTTGTAGCATTAGCTCATGATGCGTTTGTTATTGGTGCGTTCTTCCTCTTGTTCAATCGAGAAATTTCGGTTGACGTTGTAGGGGCGGTATTGATGACTCTCGGTTATTCGATCAACGATACGATTGTTATTTTTGCACGAATACGGGAAAATTTACGTACATCAGGTTCGATGCCAATAGCTGATGTGGTTAACTTAAGTATCAATCAAACTTTAAAAAGAACGATTTTAACCAGTGTATCTACAGCATTAGTAGTTATTTCGTTGATAGTTCTGGGCGGAGAGGCGCTTCGAGGTCTTTCAATTGCGTTGTTATTGGGGATCATTTTTGGGACCTATTCTTCCATTTGTATTGCAAGCCCTATTATGCTTATGTTTTATAAAAATAAAGAAGCATAAATTAATAAGTTTGTTTAAAAGTATTGTACGCCACGTTTTTAGTTCTTTCTGTTGGGCTCATTGTTGAAGAGTTCAGTTCAAGCACTCAAGAAAAACAATTGTATTTGTTGTGTTTGAGCGTTGAAATTAGATAAAAAACTAATAAATTTTATAAATTATTATTAATTTTTGTAATGGAATAGTAGCAATACTAACTATTGCTATAGATTGGAGAATTACATGAAAGAAAATAAGAAAATTCTTAGTGAAACCACAAAAGAACTTACTCTGAAAGAACCGGTTAAACCTCAAGAGGTTAAAGAAAAAAAACCTAAGGCACCGACTCAAGAGCCGAGACCAAAAAGAGAAGTAAAGCATAAGCAGGTAAGGCCTAAGCCGGCTTCAACTGCTCCTGTAAAAGCTGCTCCAGCTCAAAGAGGTTCTACACAGGGTCAACCTCAAAGACGAGCTAATAATCAAAAATATCGTGATACGCGTCCTGCTAAAGAAACAGCACCGCGCAACTTAGAAGAAATGACCTATCAGGACTTATGTCAATATGGACGGCGTTTTGGGGTGATTGGAACTGGTTTACTCAAAAAAGAAGATTTGATCGAAAAAATTAAATTTATACAAAAAAATCCTGAAATGGAGATTGAAGTCGAGGGTGTTTTAGAGAAACTTCCTGATGGGTTTGGGTTCTTACGTTCACAAACTTATGACTATGTCGCTGGTCCGGATGATGTTTATGTATCACCATCCCAGATTCGTCGATTTAATTTACGTACCGGTGATTCGCTTGCTGGTGTTATTCGCAAACCAAAAGAAGGTGAAAAGTACTTTGCTCTGTTAAAGGTTTCCTCTGTAAATGGTGGCGATCCTATGGCAAGCAATGAGCGATTGCATTTTGATAGATTGTCCCCAACGCACCCGTATGAAAAATTTACTTTAGAAACATCCCCTGACCATGTTGCCGGTAGGATTATGGATATCTTTACTCCTATTGGTAAAGGGCAGCGTGGCTTGATTGTTGCTCCTCCAAAGGCTGGTAAAACAGTTCTTTTAAAAGAAATCGCACAATCATTGGTAGCCAACCATCCTGAGATTTACTTGATGGTATTGTTGGTTGATGAGCGTCCTGAAGAAGTTGCAGAATTAAGACGTGATATTAAGGGTCCACATGCAGAAGTCATGAGCTCAACGTTTGATGAATCAGCACAGCGTCATGTTCAAGTTGCTGAAATCGTTATTGAAAAAGCGAAACGACTTGTTGAGTCAGGAAAAGATGTTGTTGTTTTACTTGATTCGATTACTCGACTTGCTCGAGCGTATAATACTACAGCGCCTGCTTCCGGTAAGGTCTTGACCGGTGGTATTGACGCGAACGCATTGCAGCGACCTAAAAGATTCTTTGGTGCGGCAAGAAAAGTAGAAGAGGGCGGATCGCTTACTATTATTGGAACAGCTTTAATTGAAACTGGTTCACGTATGGATGAAGTTATCTACGAAGAGTTTAAAGGTACGGGTAACATGGAACTCCATATGAGCCGTAAGCTTTCTAACCGTCGTATTTATCCAGCATTTGATCTTCTTATTTCTGGAACACGTCGTGATGACTTATTACATGAAGAAGCTGAATTGAAACATCTTTGGGTTTTACAAAAATTCCTATCTACTATGAACACTATTGAAGGTATGGAGTTTTTGATCGATAAGATGAAGAAAAATAAAACCAATGAAGAGTTTTTAGAATCAATTAACAAAAAAGTTTCTGGTAGCGGCAATGGGTCTAAAAACAATGGTAATGGAAACCATTAGGTTGATTGACAGCCCCCTAAAAACACCTTATTCTATCTAATGTTTAGATGATTTACGTTTAAGGGGTTATGACATGCGAGTTTCCTAACTATAGAGTCTATCAAGTTCCAAAGTCCGTTTTATAAAAGTTTATAGTTTTTAGGAGATTTTAATGTCCGATATTCTGCTACAAATAAAAAATATCTCAAAAAGTTTTAAAGGCAAAAAAGAGACAATTCATGCACTTTCTGATGTTTCATTAGATATAACTAAGGGTGAAATCCTTGGGTTATTAGGTCCTAATGGTGCAGGAAAGACTACGTTGTCCAATATTTTGGCAACACTGAATCCTCCAACATCGGGTGAGGTGCTCATGGATGGTGTTTCTATCTATGATGACATTGTCGGTTATCGAAAACTGTTGGGCTACTGCCCACAGCATCCTAACCTTAATCCTAATTTTACTCTCAAGCAAAACCTAGAGTTTGATGGTCTTTTTTATGGTTTAAGTGATAAAGAAATCCAAGGAAAAATTGATCAACTTGTAGAGATGTTTACGCTCGGAAAGTATCTGGAGTCTTCATCTAAGATATTGTCTGGTGGTTACTTACGTCGATTTGCATTAGCGCGTACGCTTATGCATAATCCAAAGTTTGTCATCCTTGATGAGCCTACAGTGGGATTAGATCCCCACATCCGTCGCCAAGTTTGGAAGTGTATCCAGATGCTAAAAGAGCAGGGGATAACGATTATTCTCACGACTCACTATCTTGATGAGGCCGAAGTTTTGGCTGATCGCATTTGTTTTCTTGATAAAGGTAAATTTTTATTCATGGATACGCCTGAAGGACTCAAGAAAAAACATGATAATAAATCACTAGAAGATGTCTTTATAAAATTATTTGAAGAAGAATAAGGAATTATTATGTTTAATATGGGATATGTTCGAATTATAAGCGTCATGCTTCAGCGTGACTTGCTTGGGATTAGAAAGTCATTCTGGGGAAACCTTATTAATGTTTTTTCATGGGTTATCATTACTGTAGGGATCAAAATGTATGTATTGCCATACTTTGGTGTTTCTAACACGTATGGTTCATTTGTTTTAATTGGTGCAATCGCCAGTGTTGCGAACATGGATATCATGCACCGAATGATGATGTTTGCTAATGATATTACAACTGAGCGTCAAGATATTAACTATGATCTTTTATTGCCAATACCTTCGAAATTGGTGTTTGTAGAAAGAGCGTTGTTTTTATCTATCGCTGGGTTTGTAGTTTCTATGTTAGTACTTCCAGTTGGCAAGCTTTTGTTTTGGAATCATATTAATTTAGGATCAGTATCGTGGTTTAAATTTATTCCTATACTAATCTTAACTAATGTTTTTTTAAGTTATTTTGCTGTTTATTTAGCAAGTAAAATTTCTGGGTTGCATGCGATTGTTAAGTTATGGATGCGTGTCATATTCCCGTTGTGGTTCTTGGGTGGTTTTGAATTTTCTTGGTATGCCTTAAAGGATATGGCACCAAACTTTGCTTATCTTGATTTGTGTAATCCATATATTTATGCTACTGAAGGTTTACGGTCTGCGGTATTTGGACCAGCTGAATACATTCCATTTTGGATTAGCTTTTGCGTTCTTGTTTTATTTACTCTTTTTATTGGCTGGCGTGCACTGGTTAATCTTACACGTAAATTAGATGCGGTTTAATCAATAAAACATTTGGAAAAATATGTGGCTCAATTATTTGAAAATCATTGGATTAATGCTCAAGCGTGACTTGTTAACACTCAAGAAATCATGGCGTGATATTTTAATCAATATGGTTATTTGGGTAATCGTAACCGTCTTTATAAAAATTTATATCTTACCTTACTTTGGTATTTCAGAGACCTACGGTTCATTGGTATTGGTTTCTGCTATTTCTAGCGCCGCCAACCTAGAGATCATGTTTAGGATGGAGTTTTTTGCACAAGATATTAATGAGCATAGAGAACAGATCAATTATGACTTGTTATTACCAATGCCGAGTGGTTTAGTCTTTGTACAACGTGCGCTCTATTTTGCCATAACAGGACTACTGGTATCTTCGATAGTTCTTCCTGTAGGCAAGTTATTGTTTTGGAGTCGCGTCGATCTTTCTCATATGTCTTTAATTAGGTTGGTACCATTCCTCTTGATTTTCAATCTTGCGTATGGATTTTTTGGTCTTTACTTATCCAGTAAGGTATCCGGTCTTCAGGGGATTATTAATCTATGGATGCGCGTTTTGTTTCCCTTGTGGTTCTTGGGCGGCTTTGAGTTTTCTTGGTTTGCCTTAAAAAAGATGACTCCTAATTTTGCTTATATTGATCTTCTAAATCCATATATTTATACTACTGAAGGTTTACGGTCTGCTGTGTTTGGACCAGCCGAGTACATTTCTTTCTGGATTTGTGTTCCAGTCCTTATTTTATTTACTATCGCTATTGGATGGCGTGGAATTTGCAATCTTAAGCGCAACCTCGATACTGTTTAATAAACCAATATGTTATGTTTTGGCGTTATTGTTGAAGCTGGCTTCGTTTTAATGGTACGTTTTATTATGAATGGATCATTAAAAACTGGAGGAAAGTCGTGAAGAAAATATTAGCATTAATGTTGTTTGTATTGGGAAGTCAGCTTTGTAATGAGACTATTTTAGCAGAGTCAAATATGGGGTTGAAAGAAATACATCAGATGCGCCAACAAGATCTAAAACAGCAGTTAGAAAACTTAACAAAAGAGTCTGAAAAAAGTCCCTTGGATCCTAATCCACTTATTTTAGCTATGGAGAAAGGTTACAGCCCTCAATTAGTTTCGATTTATTTGGAGGCGGTAGGCTTGGGAAAGGACTCTGTAGGACATATAGACGATAAGTTTGACCGCTGGGTTCCAAGTTATTTGGCATCCACACTAAAGAAGGGTGGGCTGGAAGAAACTGTTTATCGGGCTATAAAGTATGCAATAAAAGAGAATAAAACAGAGTGGGTCGAGGAATTGTTAAAAGCGCCACGGCTTAAGAGAGTTCAAGAAAGCAACTTGAAGAGCGGGTACAAGACTTTTTTAATGGAGGCTGCTTTGACCAATAATCTTTCTATGGTTTTGTTGTTACTTAACAACGGAGAAAATCCAAATGCGAGCTTGGAAACAAGAAGCGTTGGTGAACCTGTTTCCAGGGTTGCACTAGACATGGCAACAAATACCGATGTTGTAGCAGCATTAAAACCCGTAACGTCTAAAAAGTGGTGGCAGTTTATACGCAAGTCCTAACCTTAGGGTAAGTGGAAAAAAATATTATTCGAAGATATCTAATGTAAGATCGGAAAACTTATGTTGTTTTGCCATATAGTTGCCAACAAAGGCGATCATGGCAGCGTTATCGGTACAGTACCGTGGTGTTGGACTGAAAAACTCCATATCTTGTTTTTCGCAAAATTGTGCGATGTTGTCTGTAATAAACTGATTACAGGCAACGCCGCCTACAAAGGTTACAGCCTTGACGTCAGGATAGGCCTTAAGAGCAAGCTTAAGTTTTTTAATAAAGACATCATTGATGCACACCAAGAGTGAGCTGGCTACTTGTTCTTGTAGTGTTGGGTTGATATCAAGAATTTTTTTAGTCTTAAGGTCGAGTACACCTCGATCGACCAGGTCATAAAGCACGGCAGTCTTCAATCCAGAAAAGCTGAAGTTTAATGTTTCTTTCCGGCCGCGCGGGTATTGAAAAAAATCTTTAAACTCTTGCTTGGCAGCTAATTTCTCTATTGTTGGCCCTGCTGGGTAGGAAAGACCTACAAGTTTACCTACTTTATCAAATGCTTCTCCGGCCGCATCATCCAGTGTTTTTCCAATAACCTCATAATCACCAAATCCTTTAACAAGATAGAGTGCTGTGTGTCCCCCTGATGCTGTTAAACATAGGTGTGGAAACGGTACATCATTTTGAAGAAAAGAGGAAAATACATGACCTTCAAGGTGGTTGACCCCAATTAAGGGTTTTTTTACTGACCAGGCTAATGCCTTTGCAAAACATACCCCAACAAGCAAGGATCCAGGCAGCCCTGGACGACTTGTGACGGCAATGACGTCTATATCGTTAAGAGTCTTGCCGGCCTTTATAAGGGCTTTTTGCACGATTGGTGTTATTTTTTCTAGATGTGAACGTGAGGCTACTTCGGGAACGACACCACCATACTGTTTTTGGATATCGATTTGGGAGAAGAGTGGGTTGGATAGAACACCGTCAACGCTGCAATAGACGCTAGCAGCTGTTTCATCACATGAGGTTTCGATTCCAAGTATTAGTTTGTGCATAATAATCTACTTTACGAATGAAACTTCTACTTTATCAGCACGAAGGGTAACCATTTCTTGAGGAGAGTGGATAACCTTGAGTGTTGGTAAAGCGCAGTAAACTTCATTGATTTCGTTATCTAGGTCGGTTGTGCTGTTTTTATCAAATACTGGGTTAGGAAGTCGAACCAGGTTTTTTGAGGCGTTCCAATCATCAACCTTGAACTTAATGCCTCCTTGATTGGTATGCTCAAAAAATTGTGACTGAAGGGGGATAATGATGGTATTTGATGGGATCTCTCGTAATGAGGTACCTCTTTTAACAGGAAGCTCATCCTGGTTGATGCGCCATGTAAAGCGGCTTTCAAGCGACTTATAGCTTTGAGGAGCATATATTTTAGAGAGGCGGTAATATTCGTATTCTGGGGTATTGGGATCAATATAGAGAGTGGATACATTGTTTCCCTCTGAGTCAAACTTTATATATTTGATATCAATAAAGAGGAGAGCAATACTGTTTTGAAAACGTGGCATTTTGGTACAAAAAGTCCCATTCGTTACTTTTATGATCTCACCTTGGTATATTAAAGGTATAGATTGGCTGGTTGGGACATCCCATGTACCGATGCAATAGTTGTTTTCGTTAAGGTAGAGATTATTAGCATGCAGAGAGAAGCACCCCATAAAGAGGGCTAAAAGGATATAAATCTTCTTAAACATAGGAAAACTCCCTAATTTTTTTTATTTCTGTTTCTTTAGTATACTAGTATTTAAGTTTCAATAAAGTGGAAAATGAAAGATTATGAAAAGCTTTTTATTACAGTTGGCTCTCAAAGAGCGTTGTCCAAGTAAGTTTTCCCTGTCAGTATGCTGCGGGGTCTTCATTGCTTTGTCTCCATTTATGGGCATTCATACTGCTATGGTTTTCATTTTTGCCTGGGCTTTAAGGTTAAACTTGCCTATAACTTTCGCGGTGGCTTACCTGAATAACCCGTGGACCGTTGGCCCATTGTTGTTTGGCGAGTATGTGTTTGGCAAGTGGATTGTAGGGTTACTGGGATGGTCGAAGTATCTTCATAATCCGGCTTGGGTTTCATTATTTAATAAGACGTTGACCTATTATGTTGGGCTTCCAAAGATTTGTTTTTGGAGTTTTATTATTGGAGCGAGTATTTTGACACTTGTAGTAAGTTTATTATTGTATCCGGTTATTAAGTACCTTTTTACCTTATGGGTACCACCTATGCACGAACAACGAAAGATTAATCGTGAAGCTTATAACTAAAAATAAAAAAGCATTCTTTGATTATGAGATCTTAGATACTCTCGAAGCGGGCATAGTATTGTTGGGTGATGAAGTAAAGTCGTTACGGGCGGGACATGTAAACATGTCTGGTTCATATGCAGTCTTTACGAAAGGTGAGTTGTTTTTGATTGCAACACATATCAGCCCCTATTCTCATGCATACTCCAAGTCGGAAGAAAATCCAGAACGTTCTCGAAAGCTTTTACTGCATAAGCGTCAGATGCTAAAATTATATGGTGATATATCCAAAAAGGGTATAACTCTGGTTCCTCTTAAGTTGTACTTTTCTAAAGGTAAAATTAAGCTTGAGCTCGGTATTGCTAAGCATAAAAAAGCTACAGGCAAAAAGAAAGAGATGCGCGAGCGAGACATTAAGCGAGAGACAGCTCGAGAGCTTAAAGATTCTTATAAATATAAATAGAGCTATTACGGGAGTCTTTTTAGTTCTACTCTTTTTCCTAACAGGGCTGCACTTAGAACTGTCAAATCAAACACCACCATAGGGTCAGAGGTATTCAATACGATAACACCGCGTCTAACAAAATCACCTTGAGAGTTTTTTGTGGTCGTATAGTAACTTGTGTAGCGATATTCTAGGGTTTTTATTCGATGTTGTAACCAGGCTAATCCTGGAGCTTCAAACCCTGATACTGGTCCAAGGTCTTCCATGTTGCCATCTTTAAATCTAAAAACATCAGTTGTGGCTCCAAATATATCATTAGGATTTGAACCTGCAACGCTAACCTTGGCTAAAAGTTCTTCTTTTGAACACGGCTGATCTTTCATTGCGATTAAGGGTGATGTACATAGGAACACAACCAAGATAAAAAAAATTCTATTCATTTCTTTTCCAGAATACAGCTTGAAATACTAGGTCCTGAGCAACAACAGGACTGTTGGTTCCAAGAATGATTGCTCCAACAGGTTTAGGTCGACCCTTTATTAGTTGTTGTGCATAAAAGGGGCAAAAGGCACATCCGTCTTTGGTAATTCTTTCAATTAAGCCGGCTCTGAAATCGCTATCAAGAAGGCACAGCTTGCCTAGGTGTACAAATTTTTGTTTGTTTTCCAAGTACTGAAAAAGATCAGTGGTCTCTCCAAAACTATCGCTAGGATTACCCGTTCCCTGCTCTATCCTTCTAATCACATCTTCTGGGGTCATTTGACTTGGCCTGGTCCCTACTAATCGCGGGGTGGGCTGTATGGTACATACAAGCAATGAAAACAATAAAAAAACATATTTTGACATAAATAATTCCAAAAATAAAATTGAAGTTTCTTTTTGAAATTGTACTATAGAGCAAAGGGTTTGTCAAGGAGAGTTTTAATACTCTCCATCAATACTTATTGGGTTTCGACATTAAAAAGGAGTTACTTAGCTTTAAGTTCTTTGTCTACAACAAGTGCGACAACTGAATCTGACCATACATTTAGTGCTGTTTCGACCATGTCGATAAAAGCATAAAGAGGAAGGATAACGACTAGGATATTGATAGGGATTTTCATTGCGACTAAGAGTGCACTACTTAAAAAGTAACAACCCATAGGAACTCCAGCATTTCCAATAGCGGCAATTGTTGCAATGAAGATCCACATGATCATATCAATCCAACTAAAGTACACACCGTTGATGGTTCCAATAAAGAGTACTGTAATTAAGATGAAGGCGGCGCATGCGTTCATGTTTATAGTTGAGCAGAGTGGTAGGGTGAATTTAGAAACTCGTTCCGATACGCCCAAGTTTTGTTGCGCATTTTGCATGGTTATTGGAAGAGCTGCTCCGGATGATCGAGAAAAGAATGCAACAGTGAGTGCTTGCGACATTCCCTTAAATGCTCGAATTGGAGATATGCCTTTAAAGAGAAGAAAGAGAGGAAGAACAATAAGACCTTGGATAACATTGGCAAGGAGAACGGTAATGACATACCAAAATAGGCTGTTGATATTGTTCCAGTCTTGGCCGGCAAGATTGTGAATGAATATTGAGATAAAGGCCCAAACCGCTACTGGCATGAGATAAATAATTACGGTGGTTATTTTGAGGATAGCTGCAAAGAGGCTTGAAAAGATATCATGTAAAATATCTTTATTTTTTGTTGGAAGGGTTAAGATTGAAAGACTGAGTCCCAAGGCTATAAAGACAACGCCCATGACATTGCCATCATTAAATGTTTTTACCACGTTTGATGGGAACATGCTCAGCACTACAGAAAGATAGCCTTCTCCTTCTCCAGCAGACTCGATAAGGCCACGTAATCCGATACCACTTTGTGCAGGATTAATAATGATAAAGAGTATTAAACCGATTGAGGCTGCGATGATTGTTGTGAGGATTGTATACTTGAGAACTTCTTTACCAAGCAGTTTAATTTCGTCCATGTTTTGCATGCCGGATATGGTCGATACGATAGAAAGAAATATCATAGGGATACTAATCAAGCTCAATAGATTAACAATGATTTTTGATATTGAGTCTGCGGCATGGAAGAGAAAAGGGATATGTGACAATCCTGTTATAACACCTAACACGGTTCCAACAAGAATAAGGAAATTAATGGAAAGAAATCTATTTTTGGTCATGGGTTTTTACAATCATTTAATATAAAAAACTGCTTAATAATAATGTTAAGCATAACCTAAAATAAATTTTTTGTAGCTTTTAATAAACTTGCTTAGTTTTAATAATTTCAAACGCTTCACCATATGGTTGGCCACTATCAACAGCAAAACCAAGCCCGCGATATCGATTAAGACCCTTAATAGCTTCATCGTATTTAATTGAGCTTACCTGTGACTTATGTTCCAGTAGTGCCTCAATCTTAAGGTCTATAAATTCAGAAATATCTTCCTTATATCCTGGTGCTTGTATTGGTGTCCAAACCTCATAGCCTAACACTATAGGAGTTGCCCAGGGAGTTCCCGAGCACTCTTGAAACCAGGGGCCGCTTGCACGCTTGGTAGCTTCAAGTACGACCTCGTACGTTCGTTGGTGATCTTGCACTGCATCATTTTTATGGGGAATGTAAATCAGGTCCGGTTTCATATCGCGGATAAGGTTGACCAACTTAATAAGGACATCAGGCTTGTTTTGGATGTAGCCATCCGGTTCGTGTAGGAAGATAAGATCGTTAACACCAAGCTTGTTTGCTGCTTTAGTGGCTTCTTTTTCTCTTATTTCACCAAGTTCTTTTTTTGTGTAGTCCAGGCTGCCAGCATCACCAGAGGTCATATAAGCGATGGAGACTTGGTTGCCAGCTTGAACATGTTTTGCGATACTGCCGCCACAGCCAATAATGTCATCGTCGGGGTGTGGAGAAAAAACAAGAATTTTAAGAACGGTTGCGCCAATAGCAATTGCTTGTAACATAGTTTTCCTTTTTTAGCCTGGTAGCTCGGCCATCGAGTAGGGTGATGGTGCTTCAACATTTAAAATAGTCGCCAAGGTTCGAGTCATTTGTGGAATCCAAACTTTTTTAGTAATAACTCTATGGTTAGATACTTGTGGTTGATAGAAAATAAGTGGCACATGAAGGTTATAATCTGATGGTGAGTTATGTCCGGTGCCTTTAGTTTTTTTTGCAAGTAAGACTCCTGGTTCTACCTCTAGAACAAAGTGACCACTACGGCGAGGATACATTTGATTGGCAAAAAGCCATTGTGTGTTTCCCCGCTTAAGAGATTGAATATATAAATCTTGAGCACTGTATACATTTTTAATGCCTGGTATCGATTCAAGAATCTCTTTGATACGTCCTAAAACATTAAACTGTATTGTCGGAGGTAGGGTATCAAGCTTTTCTTGGTTGAGATATACATACGGTGCTGGTAGTGCAGAGACTACATGTCCCACTCCGTATTGTTGCTTAATATCTTTATTGATTAAATCTTTAACCTCATGAATCAAGACTCGTTGTCCAGGATTTTTTTTGTTATAACACTGCTTTAGGAGTTCGGGAATCGGCATGATTCCATGGTCGGCAGTTAATACATAGAAGGTTTGTTTTGGTGAAACTATTTTAGCAAGTTGATCCATGAACGAATCCATTTGTGTATCAAGGTGGTAGATAGTATCGACAGCCTCTTTACTTTGTGGTCCAAAACGATGTCCGATTTTATCAAGACTAGACAGTCCAATCCAAATAAGAAGGTGCGCGTCCGGGTTTTTATCAAAGGTATCCGTAATGACTTGATAACTTAAATCAAGCAACGTTTGATTTGCATCAGGAGTGAGCATGAACTGTTTAATAAACCCTAGAGGGGACTTGGCCCGTGATATTAGATTGCCTGATTTAAACAAGGTTTTAAGTCGCGAATATTGATAATTATCAATACATGGAAAATCATAATACTTCTTATCGTTATGCCTAAGGTCCCACGTATTTTTCTTTTTATTAAGAAGGGGATGCTTGTGGTTAAAGCTAGAAAGCCATTCTGGAGTGACTGCAAAGAATTTTTTACTTGATTTGAATTTACCAGTTTTTTTATCAAACCATATCGCTGGAGCGTTTCTGCCAGCCAGTCCTATAGCTGAGCGGCTTTTGTATGAGAGCGCATAAGAACGGTTGTGTGGGTGCGCCTTGAGAAAGTGCTCAGTGAGAGTTGGAATTTGTTGATGCTCTGCTGATTTTTTTCCGTGTTTGTCGGTGTCACTAACTACTTTTTTTCCATCCTCGTACCAGCTATTAGAAACAATGCCATGCAGGGCTGGAACGGTTCCAGTAGCAATGCTTACATGTCCGGCTGCTGTAGTTGGTTTTCCTAGAGGATGGTAAGCTTCAGAGTAGACAATGCCTTGATCCATAAACTTATGAATGCCACCGCTAAGCTTAGATCCGAGCTTTGTTAAATAATGAGAAGCCAGTTGGTCTACAACAAAAACAACGGTCAACTTTGGTGATCCCTGAACCGCTATCGGCAAGAAAATAAAGGTAAACAATAGAACAAAAATTCGTTTCATGAGCTTCTTTCAATTTTCCAGTTTAAGATATCCACTATATTATAAAATGCAATCCCGTAGAAGCAATACCCCCAGTGGTATCATATGAAACACAGCTGTAGCAAGTGCTATCGAAACTATCAAGCTGTTGACAAATGGTAATAAACTGTGGTATTATAGTAATGAATGAAAAATCATTGAAATATACGGGGGCGCAATGGCTTCGACGTGTTGTTGCGGACATATAGTGCATGCCGAGCGTTGTCTGAGTGCTCGTTAAACAATCAGTCAAACAATAAGTGCAGAAAACCCTTATGGGAACGCACAATCATATAGTTCTTCTACCGCAATTTTTGCGTAAGAAAGCCTTATGATTCTTGCTAGTGACACGTGCCTGTCAGTGGATCTAGCTCGTAATAATTCAGATGGGACCGCCAAGTAAGATTTTTTAGTTTTGTAGCTTGGTTTGTATCACTGGACTGACGGCTATATTTTCTTGTGTCTTTACGGGTTTATAGACGTAATTTTAAAGACTAAGCATGTAGTACTCTATGGCTAAAGTGATGCGGACATGGGTTCGACTCCCATCGCCTCCACCAATTTTTCAAAAAAAAGGCTCTCACTTATAAAAGTGAGAGCCTTTTTTATTATTTTTATTAAGTTTATTCTATCTCTGCCGCAACCTCTTCAGCTGCTTTGGCTGCTTTTTGCCAAAACTTTAAGCTAGGCATGCTAGGCATTTTGATGCTTGGAAGATGTAGGCTTGGAAGTTTCATGCTAGGCATGTTAGGCATTTTTTCTTTAACCGAAGTATATAGAGCTTGAGCGTGAGTGCTGAATTTTCCGTATTGAGACTGGCTTACTTCTTTAATTTGATCACGATAGTAATAACCACCAGCTAATGCTGCAACAACAAGTGCTGATGCTGCTAGGCGGAAGTCAGTACGTTCTGTAAGAGCAACAGGTTTAACTTGTTCACGGATGATCGCTCTGAGAGATTCTAACACAGCGTCTTTTTCTGTATTAAGTTGGTGCCATTCAAACTTGTTTTTCCAGTCTACCCAGAATGAAACATATTCTCTATTGCCAACTTCTTTTAATTGTTTGGCGTAGTAGTTGTTAACGACATGTTGTAAGAGAGGGAGGTCGAGATTAACTTCTACAACGACATCCTTATCTTTGAAAGGAATTTTCATTGTGCCATTATTTTTGAGCTGTTGCTTGGTATACCAGCTAGGATTGGTATAAAGTTTTTTGAATTCAGCGTCGAGGGTAGATACTTCCATAGGGTTACCAGCATAACGTTCTACATTATAGCGAACCTTATAAGTAATTCCTGAAGAACTCACCAACTTTTTTGTAGCAAATACAGGGGCATTAGCATGGGCTAAACTTAATGAAAGTAGCCCAAGAACAAACAGTATATTCCTTAACTTTTTTTGCATCATTTCTCCTTTTTTATTAAAAAATCAATTTCAAAACTTCATGTTATCATGTAATTATTTTTTGACAACGATATTTTATAATAATTTTGGTACACTCTCCCCAAAGGTTATTTATTTTTTTTATCCGATAGGATTTCTTAATGCAATACAATAGTAAATTAGCGTATCAGCTGTCAATGGATGAGCTTATTCCCGCTTTAAATTCTCACCTCGATACTGGGCTTTCGGTTCAATCTGCGGCTGAGCGGTTGAAGACTGAGGGTCAAAATGTTTTACCAGAAGCACCGACCGATTCCTTATGGTTCGTTTTTTTTCGTCAGTTTAAAAACCCATTGATTTACATTTTGTTATGTGCGGCCACGATTATATTTGTTATAGGGTTGTCCCTCGATGCTTTCATTATTGGAGGGATTTTATTTTTCAATGCCATCATTGGGACCATTCAAGAAGGACGAACTCAAAATATTCTCGCGAGCTTGAAAAAGTTTGTCATGTCCGACTCGGTAGTCTTGCGTGATGGTAAGCATGTAGTAGTTCCCGACAAAGATTTGGTGTTAGGGGATATCATTATCCTCCAGGAGGGAAGTAAGGTTCCTGCTGATGCTCGGCTTATTTCTGCCAATAACCTGGTCGTTAATGAGTCAATCTTGACTGGTGAATCGGCAGGTGTTCTTAAGGATGTTGAAAAACTTTCAGGAACAATTCCTGTTGCTGATCAAAAGAATATGATCTTTAAAGGAACGTTTGTCATTTCAGGTTTTGGAAAAGCGATTGTAACAGCAACTGGCATTGATACTGAAGTGGGTTCTATACAAAAAACACTCAAAGAGATTCATCCAGAGATGCCGATCCAAAAAGACTTGGAACAACTGTCGCGTTGGATTTTAATATTTGTTCTTATTTTTTGTGTAGTCCTTTTTTTTATTGGTTTATTTACCGGTAAGCCATTCAGAGAACTTTTGGTCATGCTTACGGCTTTGTTTATCTGTGTTATTCCAGAAGGGCTGCCTGTTGTATTGACGTTGGTATTGGTATCAGGTGCCTATCGTATGGCGCGTAAGAAAGTACTAGTTAAAAAACTACAAGCTGTAGAGGCCCTGGGACGTATTGAAACTATTTTGATTGATAAGACCGGAACGCTCACTCGTAATGAGATGATGGTTTCTCAGGTGGCTTTTGGTGGGAAGGTGTACTCAGTATCAGGTGAAGGATACTTTGCACAAGGAGTTATTCAGCTTGATAATCAGGACGTGTCCCTTGAAGATAAAAAGGTGTTGCAGCAAATAGCGCAGGCATCCATTTTAAACCATGCTGAAATTAATTATATGCCAAAAGAAGGGTTGTTTCGTATCAAGGGTGATCCAACCGAGGCAGCTTATACAATCTTTGCAGAAAAGGTGGGTGTCACTCCCGAAACTTTAGAGAACCAGTATACCGTTATTAAGGAGATTCCATTTTCATCAGAAAAACGGTTTCATGCAGGGTTTTATAAAGGAAAAGACGGTAGTGTTGAGGCATACTTAGTCGGATCTCCAGAGGTGGTGATGGAGCATTCCAGCTCAGTATCAGATGGAAATGAAAATGTTCTCAGTAATTTTCTCAAGGACGGGCTGCGGGTTGTTGGTGTTGCTCATAAAACACTCAAGGAAGGTGCTGCGTGTGATGAGTCCAGCCTTAATGATATGGAATTTTTAGGATTGCTTGGTATTCAGGATGCTGTACGTCAGGGCGTAGAAAAAAGCATTGAGCAGGCTCACGAAAAAAACCTACATGTTGCTATGGTGACGGGGGATCATAAAGATACAGCACTTTATATAGCTGCAAGGACGGGTATCTATCGTCAGGGCGATGATGTGATCTTGGGTGAAGAGTTTGAAAAGTTAGGGGAACAGGAGCGGATGGATATTGCTGCAAAGACTACGGTGTATGCGCGGGTTTCTCCTCATACCAAGCTAGAGATCGTTAAAACGTATCATAACATGGGTGAGATTGTAGCGATGACTGGTGATGGTGTTAATGATGCACCACCTTTGGCTGCAGCGGATGTGGGGATTGCCATGGGCAACATTGGAACTGAGGTTGCTAAAGAAGCCGCTGACGTTATTTTACTAGATGATTCATTTTCTAGCATCATGGCTGGTGTTGAAGAAGGGCATCATATTTTCTATGCATTACGTCGTGTAATTTTATATTTTTTTGCAACCAATTTGGGAGAGGTTTTTGTGGTGCTGATTGCATTGGTTGCAAATCTTCCGCTTCCAATCTTGGCTGCACAAATCTTATGGCTCAACTTGATTACCGATGGTTTTTTGGATATTGCACTTTCAATGGAACCACATGAGACAGGAATTCGAAAGTACCTAGACTTTAAAAAACTCAAACTGATTGATAAGGGAATGCTCGTCAAGGTTGTTTATATGGCAATTCCAATGGCAATAGGATCTATAGCTGTCTTTTTGTGGCACTATCAAGCTGACTTGCCAAAGGCACGGACGCTAACACTCACGACGATGGCAATGTTCCAGTGGTTTAATGCCTGGAACTGTCGTTCAGAGTTTAAATCGATTTTTAGTCTTAACCCTTTTGCAAATAAATGGTTGATACTTGCGACAGTTTGGGTTGCTTTCTTGCAATGGTTAGTTATCTATACTCCATACTTACAATATGTATTTAGAACGGTTTCAATAAGTGGATACGAGTGGGGAATTATCGCCCTTATATCGTCATCGATTGTTGTCGTTGAGGAAATGCGCAAGTGGATGGTTAGATACAGGACTAAATAGTGGCTTTGTATTGACGAAAAACTTGTATTTGTTAAGATTTACGTGAAATTATAAAAGAAGAGCGCCTATTGTATTAAAGGTGTATGGTAAGGATTATACCGGTTTTTTTTACAATTTCTTTTTTCGCGCTGTTCCAAACACAAACAAATAATACAGCCATGGTCACCCTTATCGAGGCAGCCATACAGAATTGGGAATAATGTGAAGAAATTTTTGACTATTATAAGCTTAAGTTTGACGGGATTTGTTATGGGTGTGGAAGGTGCTTCTTCTTATGCCGCACTCCCTGTCGGTGTTGCTACACGAGCATTTATGGAGGCCCGCATAGCGGCACCAGCCCCTTCTAAACTGCCACTTCAAGATATCCCTGAAACGGCATTAGAAAAAATTGCTTTAGAGTTAACACTCCCGGAATTTCTCGATTTAACTCGAATGATCGCATCACCCCATTCCCGAGTACACATTGCAAAAGCTTATTTAAATTCTCAGCCACCTCGAAGTGATATTTTACTCCGCGCTTTAAATAGTAACGAAATTTCAATCAAAGCTGCCAATGCACTGACAAAAGCCATTGCACAGGGTTCGCCATTTTGGCCATACCAACGAGATAG
>JABJKG010000007.1 GCA_018660415.1 bacterium | reverse complement strand
TTTTCATCTAAAGAAGTTCAAAGCGCAAATAAGGAGTATAGAAAAAGGTTTAGTAAGGGGTTATTACTAAAAACTTTTACTAAAGAACATCCTGTTTTGGGTTCAAGTAAAATTGGCAATGTTAAATTGAATAAAGCTTTGGATGTAGATACGCAGGAAGCATTAGTACTTACGGCTAATCGATTGTTAGCAATCAGGACCGACCTTGAAAATGTAAAACTTATTGATCGTGCGCTTGTCTATGTAGAACTTGCCAATAACAACAGATCTGGAGAGAAAGCACAGACGTATCTTGATACTGCTGAGGCTATGCATAAAGCGCTTAATGATAACCAGGCATATACACCATTTTTAAACCAAGAATCTCTCCCTTCAAATGCTTCTGTTGAAGTACAACAATCTCTATTGGAGTCGTGTCGACAGCAAGAACAGGAATTGATAACTCCATGTGATAATGAAGTTAAGATCCCTGAACTAGAGTGTGGAGTTCCAGAAGTAAAAACTCCAGAGGTTGAATGTGGTACAGAAATTCCAGAAGATAACACAGGTTTTAAGGAATCTAGATGTGGAGGTGGAGTTAATCAAAGGCCAGAGCCAGAATTTCAGGGCCCTTGTATTGTTGGAGATCAAGTGCCAGAGCCGTTACATATGCCTAAACAAACCTTGCCGCCATTGCATGGACCTGATCCAAATAAAGGAGTTAAGGCTGATGATCAAGAAGGAGCAAAAGGGGCTGTTGAGGATAAGGTTGAAACAGAAATTAAAGTCGATAGCGAGCAAGATGAAGAAGTAGTAGAAGGCGAAAAGGCTAGCGGTAAAGCTGATGCTTCAAATACAGATATTGGTGAAGAAGGCGCGTATATAGGTGGTGATAGAGCTTATCCAGAAGCTCAATTAGATCTTGATGCAGCAGTAGAGCAATGGAGTGATGTTGAAAATGTGAGGTGGGTTGAGGAGGTCGTGGCCGATCATCTTCAGAGTGCATCCATTCCAGAACTTATCGAAGAAATACAGCCATTTGTTGATTATTTTAATAGTCATCCAGTGGTTAAAAAGCTTGGAATCTATATAGATGCAGAGAAGTTAGTGCAACATATGACTCAGGGAGAGATACTGCAAGGAGATAAGCAGAAAAGGATAGCAGGGGTGCATGATGCTTTAAATGCTACATTATTGGACAATCGCTCTGAGTGGGTTGATACAAAAACCCATATCAATCATGGAGAGACCGAAGGTTATGCAAGACCAATTGATCCAGAGCTGAGGAGTGATTATAAAATCAAAGAAACGATTCGGTTTGGTTCAGACTTTACTTATGAGCGTATTTTAAAAATTATTTTGGATGCCATTGAAAATGGTAGAGGAGTAGATCCTAGAAAAGAATCTGATCATGCTGGCAAAGTACATATTATAACTAGGTGTGGTATGAAAATCGAGATAAGGGTGGAGAAAGGGGGTAGAGTTTGTAGTATTTATCCGGTAAAAGAATGGCTGAATCTGGAAAAAAACCAGGTAAAATGTGATGGTAGGTGTTATAAAGAGTTAGGCTAGGTAAGTACTTGATTTTTAAGCCCTATCTATAGAGCATACAGAAGAACAATTTAATTAAGGATTCAATGGAATATATACAAGAAGAGAAAAAAAAGAGAGAAAGTTCTCTAGGAAACGGAAATCAAGGAGGCTATTTCATTGATAAAAAATTAAGCAGTGATGGAATGGAAGGCTTGTTTGAACTCCTTCATGAGAGTTATTCTTTTTATTCAGCTTATTATGAAGATCAGCTAGAGTTTAAAAAAAATTATGATAATAATTGTTTAGATTGGTATACAGATAATGTTATTGTGGAGAGTGTGGGGGAGGATCTATTAGAACTAAGACCGTTTTTTTATGGTGCTGGGAGTGGTATACAAACAAAAGAAGAACTTGAGCTGGAAAAAAAACATGCAATAATAGTGCCTCGGAAGGCTTTAATGGAGTTTATAAAACTTTATAGATGTGCTGATCAAGAAGAGTGGACTATCAGAAGGATTGAATTTGATGGCAAGGACTTTAGGCTATGGCTGGATGGAAAAGAGTATACCATCGACCAAGATAAGCTAGATCGGCTAGAAATCTATCATAAATACGGTAGGTAAGGTAAGTTCCAGTCATTCAAACATTGTAGAATCAAAAGAAGAATATGTAGATTAAGGATATTGCAATGGACTATATAGAAGAAAAGAAGAAAAAGGGAAAAAACTTTCTAGGAAATATAAATGAATGTGGTTATTTCATTGATCGAGAACAAAGTAGCGATAAGATGTATGGTTTGGGTGAACTACTCCATGAAAGTTATTCTTTTTATTCTGACTACTATGAAGAAGAGCGGTTTAGAAAAGATTATGATAACGACTGTTTATCGTGGGGGGTGAATGGTGTTGATGTAGACAGTGTGGGGGAGGATCTGTTAGAGATTGTGCCTTCTTATGGTACTGGGGTGAAAACAGAAGAAGAGCTTGAGCGGCAAAAAAAACATACAATAATAGTTCCTCGGAAGGCTTTAATGGAGTTTGTTATACTCTATAGGTGTGCTGATAGAGAGGAGTGGACAACCAGGAGGGTTGAATTTGACGGTAAGGGATTTAGGCTTTGGTTGGATGGGAAAGAGTACACGATAGATCAAGATAAGCTGGATCGGTTAGAAATTTATCATAAATACGGTCGATAAAATATCTAGTTTAAGTCTTGCAATTCGATAATGTTTTTATCAGGATGTTGATCCTTAAATATACTGAGCTGACTATGAACTGCATTCAAAACATTCGATAGTTTTTGAATGAAGTTAGACATAACAAACTCTATATGCATGAGGTCTCGTTTTTTCGACCTTACTCGGCATTGTACAAGATTGTTTTGCTCTTTAAACCTACGCTTGGAAAAAAGAGTTCCGTGCTTTTGTTGAGCATGGTTTTCTTTTTGTAGGCCTTGAAGGTCGATTATCTGTAAGATATCTGTTTTAGAATACAGAGCGATGATGTTTTTAAACATTGGGTCTTCTAAGTTGGGAGCGGTATAAAGAGTTAGAAGTATTTAACGCTGGTTATTCTAATTTTGTAGAAAAAAAAGAACATGTAAATTGAGGGAAACAGCAATGGAATATATTCAACAAGAAAATAACAAAAAACGGGAAGGGTTTACCGGGACATTTAGAGATACAGAACTCAGTAGCGATAGAATGGTTGGTCTGGTAGAGTTGCTTGATGATAGTTATTCTTTTTATTCTGATTACTATGAAAAAGAAAAATTTAAAAAAGAGTATGATAATGATGAATGTGATTGGTATGCAGACGGTGTCATTGTGGAAAGTGTTGGTGACGACCTTATAAAGATTAGGCGGATTTATCAATTTGGCATTCACCAAAATGAAGAAGAACTTGAACTAGAAAAAAAACAGATATTAATAGTTCCTCGGAAAGCTTTAATAGAGTTTATAAAGCTCTATAGATGTGCTGAAAGAGAAGAGTGGACAACCAGAAGGATTGAATTTGATGGCAAGGACTTTAGGCTGTGGCTGGATGGGAAAGAGTATACTATAGATCAAGATAAGCTGGATCGATTAGAAATCTATCATAAATACGGCAGGTAATGTTTTTTCTACGTTTTGTTTGTTTTGATTGATAAAATTAGTAATACCGTTATGCTATACATTACATTATAAACCCAAATGCTTCTTTGTAGTACATAAACCCAGGTGTTACATCATGATGAACAGAACTTTTCTTTTTTTGACCTTCAGTGTTTTATTTTTTTCTTCTTATAGTCTAGAAAACAAACTTATTTATGATCGATTGCTACAAGCGTATAGCTGTGATCAAGAATTTTTTGAGAATAATGAACAACAAGCAAAATCGGTTGATAGTGGGATGGATAATCCTTGGTGTCAACGAGAGTTGTTGTTTAAACTGTTTGATGAGTTATTAGTCCCAAGGCAAAAGGTACTAGCGTTACAAACCATTGATGATCTTCAGTTGTATTGTGGTGCTATTACTCATCCTTCATTCAGTCTTTTTAGTCATATTGATAGAACGGTGACCAGTTTTGGGCAGGCGTATTTAGCATTTAAGCTAGCTAATCCGATTACTGATATAGGTCAGTTAAAGAAGCGTCAGATGCATGTAAGAAAGCTGCATCGAGGAGTTTTGCCTTTTGATGATATTGAGAAGGCTTTACAAGATATTTTGGGAGTTGAGCCGGCAATTTATGGGTATTGGAATAAGCTAGATGCCAGTGTAAAAAAAACTATTGATTCGGCATACTTTTCTATCTTTCCGGATTCATGGAACACTAGTGAAAAAAAATTAGAGTTTGCTATACGGGGAGGTCAACTTTTTTACCTTTCTCTAATGTTTTCTCAAGCAATTGTAACGGGCACTATTGGTTTGTGTGAAAAAAGTTTTGGCTATTCAAAACGCTCCTATAGTGCAATTTTCAAAGAGGCTATGAAGGCGCAGTGGAGCAGCTTGTTTGAAGTTTTTAAATGGGCCAATATTAAACAGGGAATCTGGGCATGGACTCATATACATAAACCTAGCGGGTATCACAAGTTTCATCTCCTTGATACTCCTGGTAAAGAAAGAATTCAATTAATGGGATTTGCTAACTTAGATGTATATTCTAACTCTAAGGCAGCAAAGGCAGTTTCGTTATTGGAGTATCCATTTGCTTTAACTGTGAATGGGTTTAACCTTTTTTTTGAGTATCGTAATCTTTGCTCGATCTTGAAAAGTAATAGTACTGTTTTTTCCTTACATAAGAAGGTTATGGGATTTGCTATTCTATGTCAGCAAACAAAAAAATTACGAGAATTGGTAGGAAATGAAATTCCTTTTCCAGAGTTGTCATCTGAATTGAATGAGATTTACGAGTTATTGAATTCGAGAACATTCATTAATCCATCACATTTTGCTTATATGGGACGAGTGCTTAAGGTAAATCGTTTAATTCAGGATCATAAAGATGAATTTGCCACCATTTTTGCATGGGTTGGTAAGGTCGATGCCTATATGAGTATGGCTAAGATTCTTAAAGAGAATACACATATTTCTAGGTTTACCTATGCTAGTTATGCTTTAGACAATAATTCCTATCTTGCTGCACATGGGTTCTGGAATCCATTTATAGCTGTTGGCGATGTCGTGAAGAATAGCATTGAGCTTGGGACTACCCCTCAAGATACAAATGTAATTTTGACTGGGTCTAATGCGGGCGGTAAATCTACAACTATGAAAGCCCTATTATTTAATGTGATTCTATCACAAACTTTTGGGATTGCAGCAGCCGATGACTTTGTCATAAAACCATTTTCGACTATTTATAGCTCAATGCAACTGATTGATGATCTAGCTAGTGGTAAATCTCACTTTGCAGCTGAGATCGATCGTGCAAAAGAGATCTACTCTGCGGCAGAGAATGCTTCAGGACCAACCTTTTTTGCAATTGATGAACTCTTTACTGGAACCTCATCAAATAAAGGCGCAGAGTTGTCCTCTCGCTTATTAAAGCGACTATTTAGTAAGAACCAATGTATGACAATATGTGCAACGCACTATAATCAGTTAACGGATCTATCTGAATCCAGCAATTGTATCAACATGCGTATGGGAGCACCGGTTAAGGATGATAGTGGTCGATTATGTTATCCGTATGTACTTAAACACGGGATTTCAACTGTTAATGTTGCAGAAGATATGTTCGAGGGCGTTTTTTCGTATTAAAAATCTTAATTTAAATGTTTCGCTTTTCAAATTTAAAGGGTTTGTTGAAATAGGTTGAAATAAAAAAATAAAACGCCATACTCATGAAACAATTAAAAATGATTTTTATCTATTTTCTATAAACCCACTAGAGGAAATGTGCATGAAAAAAACAATGGTTTTAACATTGGTATTAGGATCTTTAATATCAACTTCTTATTCTAAACATCAAGACCCCAAAGGACTGGCGGATTTGATTGGTGGTGCGCCAGAATTGGCTGTACGTTTTGTATTGCAGATGAAGCGATGTAAAGAAGCAAAAGAGTTAGGCAATGATTCAAAGGAAGAGCGGTATTGTGATCTTGATCCGATATTAATAGAAGGAAAGAAGGGTAATGGTAAGACTACCTTATATAGGGCTATGGAGTCGGACTCAGGAGTTGATGCGCATGTTTTAAAAGTTGGAAATGTTGGAAATTATGATACTTCTGAGTGTGTACGAAGTATGAAAGCACAGGTTGATTATGCTGCTGAAAGTGCTGAGGCTAGCAACACGCCAAGATATGTAGTGATAGAAGAGGTTGAAGATTATGCTTCTTGGGCACAGTCTGGTCTTAAGGATCTAATGGATGAGGAAGCATATCGAGGGAAAATTCAATTTGTTTTAACCACTAATAACTTTGCGGGTTTGCGGGGTGATATTATTAATCGTTGTGGATCCAATATAATTTTTAGGTATCCACCAGAAAAAGAAGAACGGCGTACTTACCTTGAGGGTTTTTGTGATGAATTTGGCTTGCAACCAACTAAATCACAGTTAAAATTGTTGCAGGAATCTAGTAATAAACTGAGTATTCTTTCCTTATTGTTAGTTATAAAAAATATAAATCAGCAATGTGATGGGACTGAAGTTTTACTTTCCAATGATGAGCTTAAGAGTGAAATAAATGCGGTTAGGAAAGCCCAAGAAAAATATAATAATGCGCATGGCCTTGATCCTAGTTTTTATGAAAGGAATAAAGATTTTATTAAACCAATTGTGGTTGGGTCAGTTGTTTCAGGTGTGGGCGTTGTAGCGGCAGGTGTAGCAGCGAAATCTCAAGATAATATAAAGAATATTCTTACAAAGAGTAGTGGGATTGTTGTCAAGGTAGTAAAAGCTGCTCCCGGAGTTGTTATAGAAGGGACCAAGTACGGTTGCTATTTAGTTATTCAGGGTGTGGGCGTTGTTTGGCATATTTTTTTCTAAGGAATGAACATGAAATTACAGCAAGTTTTTTTCGTTTTATGCTTGGGGATATCAATAGTGAGTCATAACTTAATTGGGATGGCGGCGGTTGAAAAAGTATTTAAAAAGATGAGTGTTTTCCAACAAAAACCTTACTGTGAGACTCATAAGACCACTTTGGATTCTTATACTTATTGCAGTACTATTATTGATTTTTTACGTAAGCAGATTCATATAAAAGTGGAACCAGATGCTGATCCTGTTATGTTTGTAGGATCATCATATCAAGAGGTTTCAGAATTTCTGCAAGAACTGTCTCATAATTCTAAAGCTCATATCCTTGAGTTTGATTGTAGTAAACATGATACATGGGATATATACGATGAAAATCAGTTAATGAATCAATTTTTTGAACAAGCTTCTCAACTTTATGATGAAACTCATGAACCAGTGATAATTCATTCCCACCATTTGGAAGGAGGCCTTACCCAAGGGGAGCACAACCTTGGATTACATCATACGTATGATGAGTTCGTAAATCGTGGTAAAAATATTATACTTATTAGTTCTACAGAAACATCAGGAGGACAGTTGCGTGATGATTTTCTTAATAGACATTGTGGGCTTTTCACGATAGAAAATAAAACCGTTTGTCGGCTTGGCATTCAGGAATTTAACCATCAAATAAAAATGTATAATTATGGTGTACAAGTTATGAATACACTTGTTTTAGCTGGTGGGGTTGTTGGAAGTATTGTACTTTTATTGGCAATCAAAAAAAAACTTCAATCTAATAAGATAGGCTGGGAAAATGAGTAAAAAGAGCTTTTTAGTACTATTTCTTTTCATGTTTAGTACTAAAACCGAAGATCGGTTCCGCTTTGACGTAAAAGCAGACTGTAGCCGTAAAAGTCTTGATGTTCCACTTGAGAATAGAAGTGGAACTGCCCGATTTGAAGGGTTGTCAGGAAAATTCCATCCATATTTGTTTTATGTTCGAGATAAATTGCAACGAGAACCTCAGGAACGGAAATATGAATATCAAAAAAAAGAAACAGAAGAATCTACTCAGTCTAAGCGAGAGCGAATTAAAAAGATACGGAAGTTAATAGAAGAGCGTCGACCTAAAGATGGCCGCAGAGAATCAGGCATTGATATTACATTACCAGAAGCATTTGAGGATGATAGTTTACCTTTTAATCGTATATTATTGATGGGTAAGTCTGGAACCGGTAAAACAAGTTCAATTAGGGCGCTTGCTAAAGAGTCGGGTTGCATCTGTATTGATGTTACCCCAAGAGGTTCATACCAGAGTGAAGGGCAAGAAATTATTGTAAATAGGCTTTTAGAGGCTTTGCTCAAAGCATCAGAAACAGGAAGACGAGTACTTCTTTATTTTGATGAATGTCACGAATTTGCGGAAGAAAAGACACAAGATTCGAGTGCTAAAACATTGCTATGGCAGATTCTTGATAAGTATGGTAAAGATCCACGACTTTTATTGGTTGCTTCTACCCATAAAAAGAAAAACATAGATCATGCATACAAAAGGCGTTGGAAGGTGATTGAATATGATCTTCCCACTCAAGAAGAGCTTCGAGATATTATCAGGCAAAAGGCCAAAGAAAAAGGATGTAATGGTTTGCCTGACCAACTAATAGAAAGTATGGTCAGAGTTCCTAATATTACGGGTGCTCATATTGATGTCTTATTTAGTGAAGTTGCAGCAGAATTACAAAGTCGTAGTCTTACTATAATTGATTCTGGATATATTTTATGTACACTGAAAAAGCTTGAAAATGATACACGAGATATTGAGAGTATTGAAAAATCAGGCATACCAGATTCTTTAGAAAAATATTTTTGGGAGATAGCAGGAACTGTTACGGCTGGGCTTATTGGTAAAGCTATTGGAGGTGGGAAGCTTGGTGATGAAAAAGCAAAGATTACAGAAACAACAACTACGACTAGCGATTCTTCAGCGTCACCCGCTGCAACAGCATCGCCAGTAGAACAACAACCACCCCTAACCTTTCTGTCGACTTCACCAAACTTTCAGAGTGGTCCAGGATTTACTTTTTGATGTAAATACATTTGAAGTTGTTTTAATAAAAAGCGTCTGGTTGAAAACAAGGGGTGCTTTTTATTATGAAAGTAAGTGTTGTTTGACTTAAGCCCAAGGTAACCAGGATGCGTATCAATAAACCCACAAAGCTGCTTGTTCTTTTTCTTGTATTTTCCTTATTCCCGCCAACAAATAATCGACCGATGGCTTCTGTATGGAATGTTGTCACTCTTGCTTGTGACAAGATGTCACCAGTATTCAATGAA
>JABJKG010000014.1 GCA_018660415.1 bacterium | reverse complement strand
AGAGTCTGGTGCGATTGAGCAGGATGCTGATGTTATTATGTTCCTGTATCGTGATATTGTTTATAACCCCGATACAGAACATCCACACCTTTCAGAGCTTATCATAGGAAAACAACGTATGAACAAATAACAGCCTTTGAAGAAGAAAAAAAGAGACTAGCTTTAGAGTGGAAACGCTTAAGTGATGAATATAAGTCTTGTACTGGTACGTTTTCCAATAAGGGAAATACATAACGGCCCCAACCACTGGCTTTCTCAAAGCTAAACCTATGATCATTCTTTTTTTCTCCAAGCTGCTGGAAGTAGCGGAAGCATATTGGTTTCCACCTCAGACACTCTTCTGCCTTTCTGGAAAAGGAGTGCAGGCAAAAGAGTTTCTTCTGCTGCAGAAGGATCAGGCATGGAACTTCGTCTTGCTGGGACAGGAAGAGACTCAAGCTTGGGAAACATTGGCCCCTGCACAACTCTAACAGCTGCAACAGCAGAACGCAGAGACTTAACTTTCAAAGGTCCTGGGGGTGGGCATGGGCGAGGATTTGGAACGACTTGTTGCTCTTGAATGTTCTTTAGGTATCCTTGCGCTTCCTCTTTTAAAGCTTCATCAGATTCCACTGCTGCAAAGTGACGCTTCGCGCTTTCAAATTGGCCCTTATGCATATCCATAACTCCTAACCCTATATGGGCCATGTCTTTCCATTCTTTATGTGCACCATGCTCTTCAAGGACGCTACCTAAAAGCCTGGACGCTTCAACAGGAGAAGGCTCTACGTCTTTTCCTCCAACGGCTAACATATACCCAGCAAAAGCTGATGCACGAACACCATACTCTTTATCTCCTAATACAGCGGCACGTGACCATAGCCCAACGGCATCTTTGTCTTTCCCAAATTGGTTGGCTATATGCCCCTCGCAAAATAACGCTTCAGCTAAAAAATCATCGGCATCTGGCGCAGCTCCAACCTCTCTAAAGTGTGCAACCATCGCGGCTGCATACTGTTGCCTCAGTGCTGGCTGATTCCTAGAAAGCAATGTTAAATAATATGATGAGCGTGCACGCGGTAAAGGATCAGTGGTTTTTGTTAATATGTTTGCAAAAAGCTTTTTAGCATTAGCATGCTTATTGGGATAAAGCATCCATAAAGCCCCTAGACCAATAGCACCAACAAGCTTATCGTCTTCACTTAAAGCTGATTTGCATATGCCTTTGTAAGCTCCAGAAATCATCGAGTAATCACCATTGCCGGAATCAATTAGTGTTTTAAGAAAAGTCATCTGATTAAATACAGCATCCGTACTCATAGCCTGCACATTTGCACCGATAAATATCGCGAACAAAAATATCGTAATATATGTCTTCACCTTATAAGCCCCCTAATGGTTTATAAGTTCAGTATAATAACAGAAAAAAATAAACGAAAGCAATACCTGACATAAAAAAGAAGTTATACCTATAGATCTTTTTCTAAGACCAGGTCTTTTCCAAGGAATTTACCTTGGTGTCGATAGCCGTGCTTTTGGTAAAAGTTCATTGCGCGCTCATGACCCTCTACAACAACTACGAAAGCTTTTTTTATCGTCGAATGTGATGCATAATCTTGCTCTGCTTTATTGAGTAGTTGGCTCCCAATACCTTGAGAGCGAGAGTCTTCAATTACACAAAGATCCAATATTTCACCCGATTCAACATTGTAAAATAAACCATATAAAATAAACCCTTGGACTTCAGCATCAACTTCAATAACTTGAATTCGTTTTGAAACTGACTTAGAGTTCGAAAGGTTTTCAATTTTAGATTTAAACTCTTCACACGGAATTGTAGAATGAGCACTGGGTTGCCCTGGATGCTGCCCTAAGGCAACACTGTTTTGACGACACAAGTCCATCAATGCAGTAAAGTGCTTAGCTTTATTGTAGCTAGTAAAAACAGGATCGGACGGTAAAGCTTCACTACTTTTTATAGCTATAGAGTTGAGTAGAAAGAAAAAGAAGACAAGTCTGTTCACAGCTGTTTTCCGTTGCTAATGATTTATGCTTTGATCCTAGAATAACAGGCTGTGAAAAAGCGTAAAGAAGATTGTTTAGATCTTTGCTATATTTTTTTTTGCAAAGAGAGGGTTCTGGCCAATATTGGTTCCAGTATATAGATAACCATGCTTCCTGTAAAATGCTATGGCCCTCTTTTGGCCTTTGACTACAGGAATTACTATTGTTTGAACCCCAGCAGTTGAAGACAATATTTTTTCTGTATGCCTAAGTAGCATACTCCCAAACCCCTGTGATCGAGCGCCTTCAGAAATGCATAGATCACTAACTGTTGCAAGAGGATTTTCAGGAAAAGAAGCAAAAGAAATAAACCCTTGAGGCTTACTATCTGTTTCTAGCACTTTAATGGTCACAGCAGGTGATTCTTGATCAGCCGCATCTTCTCGAAATTTCTGACAAGTTATAAGCGGGTGCGCTCCAGGCTGTCCAGCACATTCCCCTAAAGCCCAACAGTTTTCATGACAAGTCCTCATAAGATACATAAAATGCTTAGCTTTGTCATAGTCAACAATAACAGGTCCCCTAGAAGAAGGCTGTGATTGACCCCCTAAGAAGCTGAATTTAGAAAAACTAAGTGGCTGAATAATAGTCGAAACGCCTAGTAACAAAAAAAGTATCAAATTTATTTTCATAATAAAGTCCTTTTTAGGAATAAACATTAAGTTACTATAATAATAACACGCGACTCTCAAACTCTCAAAACCCCCTATTTAATGGTGCTCTTGACTAAAAAGCTCACTAGTTTAAACTTATACTTAACTTAAAATAGGTAAAAAACAACTAGGAGAACATATGTTGATTAAGAATACTATACTCCTCACCTTCTTCCTGATGATTGCTGGAAGCACGCATGGGTCACATTATATCCAGGAACTATGGCAAGATTGTAAAAGAACTGAAGAGCAAGCTGCCAACTTTATCGATAACGTTCTTAGGCAGGTTCCATCCCATAAGATATTTGAATTGATTAGAGAAATTTTCAGAAAAAACCCTAATGCTACTGATCAAGAAGTATATGAGCAATTATTGAATAAGGTTGATACGGTTTTACCATACGCACTACATCTGTATCAGCTTAAGGCTTTATACTTTCAAAAGAATCTTTTGTCCGGACAAGCACAAACCTTATTGTCGGATAAAACAACCATCAATGGGTGTTTAGAAATTGGAACCCCAGGAACCTATACGTCAGCATTAAGTAAAAAAGTAACGATTAAAGGAAAGCAATATGCTGCTATGGAGTCTCCAGCATTTGGAGATCGTTTTCAAGCATTTTCTTTTAACCCTATGAAGGGCTTTCTTGCTTATGATCAATATGTACCACTTGACTATGAACCACTATCTAATAAAATCCCAGATAGCAGTGTTGATGTTGTTATTTGCTTTATTGGCTTACACCACTGTCCCACAGAAAAACTTGATGCGTTTA
Organism: bacterium; assembly: GCA_018660415.1. Lineage (GTDB taxonomy): Bacteria > Babelota > Babeliae > Babelales > UBA12409 > 2-12-FULL-36-22. Next base: position 50,508 of record JABJKG010000014.1, on the reverse strand, counting down.
TAGGTTCTATTCAAAGAGTTTTAAGGCCAGATGGCGTTCTCCTGTTACGCGACCACGATATCCAAAATGATACAATTATGGCGCTAGCACATGCTGGACACACTGTCTTTAATGCAATCATCCCACAAGTTTCAGTCGAGGCTGAAGTTGCTGAAATAAGAAACTTCCATACATTGGATTATTGGAAAGAGCTTTTACGCCAACATGGCTTTGAAATCGGTGATACGGAGCTCATACAAGATGGAGACCCTACAATCAATACCATGATCGCAGCTAAAAAACGTGTGCAATCCAAGGATGATTTGGCTACACTTTTACAAGCTGATGAATCATATAAACGATCTTGGGTCAAGAGTCACCTAAGTGCTCCAGAATGGTTTACCGTTGATATGGCTGCAGATTATAGCAACTTTATTAATCATACCCCATTTTATGAGTATCCTTTTTTATCAAGCATAGCAACCTATTGGAAAGTGTTTTTTCAATCATGGAAAGCTGCTGCAGCACAAGTAGGCCACACGGAAGTCCTCTTTAATGATAGTACGTTTTCAAATATTGTCTTAGGAAGTAGTATGACAGTCGAATATGCAGCAAAAGCACTTCTTTCGCTTCCCGTACGACTGTTAAATGCGGGTGTAGAAGCTGAAAATATTGGGTTACTTCTTTATGATCCTAAAGACGAGCTCCAGCAGCTTGATCCTAGAATTATTATTAACCAGCAAGTTGATGATAAACACAAACTGGTCACAATACCTCGCTACAAACAACTTTTAGAAATAATGAATAAATTAGCAGCAACTGACATTATTATTGAAGAAATAGCCGGTAACACAACAACGCAAATTAAGGTGAGTTATGATAGTGATAATGAAATTGATTTTGAAGCGATTCAAGGATGTTGCAAGGAATATAAATGGCAGTTTCCAGCCGTTCCTCATACTATGTATGCAACTCTCACTATTGAAGTAAGTCAACTAAACAGCATCCTTGCTCAATTACATAGTAAAAATATAAGTCTTCTTTATATACACGACTTTTAAACAGTACGAGGCTATTATGGTGATACAAAACAAACTTCTCCTATTTTTATCTTTATTGTTTATGCAGGGCCTACTGCAGGCTAATCAACAGGTGTTAATTAAAGACCTGTTTGAGCTGCCATGCAAAGCGGAAACTCTCACTCCTGAAAACTTGTTTGAACTACAAAACATCGTTACACAAGCCAGCTCTCGCCATAAAAAAATAGCTCTTATTGGAGCTAACAAAAGCATGGGCGGACAGACGCAATCATACGACGATGGTGCCTGGAGGGTTAGCCTCGATAAGATAAACAAGCTGAAAAACCTTAACGTGCAAGACAAGCTAGTAACGGTAGAGGCTGGAATGACCTGGGAACAACTACAAAGTATTATCACTCCCCACGGCCTGGCCATTAAAGCTATGCAGTCATTTAAGGATTTTTCTATTGGAGGATCACTATCTGTTAACGTTCACGGACAAGATCTCAAAGAAGGTCAATTAATCAACTCGGTACACTCGTTTACACTCTTAATGACTGATGGCTCACTAAAAACGGTTACTCGCGCCAAAGATCCTGAACTATTCAGCCTGGTTGTCGGTGGATACGGACTCTTTGGAATTATAATAGAGGTCACTTTAGAACTGACTGAAGATAAGGTACTAGAGCGTAAGGCTGTAACTTTTGAAACTAAAGACTTTGCTAGTTTCTTTAAAAACAATGTTCAAGACAATCCTAATATTGAGTTTTGGTCGGTACGATTCTCTCTTGGATCCAATGACCTTTACACAAGAGCCTTGTCAATTACCTATGAAGCAACAGATCAAGGATCACCTAAAGACCTGGTTATCAAGGAGGATAATTATCAATTATGGGCATTGAAAGCCTTTGGGCTTGTAAAACCATTCAAAGTCCTTAATAACGTCCGTTTTGATATTGAAGCTGCATTCTTTAAAAGACCTAAACTGATATCTCGTAATAACTTTATGAACGGCTCCATTAAACGCTTACCACAAAACAATAAAAAGGATATGTATATCCTCCAAGAATATTTCATCCCCTATGATAACGTAAATAGCTTCTTAGAGCACTTTGCAGCCTTAACTAAGCAATACAACATAAATATTTTAAATATCACTGCACGCCATGTAGGCAAGGATACGAACGCATTTCTATCGTTTGCACCTCAAGACGCATGCGCCCTAGTGCTTTATATCCGAGTCCCTAAAAAAGACACGGATTATTTAACGACTGCTATATGGACATCAAAGCTATTAGATAAGTGCCTTGACCTTAATGGGGTCTATTACTTGCCATACCAGCTCTTAGCAACACGAGATCAGTTGGAGCGTGCCTACCCTCAAGTTCGTAACTTTATGGATCTCAAGAGGAAGTATGACCCACTAGAGATATTAACAAATAAAATGTATGAGCATTACGCTTATTAAAGGCTTTTTTTGATAATAATTATAGGCATGAACTTATCTGCATGATGCGCCTTAAGGGCTTCTTCAAACTCTAGGTACCAACGCTCAACAAGCCAAGCTGGTTTTTCTTCGATCCATAAGAAATCGAAGTCAAACTCTTCTATGATAAACTCATTAAGCCGCTGCCGACTCTTTAATGCTCCATAGTTATGCAAAAGAGTAAAAAGATCGGTAACAGTACCACCAAGCTGAGATGGCTGTGTTGTTAAGCACGCAATATCAGTATAGTAATTGAGAGATCTAAGAAAAGTCTTCATAATAGTGCGACCAAACGTATGGCTTGGAACACAAATTGTATGAAACCCAGCCATCAAGAATGTTTCGTGTAAGTACAAAATATCTTGCTCGCTATACGGGTTCCTTATGAAACGTTGATTGTAACTTTCATCTAGGTAGGCCATCACTTTTGCCCTCCTTTATCTGAATGTTATTCTTATAACCCTTCTCTATCATGCTATCCTACAAAACCACTCAATCAGAATGCAATGGTTTTTTGAATTAATAGAAAATTTTTATAAATCTATAAAAATAGATAATTCACCAAAGAGCAAAAAATGCTTTAAACAAGGGACTAAGTCGATGTTTTTAACGATAAGTCGCGCTTAAGCTGCAGCTAGTGGGCGCTGTCAGAAATCAGAAAATTTAAATTAATTTGATTCTGGGTATGCCTTGTTTTCTAAGGCGCGCAATGTTTTGTAGTCATAGACAGGGGGCACGATGAGTGGAATAAAAATATAGCCATACATAAAATAATATAAGCTTGCACCAACCGACCATCCAGTAAGTACTACTTCTTTATTTTCTACACTTACTCTATTGGAAAGTTTTCGAGTAATTAAGTTGCTAAAGCCACAAGGAATATATCCAAGTGCTCCTGACGCTGTAAGTAAAAGTACTTTTTTAACCGACTCTTGAGCTGTATGCAGTGAGCTGGAAGATTCACTCTTAACTGCCGGATACATATTAGTGAACATCAAAAACGAACAAATCAATATTGCAAAATTAACTCTTTTTAGCATGTTAAAAACCTTTAGTTACATAAATTAAGTTATGTATAGAATACATGCAATGGCTTTTTAAGCGAGCATAAAATTATTTTTTTGCAAACATCTCTTTGAAGGAACGTAAGCCTCCAGCGAAACTGACACTTGTATATGGAGATAAAGACGTGGCAATATCATGAAGGCGCAACTTGTTAGCAATATCCCAAGCCCTTTCATTGTCTTTATTTCTACGATTGGCATTAGCACCAGCCCCTAAAAGCTCGTCTACAACTTCTGACTGACGTCTCTCTGTGGCAAGCATTAAGGCGGTATTTCCTTCATTATCTTTGAGGTCTAGATTGGCACCAGTACGAATAAGTTTTTTTACTGCTGGGCTTATCTTTTTCCCTGGCAAACTTATTATTCCAAGCATTAAGGCGGTTCTACCTTCATTATCTTGTAGATTTAGATTTGCCCTGCCCCCTATTAATGCAATAGTAACGTTATCGACTCCTTTTTGAAAAGCGTGCATTAAGGCGGTTCTACCTTCATTATCTGTGATATCTAAGTAAGCACCAGCATTAAGAAGCTTGATGATGTCCTTTAATTGATACCTATCAGCAGCATACATTAAGGCTGTTTTCCCCCACTTGTCTTGCAGGTTTACATTGGGTTTTCTTGTTAAAATATCTCTTATCGGTTTAGATTTTGTTATTGCATATATTAAAGAGTTTTGACCATCTTGATCTATAAAATATACATCATCAATAAAATCTCCATAATGAACGCTTTCTCCTTCATTAATAGCTCGGACAGTGGTTGAATAGCTTAAAATACATGTTAATATTAAACCTAAAACAATTTTCAACTTCATTGGATTACCCCTTATTATATAACCTTTCTACAATAGTAGTTTAACATTTTGATTAAAGAATCAACAATGATTTACCATCATTAAAGCTGTTTGTACCACACACCACATAATGTTATAGCCAAAGCGTCAGTAACATCATCTTTGTCGGGCATTGTAAGCTGAGGGAATAATTGAAGGATAACACGAGCAACCTGACTCTTATCAGCGCCACCAAAGCCTGTTACCGTTTTTTTTACTTCGCGAGGAGACAAATCTATGGTTTTAAGATTGTTTTTTTCTGCAAGAAGATAAAGAATACCGCGTAAGTATCCAAGCTTTAAGAAATTTTGTGCATTCTTACCAAGAAATGGTGTTTCGAGCGCTATGATATCAACAGGCCACTTTTTTAAGATAGCCTCAAAGTGATCGTGAAAAATTAAAAGGCGTTCAGATAAAGGTTGCTTGGAAGACATTTTGATATAACCGTAATCAATAATGAAAGTTTTTTTATCACGTTTTTCCATCAGCGCAAACCCACATACTATACATCCAGGATCAATGCCAAGAACTATCATTATCTACTCCCAACCTTTTTTTATATAGGTCAAGCGTATCAATGCTGTGTCAAAGGCGCAAGTAAATTCCTTCTAGTGCTACTCTTCTACCATAATAGGGCAGGCCTGTATATCCTCACACCATTCTTGAGCTGGATTGGTACACTTGTCTGTAACACACTCATTAAAATCTGCATCTGTATCATCACAACTTTCCATACACTCTATAATTACAGCACTCAATTGAGCTGGTATATCTAATTCAGCCTTAGAGGTTCCAACGAAAGTAGGATTTCCAGCTATCATATTGCCGGCCATAACCAATAGCGCAACTAAAATAATTTTCTTCATAATGTCCTTTCAAGGTCACGAATTTCATTTGCCCACTCTAATGCATCCGTAAGACATTGCCGCTGACATTGACGACTGGCAGTTCTGTTTGCGGAAAAAAGAGAACAACTATCTGTACATTGCCTAAAAGATCCTTGAAGTTCTTCCTTGAGGTTGCTATTAGAAAGTATATCACTCCAATCAATTGCTTCTGGTGAATCCAAAAGATCACGTCTTGCTCGAATGATATCATTTGGTTCTATAGCCTCCAAAATGCAACCTGTAGTGGCTAACAAGATAAATAAAACTAATTTCTTCATCATATAATCTTTCTTTGGTTTACTGCTCATCAAGCCAACTTTCAGCATAAGCTAAACACTCTGCATTTGATTGTTCACTGCTTTGTCCTTTATTTTTCATGGTTGAAGCGATACAAGTACGTAAGAGATCATCCAGCCCATTATTAAAAAAAGCATTAACGTCTGATCCCCATAGCGTTTCAGGCTGCCTGCTTGGAGCAGGCTGGCCGCCCATAAGACTTCCTGTAGCTAAGAACAATATAAACAAAAGTATTTTCTTCATACCTAACTCTTTCATTTTAACGCAAATCAATTATTCTAATTGCAATTAACTTAGCGCGAAAAAGGCAAGAAAATGAAGTTGAATGGCTTTTTTAGGCCATTTGTAGGTGGTGTACCCAGGTTGGGGGGAAGTTAAAGAGTACTTTTTTGCTTTCTAAGAGCCATTTACTCTTGAAGTGTTCAATGAGCTGCATTTTTTCTTTAAGAGCTGTTTTTCTTAAGATTGCGTCAATGAACATTCGAATTCGAGGGAATCCTATGTATTGAATGTAGGAAACTATACCTTTAGGCTGTGATAGTTCTTGAATGTGCTCAAAGTATTGGCTAATAAAAGCTTTGGGAAAGATAGTGAGGGGAAGTGTAGAGATAATATAATCAAATTTTTGATCAGGGTTAAAAGTGAGGATGTCAGCTTGAACGATAGAAATATTGGCATGGTGGTCATATTTCTCATGAAGGATGGTTACAAACTCAGGGTTAACCTCTACAAGGGTCAGTCTGTCCTGTGGCTCCATATTAGCTACGATGTCTTCGGTTATTCCGCTACCGGGACCTGCGCCAACTTCAAGAATGTTTTTTGGACCACCGTTATGGTTGGCTACATAATATGACATAGCCTTGCCTGTTTGATTGGATGACGGAGTTACCGATCCAACCTGACCAGACTTAATCTTAAACAAATTTTGCAGAAAAAATATAATACGGTTTGTTTTTGGTGATACTGAAAAAGGCTGTATACAACCTATAATTAAAATTAAGAATATAATATTCTTCTTTTGCATTAACGCGCTCCACTTATGGTGTTAAATTACTCGTAGTCAGAATCTTCAAATTTGGTTAATTCACGTATAAAGTTGAGAAAAACCGTTCCGGTAGGTCCGTTACGTTGTTTTCCTATGATAAGCTCTGAAAGGTGTGGATGTTCTGTATCGGGGTTATAAACAATATCACGATACAGGAACATAATAACATCAGCATCCTGCTCAATCGCACCAGACTCTCTTAAATCTGAAAGCATTGGTCGCTTATCAGGTCGACTATCAACACCGCGAGAAAGCTGGGAAAGAGCTAGGATAGGAATATTTAATTCTTTAGCTAATGCCTTAAGCGCCCGTGATATTTCAGAAACCTCCTGATGGCGATTTTCATGCTTACGTGGAGAGTGTAACAACTGTAAGTAATCAACCACTAAAAATTGTATGTCATGATCAATCTTGAGCCTTCTGGCTCGAGTTCGCAAGTCCATTATGTTCAATCCAGCAGTATCGTCAATGAAGATTTTCAACTCTCCAAGTCGTGCTGCAACATTAGTTAGCTCAATCCATTCATCTGAGGTAATAGTAGCATTCCGAATGTTTTGGTGAGCAATGGCCGATTCAGTAGAAAGTAAACGCAAGGTAAGCTGTTCGGCTGACATTTCTAGAGAAATAAACCCGGTAGGAATTCCTTGGTGCGCAGCTTGAACAGCCAAGTTTAATGCTATTGCCGTTTTACCCATTGACGGTCGAGCTGCCAAGATGATTAGATCACTACGCTGAAGTCCGGATGTAAACTCATCGAGCTTGGCAAATCCAGTAGGGACACCGGTGATCCCTTTGCTATGAGTTTTAATATCAGAAAGATGTTTAAATGTCTTTTTAAGCCATATGTTTAATTGAACAAAATCTTGATTGGCTTGCGTGTTGGAGATCTGCATGATCTGATTTTCAGCCTGATCCAACACGGTAGTTATTTCTAGATCTTGTTGATCATAGCAGTCACCAATAATACCGGTCGCAGCGCCAATGAGCTGTCGTAAGACAGCTTTTTCTTTAATGATCTTTGCATGCTGTGCCACTAATCCAACCGCTGGGATTTCTTCTTGTAATGACACAAGAAAAACAACACCACCGACCTTATCGAGTTCTTTATGCTTATCAAGTTCATCTTGTAGTGTAAGGACATCAATACGTTTGCGATCCTGTACAATATCTAGCATTCGTCTAAAAATTATCGAATGTGCCGGAGAATAGAAATCATCCGGCAAAAGAATGTCTGATATCTTACTTAAGGCACTATCGTTAAGCAAGATAGCTCCCAGTACAGACCGCTCCGCATCATTATTGGCAGGCAAGTTCTTTCCAAGAAGACCTTCAGTCTGCTTAGTCGCTGATGGTGAGTAGTTCCCTCTTTTTTGTTGCATAGTTTCTAAAAAAAGCTCCGGTTATACTGCTTCAGAAACTACTTTGAGTGTGAATGATGGCTGTAAGGTAGCAGATAGTTTAACTTTAACATCATACTTACCTTTTTGGGTAATACGCTTATCAAAAACTATTTGGTTCTTTGCTACAGCTACGCCTTCTTGCTTGAGAAGTTCTACAACTTCAGTAGTCCCAATAGAACCATAAAGTTTGTCTTCATGCATTTTCTTCTTAAGCATAAGGTTAAGTTGAGAAATCTTCTCTGCCAGCATAGAAGTCTTAGAAGATACAGCTTCTTTACGATTCTTAATGGTAATCGCCTTTTTGCTGTACATTGCTTCACGATCAGCAGTAACCGCTTCAGCGAACTTTTTAGGGATTAAGAAGTTACGAGCATATCCTTCTGGGACCTTGATAATCTCACCAGCTAATCCAACTTTTTCTATATCTTTAAGCATGTATACTTTCATACCATGTATCCTTTATCGCTTAAGGGTGTTTAATTTCATTTTCTACCAGTATAAAGCAAAACGAGCCTCTTGATAACTCCCATTCTCACTATTTAGGCTTCTTTGGTCAAAAATGAACCATTTGCATGGATAAAGTCATGTTTTCGATGCCCTATATAGAGAATGTCTACTTCTTGAGTTATGGCCTGATAAAAAGCGCCGCGCCATAAAAGATGGGTAAAGTAGGAAATATCATAATCATCATTGACCAAAAGAAGAGTGAACATCGTAAGTCTCTCTTTGGTCATATAGAAATCAGAACAAATCTGTATATCAAAGGGCTGGCCTTCGATATTGACGCTCATTTTTTTATCGCCAGTACAAAAAGGCTGATTACTATCAAACAAAACCTCAGCAAGACCCGGTATCCAAGTAAGAGACGTGGGAACCTGCTCAATGAAAGCCATGGGACATCTTTTATCGTAATGATCTATAATACCGCCTTCCGATATAATAAAAGCGGTATTTAAAAGATTGCCACCTTTATAGCGATGAGCACCCATGACAAGCGTTTTTTGATTACCCTGATTCCACCATTGGAAAAACTCAGGGTAAATATTAAGAGGCGCCTTGAGCATAGACTCAGGCATAAGAATAGTTGAGTGATGTGTATCTTTATGTATAAGTTCTTTTAATGAGTAAGCCTGATCGTAAAGAGCAACCCCTTTAAGTTGTCGTGGAGATATATATCCAATACGGGACAGCCATGCCGGTCTTTCTACAATAGGAGACAAGTTCTTTAATGCAAGACTCCCAAAGACAATCAAGCATGCTATAGCTATACAGCTTTTAATGTACCGATGATACAGCAATTCAAACATAATGCCGTTGCTTAGAACAATTATTACCAGCGCACCAAAGCTACCAAAGTAAAAAAGAATGGGCTGGCTCCAAAAAGTAACCAACGCGATAGCAGGATATGCCATCCAGTATCCACACCCTGGTGGCAAAAACCAACTATAACAACTGTCTTGAAGTAAGAAAAATAATAAAAATGATACCGACCAAATGGTGGTTCTCCACCAAGAATAATTTCCCGATGCAATCCTGCCGGTTATCCAAAACCACACGGCTGGCAATAGGCCAAGATAGCATAAAAAAATCAGACCTAATACAAAGCCGTATTGATAAGCCTGCGCTATCCAATAACCAATAGAAAAAAGATGCATTAAGTAGAAGGTAAAGCCCCAGACAAATCCTTGCACAAAAGATAGCCTATGTCGTTGGGCAATATACAAAAGCGGAAGAAGAAAAATAAAAATCGTCCATGAAGCCCACGGGCTTACTAATGCAAATGCGTAAAGGGTTGCCGAGAGAATTGCCCAGCTAGTTACCAGTGTTCTTGCCATACTGGTTCCATTCGGTTATGAAAAAAGTTTCTTTTTGCTGCAATGAGGATGGTCGCCTTTGTAGGCATGCGATGATAGACGAACAAACATGGCCCGAGGTTAACAAGTCGGCCTTAATTTGCAGGGTCTCCCCGGAAACCTTACTTATGACGCACTGACCCGCAAAATCTTTATTAAATGCTGTAAGTTCAGTCCTAATTCTAATAGTTTGGCGTTCAGACTTTTCAATTAACAATCCAAACTGTTTTTTTACATATTGGATGCCCGCATTACATACGGCTTCGTTAAGATAGTATTGTTGAGCATAAAAAACTCGATCGCGAGCTATTTGATTAGCAGTTATAACATTACGATATCCTTGAAAGACGCCTACTGATACTAGTGCGATCATGACAATCAAAAACAACATGATAAATCCACGGTTGCTGCCCATATTAAACAGCTCCCAGTTTAAGGCTTATAAGTTGTTCAATATGAGTATTATTAATAGTAAATGATATAAGAATACCTGACTTAACTTTTTTAAAGGTAAAGTCATTAATGTTTGAACAGGCTAAGGATTTAGTATTGCTCGTCCAAGCCATCTTGGAAACATTATAATCTCCTTCCATGCGCACCAAACAATCTTCACCAACAATCCAACCGACTGTCTTGCCATGCGTGTTATGGATAAGAATACTACGGGGTCGAATATGATAAACCGACTGTGTTGTATGAATATCTCGTGCCAACAACATCAGTGTTGAAAAAAAATGCGAGCTCACGGATGCATGACGTTCAATCTGCTTGTGTTGACCATAGTAGTGAGCGCACGCCTGATAGGATAACAAGATAACCCAAAGTCCCAGCGTAATATAAATCATAAGTTCAATTAGCAGGTTACCGGGTTTTTTCACGTGCAAATCCTCCACTTGCTAGTTGTACTTTTTTTGTGCCTCGTCCCTCAAGCCATGAAACTGTCACCACAAACCAAGGAACTTTTTGATTAAATAAAAACTTTTTTTCACATTCTTTTTTAATGGAAAAAAAACCATCTTGACTCATGATTGGATAGGACTGTTGAAAACGTGATTCGTTTAATAAAAGATCCATAGTACTACTTGCAATAGATAAAGCTTTTTGAGTATGATCAGCTTGCGAAAGAAAATCTATTGATTTACCATAATAAATATTAAGCATAGAGAAAAACAAGAGAATTATGGAAAGAGATACTAGTAGCTCTATCAAAAAAAAACCCCTATACTGGGATGAAGATAGTAATATTGTGCTAAAATTTTTCATAAAAACTTAAGTAAAAAATAAAAATAATTTGCTTACCTTACCACGAGGAAAGAAGAAAATGAAATCGATAAAAAATTTCTTATTTTTACTGCTAATTCTAGCAATACCATCAATGATTGTCCCTGGCGGTTTTGGCGCTCCTCCTGGTGGTGGTGGTGAAGAGATGACCGCAGAACAACTTCGTGAATGGGCTGACGTTTTATTTCCTGACTTTACTGAAGAGATGAAAGAAGAAACAATTGCAGAAACATTACGCATGGATGCAAAACTCAAAGAAATGTCACCTGAAGATCGTGCCGCTGAAGAGCGTAAGATGATCACAGAGCTCAATGACGCTCTTGGAATGGATATCCCTCTTGATATTGTCCCTGAGGCTGCTGTTGAAAAAGAAGAAGAACCTGTGAAAGTGATAGAAGAAAAACCAACAACTCCTGCTGCAAAAATCGAAGCTGTTAAGAAATTGATTGAGCGCTTGATTGGAATTTTAGAAAGCTTTTCAGAAAAAACTAATACACTCATAATAAAAGACGGTAGCAAGGCTAATGTTACACCGTCGGAGTGGACAGAACTGCAAGATGAAGTTGCTCAAGTTATCTCCTACCTTACTATTGTCAAAAACAAGAAAAAGCTTCTTGAAGGACTGCTTGCCTCTGACCAAACAGAACTTAAGGACGCACTAGAAGACGCTGTTGATAACTTGCGACGCCCGGTTAAAAATATCGATGTTCCTGACACCATGGGTCTTCAGGAAACGGTAACCGAAGATGGTGAAGTTATATTTGCATCAGAAACGACTATGACCGACAAGGTAACATCACAAAAAAGCTTTAAAACAACTATATCTCTCCTTAAGAATTTCCTTTCTAAATATAAAGCAAATTGGGCACTTAAGCGCTTGATAGAAAAACACTCGCCTGAAGAATTGAAAGCAAAAAAGCCTGACCTAAGTCGTCAGCCAAAAAGCGGCCCAGGTACTCCTAGTTATGGAGCAGGCGGTGGCTATGGTGGTGGCGGTTATGGAGGCGGTGGTGGTTATCCTAGTACTGGTGCAGGTGGATACCCTGGAGGTGGCTATGGTGGTGGCGCTCCGCGTAGGGGCTCCCAAGCTGGTGGTGCTACAACTCCTGCCGGTGCTGGAGCTGGAAAATCCGACAAAGGATCTTCTGGCGGAGGTTCTTCAAGGGGTTCAGGTAGGGGAAGCAGTAAAGATAAGGGCAAAAAAGATGCGAAAGACGATAAGAAGATCAAGAGCGACGGCAAGCCAGGAGAACTAGGGCCACGAGGAACTCGACCTTCAAGCTTAGATAACAGTGCCGACCAAAAGAGTATTAAGAAAAAGTTTGAAAAGTTTGCTAAACAGGTCGTCAGTATCGATAAAAAAATACAAGATGAAGGCCTAGTTGAAAAAATCGAACAACAAAAGCGAAGTAGTGAGTATGATCCGGCATTACGCGCAGCAATTTATACACTTAATGCTACAGATCTTCCTCAGCTTGAAAAATCAGTGAAAGCACTAGAAGAAGCTGTAGATACTATCCCAACCGATGAAATAGAAGGACGCCTGGCTATCCAACAATACCAAGAGGGAATGAACAGCGTTATCAGTGGGGCTACTGCAATTAAGGAACTCACCAAGCTCACAGCAAAGACAGACTTAACCAAGGCTGTTAAAGCAAACAGTGTCGGTGAAGAAAAAGAAATTGCTAACGTCCTTGAGTTGGCACAAACCGTAGGTCGTAAACTTGCAGCCATGATTGATAAGTTTAAGCCTAAAGACAAGGACCTTGCACCTAAAGAAGTTGTCAGTAAGACCGTAACCGATCTTAACAAAAAGATTTCTGATCTTAATGTTGTGGAACTCTTAAATGAACAAAGCAACGCCGACGCACCTTATAATGCATTACTTGCAAAAGACCTGAACGATCTTATCGAGCTTGCTAACAACCTGGACTCAGCAGCGCAAAAACAAATGCTCGATATCGGAACTCAAGAACCAGAAGAGCAAGCCGAAAGCAAGAAAGCAGCACTTGCTACCCTAGAAAAAGAAGGTAACCTTGCAGACCTAACAGCAGCCATCGAGACAATCAATATTGGTGACTGGGAAAAAGCCGTAGAAGCAGATGCAACCAAACAGCCGATCGTAAATACTCTCAAAGCAGCTCTTAAGCTGAAAAACCGCCTCGACGATATTAAAAACAATTTTAGCTAACAACTAATATTCAAGAGGATCTAAGGTAGATCCTCTTGAATCCACTTCATTAAACACAAAAGGACCGTAATGAATTCTACAACAAAAACACTCCTATCCGCATGTGCAGCACTATTGCTTTCACAGTCAATGAACGCTCTCAATACTGATGTATCTAACTTCTTTATTGAATGGAGAAACCACAACGGACTCCCTACCATGGTCGAAGTAGAAGAAAAGCTAGAGTCATGCAAGTCGGAATACCAAGAAATCGAAATGTATAAAACCGCAACATTTGGTAATATGATGCTCATTGACGGTGTCATCATGCTCACCCAACGAGAAAACTTTGCTTACCATGAAATGATTGCCCACGTTCCAATGGTTCTTCATTCAAATCCAAAACGAGTTCTTATTGTCGGTGGTGGTGATGGCGGAACACTTACAGAAATATTAAAACATGATAGCGTTTTAGAAGTAGTCTTATGCGAGATTGATGCAAAAGTAATCGAACTTAGCAAAAAATACTTCCCAGAGTTTAGTGCAGCATTTGAAGATCCACGTGTCACTATCGCGATCCAAGACGCAGCAAAGTACATTACCACCAAGGAAGACTACTTTGATGTCATCTGTGTAGACTCTACTGACCCATTCGGTCCAGGTGAAGTCCTCTTTCAAAAAGAGTTTTATACCCAAATTAAAAATGCACTCACCCATGACGGTATCGCCGTAACACAATCAGAATCAATGTACTTATATACCGACCTGATCAAAGCACTCTACAAACAAAACAGCGAACTATTTCCGTATGCTAGCTACTACTTCACACTGGTCCCAACATACCCAAGTGGCACCATTGGCTTCTCCTTGTGCTCCAAAAAAGAAATCAACCCGGAAGAGGCTAACTTTAGCAAGATCGCAGCACTGAAGAATTTGCGTTACTACAACCAAGCTATGCACAAAGCCAGCTTCCAATTGCCACAGTTCTTACACAATGAGCTCCACACAAACTAAGACACTTACAAGATGGCGATTGAGGCATAGCTAAACAACAACTTTATTTTTCTCACCTCAATCGCTTGATTTAACAGAACTCCCAGTTGCTCACGCTTTCATTCAAACTCACCCCCATCGATTGATTTTTAAACTACAGATAAATTATATTTGTAATTAGATATAACTTTTAAGGGGGGTTAGAAAAATGAATTTCAAAAAAGTCATCATTACGGTATTTGTAGGGATAAACATATTTACGATCTGGTGTCATCAGGCGGATCCTACAATCACAGCATCAATGCACATTCCAAAATCATTAGTAGCAAAGCAGTCCTTCGATTGCGTACTAGCAAGCGATTTCAACAAAAAAACCGAGTGCGTCCGACAAGGATATGTTCTCCTCGGGTCAGTTCAAAATCCATCATTTGAAAACACGCACAAAAAAGACATGCGCCTACTTCAAAACCAAAAATACGGCTTTATCTTCTATAAGGTTCCTCAACAGGAACAGGAGATGATCAACAGAGAAAGCAAGCACGACTTATTGGTAGATATCCCAGAACAAGAGCTAATACGCTCGATAAAGTCGCAAAATATCCAAATTCTTATCTGAAAACTCACCAGATAAGCGATACGTGGAAAAGCTACCCTATTGTCTCTAAGTGCTATTATGCGCCTATTTATTGCAATTGGAAACTATGCTTTGCTATATTAAAACAGAGTTTAAGGATAATACAAGGTTAAAAGGGTTCAGAATGAATAAAAGTTGTTTGTTGATGTTTAGCTTGCTCGGAATGCTAGTCGCCATTGACGCTATGGCAAAGGGAACCGTTACGCCCAGTGACCAAATTACTATTTTATGTCGCAAAATTTAAAAGCTTGGCTTGAAAAAAAACCTACCAATCCAATAACCTTAAACCCTATACCTTCCAATGCGAACCAACAACTTATCCGCGCTTATCACTTTGATGCAGCTCAAGGTCCTTTGGACGAAATAGGCATATGGAATGTATTACCACGCTTTTATAAAAAACCATCGTCCAAAAAGCCCGCATCGATCGACAACTCACAATGTCCTTCAGGATTTACGCTAGGCAATGCAAACTGCGGGCCGAATGAATCTCCTCTGCATATACGACACTACGGAAAACGCTGCCATAAATGCATTCCACCAACTCATCCTATCGCTATTGTGCCAAAAGGAAATAATCACCCTTGCCCCCCAGGGTTTACGCTAGGCAATGCAAACTGTGGGCCGAATGAATCTCCTCTGCATATACGACACTACGGAAAACGCTGCCATAAATGCGTTCCAAGCTAATATTCAAAAGGCAAGCTTAAAACCTCCCCCCTTTTTGGGTCTTAAGAAAGAAAAACGTTCAATTGGTTCGTTGACTTTCAACGTAGCTGATCACCCTTTTCCAGCGGCCAGCCCCCGGGTGCCCCAAAGCATTCCGAGAGAAATTGCGAGAAGCCGAAGTAAGTTTCCACTTGCGTAAGGCTGCGAGCCAAATTTCTCTCCCCCCAGATATCTATAGCGCAATAAGACCAACTTTAAATAGAACACAAAGAAAAGCCCCCTTCCAAAGAATGAAAGGGGGAAATTAAAACATTATAAATAATAACAGGTGCATAAATTATGCGATATTATTTTGTAAACTCTGTACATCTATTACATAAAGCTTCTTCAGGCTTATCTTCTTCGTAATGCCAACAGCGGGGACATTTAGTTCCTTGAGCACGTTCAACATTAACTGAAAGCCCTGCCAGTTCAGATGCAGATAAACTATCTGATGACTCGCTTACGATAAACTGTGAAACCACTAAGAGTTCCTTGAAAAACTGTTCTACTGTTTGGTTGCCCAAGCCAACGTCAGCCAATAGGTTGCTAAGGCTCTTCAATGAGCTCGTATCATCAATATGAATGGTAACACGTGCTTCAAGCGGATGTTTAATCAAGCTCTTCTCGCGTTGCTCCTCAATTGCCTTCAAAATTGCGTCACGAACGTCAAACAGTTGCGACCAGTGTTTCTTCCAAAGACGATCAAACTCATTGCGCTTTGCACCACTCATGTGACGACCAGGCATCTTGGCGTTAGATTCAAGACCTGACCATTGGTCAATGATGCGTTCCCAGAGTGCATGCGTATCTGCAAGCTCTTGTAAATGAATGGATTCAGACTTGTTTCTTTGATAATTATCTGAAATCAATTCAGCAGAGAATGAAAGAACTGGGGCCATAAGCTTGGTCATTGTATTAAGAATGTACCAACATGCGGTCTGTGCTGAACGTCGAGCCTTACCATCTGCCTTTTCCACATAGAGGCGATCCTTAATAATATCTAGATACAAAGCACTTAAATCACCGGTACAATAATCAGCTAACTGATGATACACAGCGGTAAGATCGCGACGGGAATAAGCGTTCGTAATATTTTGTGCAATTATACACAGTTGCGCTAAAGCATAGCGATCAATAAACTGCATATCTTTTATATCTACAGCATCCTTATCAATGTCAAAGTCATAAAGGTTGGATAGTAAGAATCGACTAGTATTACGAATTTTTCTAAACACCTTGGAAACATTATCAATAAGCTCGTTAGAAATAACAGCATCACTGCCAATCTCGTTACTAATCGTCCAAAGTCTTAAGCCGTCAATGCCGATCTTCTTTATTATCTCATCTGGAGATACAACATTGCCCAACGACTTGGACATCTTCTGTCCTTTGCCATCAACAATAAAACCATGAGAAACAATAGACTTGGTACAGTTAGCTTCTTCGATAATGTGACTCGTCAACAATGAACTTTGGAACCACCCTCGTGCTTGATCCTTACCCTCAAGATAAAGATCCGCTGGGAATTGCAACTGTTCAAATGCCTTGAGCACGGCAAAGTGACTAACACCTGAATCAAACCATACATCTAAAATATCTTTTTCTTTTTCCCACTCAGTACCCTGACACTCAGGACACGCAAACTCGGATGGTACAAGTTCAGATAGTGGAACCTTGTGCCAAAACTCAACACCCTCTTTGGCTACGCCTTCTGCAACCTCTTCAATCAGCTCCTGAGAAGTATGGGCATAGTTACAACTACGACATAAAAGTGCCGGTATCGGAGTTCCCCACCGTCGCTGGCGAGACAAACACCATTCTAACCGCCCTGCTACCATTGTCCCCAATGTATTACCAACAGTCTCTGGAACAAAAGTAATTTCCTTGATCCCTTCTAACGTCCTATCTCTCAATGCATTATGCGACAGATTGCAGAACCACTGACTAGTTGCTCGGTACATAAGTCCCTTATGACAGCGCCAACAGTGTGGATACGAGTGCTTGATGCTGGCCTTGTGTAACAAGAGCCCTTTTTCTAGTAATTTTTTCATTACCCAGCCCTGACCATCAAGTGTACTCATACCTTCAAGTTCATCAACGATGATCCCTTTAGTATACTTACCATCTGATGAAAGTGGTGAGTAGATCTCTATTCCGTTCTTAATTCCAAGTTCATAATCTTCTGGCCCACAACCCGGTGCACTATGCACACACGCCGTTCCATCGTCCAAGCTTACCATCGGATCAATGATGACTGGTACCGCAACCTCTTCATTAAGTGGATTATGCGACTTTATATCTTGAAGCGCTTCGGCTTTGACTGTTGCAACAACTTTTTTATCGATTTCCATGAGCGCGCACACCTTGTCTGCCAAGGCGGAACCAACAATAAAGTATTTGTCGCCGTGCTCGATAACGTCATAGTCGGTTTCAGGCTTGAGAACGATTGCACGGTTAAGAGGAATGGTCCATGGAGTTGTTGTCCAGATTAGTAGTCCGACATCCTTGTCTTTCAAGTCAGGGAATACACGCTCCTTATCTGCTTGGACCATAGGGAACATGATATATGTAGATGGATCTTTACGATCTTCATACTCGATCTCAGCAGTAGCGAGCACAGTCTGACATGATGCACACCAAGGTACAGTACGGAGTTTCTTTTCTATATACCCTTTACCGATCAGTTGGGCAAACGCATCAAGAACACATGCTTCATACTTATAATCCATAGTAATGTACGGATGATCCCAATCCATAAGGATACCAAGATCCTTGAACTGCTCTCGTTGGACATTAATCCAATGAGTAGCATAATCACGACATGCCTTGATAAAGTCTAGGTATGGAAGGTCTTTGTTTTCCTTAACTACCTTAATCTCAATAGGAAGGCCATGGCAATCCCAACCTGGGGTTACTGGTGCCTGTTTACCTGTCATACGCTCAAACTTAGCAATAATATCTTTGAGGACTGTTGTATAAGCATGACCAATATGAATTGGGCCATTCGCATACGGAGGTCCCATATGCAAAATAAATTTCTCCTTACCTTCGTGAAGGTAGTAGGTCTTTTCATATAAATTATCGTCTTTCCAACGAGCAAGAAGCTCTGTTTGCTCGAGCTCTCTGTTGGGCCGCATAGGAAAATCGGTATGCGGTAAATTCAATGTATCTTTATAGCTTATCTTTTTATCAGCCATTATTACCCTTATACAACGTGCTTTAAACTGGATTAGTCCAGCTTTAATTATACTCTTTCACAGAAAATTTGCTATTGAATCGTCATTGCCGATAGCTTACTGTAGCTGCAAGTCTTGATAAATAGCCCCAAATGACTGCCCTTCCTCGTGTACACAGCGGGCAATTATACCCAGCATAGCCAAGGAGCACACCAGGGAAGAGTTCCCATAACTGACAAACGGAAGACCTATTCCCTTGGTTGGAAACAGTCCTGCAACCACACAAAAATTGATTATAGCCTGAAGGCTCAATAACCAAACAAATCCTAAAATCAGGTAAGTACTAAAAGCGTTTTTAAAGCTCCAAGCCATACGCATGCCAAAATATAAAACCAAGGCAAAGACAAGCAACAGGATGGATATTCCAATAAACCCCGATTCCTCAGCAATAATCGATACGATAAAATCAGTATGCTGCATCGGTAAATAAAAAAACTTTTGACGCGAGTGAGAAATTCCAACACCCCAAATCCCACCTGAACCAATAGCTATTAATGATTGAATTATCTGGAACCCGGCACCTTGCGGATCTTGCCATGGATCCAAATAAGTTAAGAGTCGACGCAACCGATATGGCTCTCGATAAATCAAGTAGGCAAAGAATGGAATTCCTGTCGCTGCCAGCAGTAAGATGTAACGCCAGTTAACAAACGCAACAAACCATAACATTAAAACGGTACCACATAACGTAACCATTAAACCAAAATCTGGTTGCACTAAGAGCAGCCCACTTGTAATGCCAACAATAGCTAATAACAAAAAATGTGCTCGTGTATTAGTAGAGCGATGACGAGAATATTTAGAAATTACCTGAGCGACATAGATGATAAGACTATATTTTAATAATTCTGATGGTTGAAACGCAAAACCAAATAGGCTCACCCAACGACTAGCGCCATGAATTTTCACACCAAGCCCGGGAACCAAAGTCAATGCAGTAAGACCTAATGCTGTGAGGAAAAACACAGGACTCAATGATGCAATAACGTTGGATGGGATGAGCAATGCAATAAAGGCTAAAACTAACCCTAAAAACAGGCCCATAAATTGCTTTTGAATAAAATACGAACTTGAACCAAAACGCTCAAGCGCGTACACAGAACTCGAGGAATATACAAAGACGAAGCTTACTACTATGAGAAAAACTATAAGACCAATAAAAATCCTAAAGTTTTTCGCAACTCTCTCTCTTTTTTCCATCGCACCACTTTTATTTTAATACTACAGCCGACTTACAGGTTCAGTCAACTCTTAATTTTATTTTTTAGCACGAACTAATTTTTTAAAATGCTCTCCACGTTCTAAATAATTTTTATACAAGTCAAAACTAGAACCACTTGGTGACAACAAAACGGTATCACCCTCTTGTGCCACTTCACATGCATAAAAAAAGGCTTTATCCAATGTTGCACATGCTTGAGAATTTACGCCAAACTCATCGCACAATGCAAGCAACTTATCTGATTCTTGTCCAAAACAAATTATTTTTTTTACATCCAATAATTGTGAAACTAAATATTTTCTATCAACACCCTTGCTCAAACCACCAAGCAATAAAATCATATTTTTTTTATTATACAAATTGACTGCTGCCAAGCTCGCTTCCGGAACTGTTGCTTTAGAATCATTGATAAATTCCACACCATTAACCACGCTCACCTTTTCAAGACGATGCTCTAAAGTTCCTTCTTGATTTCCCAATACGGAAACAATACGTTCAATCTCTGATGCGGACAAACCTTGTTGTTCTAATAACGCTATTACCAATTTCCAATTTTCTTTAAATCCATGCTCAGGAATAGTATAGTCACCAGTAAACACCCAATCCATACCACCGATAAGACATCGATTTTTTTGATGAATAAAAATCTTCTCTTTAGCCTCTCGATACCGCTCCATACTGCCATGACGATCTAAGTGGTTAGGATAAAAATTAGTCCATAGCGCAACATCAGGCGCAAACGTTGTACACAGTTCTAACTGAAAACTCGAGACTTCTAGGACGGCAATATCACACGGTTGCCCAATCAAATCAAAAAGCCCCACCCCGATATTCCCACCGACTACAACCTCTTTGCCCGATAAGCGTAATGCTTGAACCAACAATGTTGTAATCGTTGTTTTACCAAGGGTACCGGTAATAGCAATGATAGGATGTGTAAAAAAATGTTGAAACAAATCAAGCTCAGCTATGAACCTTGAAGCCAATGCTGCATACTTACGCAAATCAATACCCGGGCTAGGAATAACATAATCACAGGCGTTTAAAAACTCTAACGGCTCTTGATAGTCATACACAATAGAGTTGCTCATTAAAAAGTCTTGATCATCCTGATTAAGTTCACGTTGATCAAAAACAACAAGCTCGACATTGCGAGCCAATAAAAACTTGACCAGCGAGCGGCCACTAATGCCATATCCCCAAACGCCAATCTTTTTATGTAATAAGTCACTCGTAACCATCGCAATTATCTCCTGCTTTCCACCATTTCTCTAGCATTGTTGCATCAAAAAAAGATAAGCTATTTAACAGTCTAATCAAGAAGGGAACAATATGAAAAAGCCTATTTTATTATTAGTAGTAGTTATCTCTTTAGTAGTCGCTATAAAAGCAACCAATACTCCACCACAAAAACATGAAATTAGAGCTAGATACACCTTCTTTAACTAACGTTCTTATTTTTCCCAGGTCATAGCAAGTTCAACTAATAGTCGAACACCAACACCTGTTGCTGTTTCAGGACGATTGTATGGTAATTGCGGAACATTAAATGCAGTGCCTGCAATATCAAGGTGAACCCATGGAGTTTCTCCAACAAAACTTTGTAAGAATATTGCTGCAGTCGTCCCACCAGCCTGGACACTCTTTTTTCCAATGTTGCACAGGTCTGCAACATCAGCAACAACTGCTGACTTATAATCATTGGTCAATGGCATTCTCCAGGTCGCATCACCAGCACGCTCACCAGCATCACCAACTTTTTTGGCAAGCTCTTCATGCTCACTAAACAATCCTGAAAAGAATGGCCCTAAAGCGTATGCACAAGCACCGGTCAATGTTGCCAAGTCGACTAATGCATCAAGCTTGTAATGAGCGGTTACATAAGAGAGTGCATCTGCCAAAACTAAGCGCCCTTCAGCGTCAGTATTTTTAACCTCGGCAGTCTTGCCATTATAGAACCTAATAATATCACCAGGCTTACCAGCTTCACCGCTTGGAAGATTTTCCGCCATTGGTGCAACCATGACAATATTGACGTTAGGCTTGAACTCACCAATAACTTTCATTGCTGCAATAACGGCAGCAGCACCAGACATGTCTTCTTTCATGGTTTCCATGTGCATTGGCGGCTTTAATGATAGCCCTCCAGAATCAAAAGTGATCCCTTTTCCAACAAATCCCAATGTTGGAGCTGAATCAGATACGGTGTGCTTAATAATCACAAACCGACACTCTTCTTTAGAGCCTTGGGACACGGCAACCAAGCCGCCCATACCTAATGACTTAACTTTATCGCGATCAAACACCTCGCACTCAAGATTATATTTTTTTGCTATCTCTTGCGCTTCATCTGCAAGGTCACGGGGTGTTAACGCATTAGGTGGTAAATTAACCCACTGGCGCGCTCTATTAACAGCACGGCCGACAGATAACCCTTTATCGATTCCTTCCTGCATAGCAGCAAGATTATCTTCTTTAACTGAAACATTAAACTGGATGTCTTGCTCTAAGATCCGGCTTTCATCTGTAAGGTATGTATCAAACTGATAGGTCGCCATTGCAGCGATACTCGATACTTGTTGTCCAAAAAATTCTGGAGTGATTCCAAACGCTTGTGCACTCGGTAATTGCATCGCAACAGTCTTAAGTTTTTTACACTGTACAATCTTAAGAAGTTTACCAATCGAACGACGACAGGCCTCTACATCGAGATGATTAACAGAGTTAGGTTTTCCTAAGCCAATAAGAATGACAAAGGTAATCCCGTCAGTACTGGAGTTTGCAACTAATGTACTGCCTGCCTTACCTGTAAACTCTTGATCTTTAATAAGAGCTTCTAGGTGTGGAAAATAAGTATCAGCCAGCCCCTTGAGAGCATCATTCATTGGAAAATCTTGTTCAACAAACATAACACGTGCATTACCATCAAGTTCATGGAGTGCTACTTCAAAAGCCTTCATCGCTATTGCCATAAGATCAATACCTCATAATTTTGTAGTTTTAATATTGAATATAGACTAGCAATTTGCACTGGTAATACAAGGGAGAGAGACCAGAAGTTGAGGAAGACAACTCCTGGCCAATAAGTTATTATGCGAGCATAGACATGTAATAAGTACCAGAATATGGGAACAGAGCATCGCGATAGAATGGTCCACCCCAATCCCAAACTGAATATGAATGTATTGGCGCCGGCTCAAACATCTCTTCAGTACGAACACAGCTAACTTTTTGATTTTTTAAATAATCTCCAAAGCCACTCGTTACAAAGGTGAAAAGTGAACTCTCAGAAAGTTTATCCAAGTTAAGATACTTTCTTTTGGACGTCGGCTTCCCGTCCTTAAATAAGATATATTCAGGTCGATCTTGAGATACTTTGTATTCTTTAGCTAAGTGTCGGTTATTATTGCGACTAATATCAACCGCAACAAAAAGAATCTCTGGCCTATTTTGACTGGCACACCTAAACATTTTCTCTAAGCATCTCATCTTATGCGCCCAGTCAATCTTAAACTGCTTACGATCAATAACCAGATCTTGCCGCGCCTTACGACACTCGGTCTTTTTATCACCCCAAGAACAAACAGAATCGCACTCTCTTTGCAGGTTGTACTGTTCATGGTTGCATGGCTCAGCAGAAGAATAAAAAAGCACTACGGCCATTCTTCGTGATCCACAATTAAGATAGCTGCTTAAGCTCGATGCATTACGCACCACTTCATAGTTTTTTCCATAACACACTTGTGCTAAGATAGTCATACCGACTAATAGTAAGATTTTCTTCATCGCTTCCCCCCATAAAAAGCTTTGGAACTACTTATCTTTTGATTCCCCTTGGTCTTCTTCTTTTTTGTTGGCTTCCGGTGCTACAGCTTCAGGAGTTTTTTCTGCTGGAATCTCTACATCAAGAATTTCTTGGGCCTTATCGCCCTTTTCGATATCTCCAGTCAATACACGCTGTATAAAGTTTGTTATTTGCTCGCGGTATGTTTCAGGGTTATTGAAGATAGAACCATAATGGCGCACACCCTTAGTAACCCACAACTGTTTTTGACCCGGAGCATTCTCATATATTTTTTTAACTGATGCTACTGGCACCGTCTCATCTGCTGCACATCCAATAAAGAATATTGGTGTTTTGATTTTCTTGATAGATTCCATTGGTGAGATAGGTTTCATCATAGTATTAATTTGTGTCGCATCCATCTTGGCAAACTTACGGAACAAAAACTGTAAAACAGTTTGCACATACGGGTTAAACGCATGTCGTTCAAAAAAGTTACGTCCAGGAAAATCAAACTCATAACCAAACACTTTGATCTTGAGCTTATCAAACCCACGCTTTAAAATGTTTTCAGTTTTATCAAAAGGACAATCATAAATACTCGCAATAAATAAATTCGGATCTAAAGCCTGTGCCTCAATCCCAGTCGCAGCACCCATAGAAAAACC
The DNA here is from genome assembly GCA_018660415.1 of bacterium. GTDB lineage: Bacteria > Babelota > Babeliae > Babelales > UBA12409 > 2-12-FULL-36-22. Next base: position 25,947 of record JABJKG010000014.1, on the reverse strand, counting down.
ATACCCAATAATAGGCAGATCTTTTATATCTTTACGAGCTTTAAGAAAGTTAGCTGCCCCAAAAATATCATAAACCTCATCAGCACCCATTGTACTGTACTGCCCTTCAATATTCTCTCCATGTGCCCGGAAATCAAATACCATCAAATTATAATCTGGGAACAGTAACCGCAATACATTGGTATCTTCTTTATTGGATGTATAACCATGCATAGCAAGAATAGTAGCCTTAGCATCCGGACGAATAGTCAAATACCCTTTCCGAGCATTATATTCCTTAGAGCCCGATTCCTTTTGAGCGTAAAACGTAACAGCCTCTTCCTTTACCCCTGAACTCACGCTGTCAGCTGCACGCAGCCCAACACAAACAGTTGCCAAAAGTGCTATTGCCCAAACAGATGCATAAATGCGCATGCTTTACTCCTCTATAACGCTACCATATACCAATTACTCTTAAGTCCTTATATCCTAGATTACAACACTTTAATTACATTTTGCAAATTTTACAACAAATCCTGCCCTTTTTCTTCTTCTATAGGCATTAATCGATTGTTGCAGTTTGGTCATCGGCAAACTGGGATATAAACTCGACCATCTTGGACTTGTTCATCACCTTTTGGTACCGAGCAACAAGCTTGCCACCTTTATACACTAAGAATGCCGGGACTTTGACCACGACGAGTTTGGTAGCAAGGTCTTTTGCCTTCTCCGCATTCACCTTTAAGAGCTTTACGCGTCCTTCAAGCTGTTGTGCGGCCTCCTGGTAAAATGGAAGCATGTACTTACACGACGCACAGGATGGGGTATAGAAATCAAGAACCACCGGAACATCTGAGTTGGCAACCTCTTTTTCAAACTCTTCAATAGTTGAGATTGAATCTATCTCAACCTGCATAATAGGCTTCTTCTTGATGAAAAATTGAGAAGATACCTTGTCAAGAGCATCTGGCCCAAGGCCCACCTTTTGTAGGAAATGCTGAGTATCAATTGCCGCCTTACTTCCTTCACCAGCAGCTACAATAGCCTGCTTATACACAGCATCCTCAACATCACCTGCCGCAGCAACTCCTTCTACTGAAGTTCGCTGAGAATGACCTTGCACTTCAATATATCCACCCTCATTCAAACGAAGCTGCCCTGTAAACATCTGAGTATTCGGCTTACTACCAATAGCAAGAAAAACACCATCGACAGGAAAGTCTGTCATTGTATCAGACTTAGAATCATAGAGATCAACACTAGTAACATGAGCCGAAGTTCCTTTAACCTTTTTCACCTGATTATTATACAGCACCGAAACCCTAGGAAGCTTTTTCAATTCCTCTTGCATGGCCTGAGAGGCTCGCATTGCGTCTTTTCGAACAATCAGATCAACCTTCTTAGCATATACAGCCAACTGAAGAGCCTGCTCGGCCGCAGAATCGCCACCACCTACAACAATCACATGCTTATCCTTATAGAAGGCTGCATCACAAACCGCACAGGTTGATACCCCTTTAGACCAGAACTCAGTCTCACCAGGAACTCCCAACAATATAGGCTTGGAACCTGTACAGATAATCACCGATAAGGCATTTATCTGTGTTCCATCAGAGGTCTTTACCGTATATGGCCACTGTGTTAAATCAACCGAAGAGGCATCCTCATTGAGGAAAGTCACATCATAGCTCATAACCTGCTTACGCATAGCGTCCATAAGCTCTGTACCCAAAATCTTCTCTCGAGAAGGCCAATTTTCTATATAACTGGTTGTTGTAAGCTGACCACCAGGCTGTGCACCATCCAATATATAGGTAGGAAAGCCAAGACGAGCACTATAAAGCGCTGCTGTCAATCCGGCAGGACCAGAACCAATAATCAATACTGGAGCTATATTTCGCACATCCTTCATCCCATGAATTGAGAAAGAATGCCCACTTTTATCTCCTGTCCCATAAGCTGAACAACAAAACGATTTCTTATAAAAGAAAACCGGTATAAAAACAACTACTAAAATGAAAGCAACTGTAAGCCCATAATTGATGCCCTTAGCCATAAAATCCCCCTTTAACCATTTGTCATTACTTAATTTTTACTCTACAATTAAACAGATTAAACATTTAAAACTTATAGACATAGGGCCAAAACTCTCATGAAACTATTTAATATTAAGTTCCTGACAATCCTAACCTGCCTTTCAGTGATAAATTTCACATACAGTGACAATAGTAGCGTAAATGCTGCTGAAGCTCAACCTGTAATAACCGAAAAATCAATAGCCGAGATTACTGAGGCAAACCCGGTAGTTTTAGATGAAACCACTGATGAATCAGTTCAACTAGATGCTACTAAGGCAACACCTAAAGTTGCCGATGCCCTGCTTTACCCAGAAGAGCGCGATGAGCTCTTGGCCAAAATTATTGAAGGTATTGATAGTATTGATTTTGTAGCCAAAGATATCAGTATTGATTTAAGACGAAACACCATCAAACTAGATGATCCTGACGCTGTACAAAGAGAATTAGTCCTCATTCAAACCGAATGCTCTAAACTCTTATTAAGCCTTGATGTCACACAAAAAGACATGAATATCAGAGATATCTATGTCGCTGCATCTAAAGTACAAGCTTTAGTAGCACATGTAGAAAAATGTATCAAAGCCGATTTTAAAAAAATACCAGAGCTTGATCTTCACCAACCTATCACCAAATCGGCAACAGATAGTATTGGTATGGGAGATGTAGTTTCAGCACTATCCCATACAGACACGGCACTCACTTATATTTCAAAAAGTGTTCAATTTCTTGGAATTAATTGGTTCAACAAGGCATACCGTAAGGTTGAAGTTGCCAATAAAAAGTACCATATAACTGAAGGATTATTTGTAGTCGGTGCAGCCACTGCATTCTTAGGATACCTTATTTATAAAACAGGAAAGTTCCTTCCCGAAGGAACGCTCCTCACTACAACAAAAGGTGGCGAGCCTTCACTGATTCAACGAGGCGGAATCACCGTATATAATAATACCGATCCTAAAGAACTTAACAAAAAAGTTTGCACAACAATTACCGATAAAACTACTTCAAAATTAGAAAAAGCCCTTGGAAGCTTAAACCCCGAAGTCTCTCTTCATATTAAAGAGGCTATTCAAAGCTCTTACGAGGAAACCGTAGATAGTACTTCAATGGTGTTAAATTATGGACGAAATTGCGACTTTACCTCACAAGGTGTTCATATAAGTGCGCCACTGACAGGATGGTTTAAAAAACCTAAAGAAGGTTTTAATTGGGTTAAGGATAATATAGTTGGTAGCCCACCGCAATATGATGTAAATGGAGAACTTTCACCTTACCAGTACCTTAGCTCTCTTGCACGCCTTGATTCTGTATTTCACATTTGGAAAATAGGTTTTGTTGATGTTGCTGTTGGTGTTGGAGCTGTAGCTGCATACAAGAAAATGAGAAACTCGTTTGGAAATCAGTTTACAGAAAAAAAACGAAAACTTCACGAATACTTCTATGGAGGACCAATTAAGCGTAAATCTTCAGAAATGCGTTTCGTTGAAGGTGGCTTTGAACAGGTTATTGGTAACGAACAAGCTAAAGATGCCATGGAAAAAGTCATTCAGTTTATGACCGACCCTAAGAAGTTTAAGCGTAAAAACATCATTCCTCCAAAGGGGATCTTGCTTATCGGACCAACTCGTTCCGGGAAAACCTTTGTTGCAGAAAAAACTGCTGGAGAAATCTCTAAGCGACGTAAAGCTGCCGGACTTAAAGAAATTCCATTCATCCCTGTTGATCATAAACTCCTTGCTGAGTTTAGCCTTAAAGGAATCATTTCTACGTTCAGACAGTGGTACGGTCCGTGTATCATCTTCATTGATGAGTTACACAACTACCGTCTCACTAGCGATGGTGATGTTCAAACACTGACAGACTTCTTGACCACCATGAGCGGATTCCAAGAAGAAGAAGAAAGTGATGATCCAGTAATTATTATTGGTGCAACCAATAATCCTGAAAAAATGGATCCTGCTCTCTTACAAAATGGTCGATTTGGAACACAAATCATTTGTGAGTATCCAAGCCAGATTGAACGGGCTATAGCTATTGAAAAAGCACTTGCTAAGTACAACATATCACTCGATGATAATGATTTCTTAGCATTCGCTCAAGAGCTGCTCTTCTCAACAGAAGGTCGCTCTCATGAAGATATAACCGAGGTGTTTGAAAATGCGTTACAACAATCTATCGTATCTGGTCGAGCGTTAACGGTGGCACACTTTGAACAAGCAATGAATGAAGAAATCTATCACATCGAACAGTCAACCAAAGTGCTTGATCAACAAGAAAAGATATTCTTAGCCGCACAGATTGCTGGAACCACCATGGCTATACATACATACCAGCCAGATAAGATCATCACTCGTGCGACCATGCGTCCAGTTAAGCAACCAATCGAAGAAAAGGTTTGGTACGATAAAAACCTTAAGAAAAACTACACACTTGATGGTGGTGTATTCTCATTCAACCAACATGACACCTTGAGCATTGAGTCTCATACTGATCTGATTGCTGAATGTAAAACATTATTAGCACCACATATTGCAGAAGAAATCATCTGTGGCGAGCGTAGTGCCTTCAATAATGACAACAACCAAAAAGCTGTCGAGCTTCTTGAAAAACATATTCTTCAAGGTGTTAAGGTTGAAAGTCTTTCACGAGAACGTAAAGACCTGCTCTTGGATCAAGTATTCGACCTTAAGAATCAATGTGAAGATGAACTTCGAGAAATACTTGGAAACCGCAAAGAGCAACTTGATAAGCTTAGCGAAGCATTGATTAAACGATCAATTCTTGGACAGGGTGAATTAATGTTACTCGTGCTAACTGCTGAAGAGAAAGAAAAACTTTTGGCTAGCATCCGTGAAATGATGTCCAACTCTCAACAACCCATTACAACTGCTAACCTTGATCAACAAGCAGAAGCGATTGTTGGATAATTAGTCAAACAGCGCTAGTCGCTCTTCATAGCGACCGCCTTTAAATTTTGCCTGAAGCCAAGCCGAGAGCATCTCTCGCGCTTGGTCTTCGGTGATAAAATCTGCAGGCAATATTAAAATATTAGAATTGTCGTCCTCTTTACTCAACACAGCTACCTCTTTATTCCATGCCAATGCTGCATAGACCTTTTTATACCGATTTGCCACAATCGACATCCCGATCCCGGTCCCACAGATCAAGACCCCATAATCAATCTCACCAGCATCGAGCGCGTCCACCACGGGTGGCACAAACAATGGATAATCAGTACGGTCTGAACTATCAGTACCAAAATCCAACCACTCAATAGATTTTTCTTGCATTAGTAGGTTCTTTAATGCATAACCCCGATGATCTACACCGATGCCAACCTTGATCATATAGACAACCCAGCTTCACGACCACAATCGGTAGCTGGACACAACTGACACGGCCCACAATTCCTTGTTCCACTTTCATTACAGCCACCACCACATGGTGTAAATGGAAGTAATATTTGTTCAGGGCCATTACACAACTGCCATGAAAGCGCCACTTGTCGTTTAAGAGCACGGATACACAAAGTAATAGAATCTGTTTCCGGTGTGAAGAGTGACTCGCCTCCAGGCTCAGTTGCTGCAAATCGAACAAAGAAAATAGTCTTATGTCGGTTGAGACGTTCACCAAAATAACCAGCATACGTCATGTCTAGATCTTCTACATCAATTTTTTTCACTTCTAATGGCTTATGCTTAACACCGTTAACATCCAATAGTAAGTTCCACTCAGCGTCAGGCTTACCAAATATGGTTCCCATCCATCGCGGTTGATGCGCAAGAATATAGAATGATATGTATTGCTGCGTATCTTTTTCAATAGTCTTTAGTGCAAGATTTTTATCTTGATCCGGCATAGCAAACTTAATGACTTTCATATCTAATGACGCTTCACGCACCGCTGGAGCAAGCCAAAGCGCATTGAAGATACCCATGGTCGTAAACTGATCATAGACACGGACAGAGCGAATATATTCTTGAACACAATCATAATTATTTGGCAAAGGACAACCTTGATTGAATTGACAGCGCCCCCAATCAATAAAGCGACCGCCACAATTGGCCAAGAGAAAGGGAATACCGATAAGCAACATTAATCTCCATATTCCAGCTCGTTTCATGGCTCACCTTTATCTGTTTTTTATCTATCATTTTTTAAATTCTACAATATACGCTATCCTAAAAAAAAGAATGCTAAATGACAAGGAGAAACAGTGAAACAACTTATACTGATGCTTGGTTGGCGCATACTTAAAGGTGCACGACACGAACAATCAATATCAACCATGATCAAGATTAGTTTTTTAGGAATCGCAATCGGTGTTTTTTCTATGGCGTTAGTTGTATCGATCATGAACGGCTTTGAAAAAGTCACACATGAAAAAATGCAAAACATTCATCCACAACTTTTTATCCGCTCTGACGGCTATCCAATGAACGCATACAAGCTTGGCTCGATGTTCAAAAAAGAATTCCCTGAAATTGCGGCATACGCACCAAGCGACACACAAAACGTACTCCTAGAAAATAATACCACCCACGCTATTGATACCGTCTTAGTACTACGCGGCATAGACCCTGAACGCGAAGCGAATGTCTCAGCATTACATACAAAATTAACGCAGACATTAGACAATAGTAAGTCGTTTCCCAAGCTCCTTATTGATAATCAAATCTTGATTGGAAAAAAACTTGCACAAAACTTAGAGCTGGATGTGGGACAAACCATCACCCTTTTTTATGCTCACCAAAAAGGCAAACAAAAACGGTCCGTTTCCTTTGATGAGGTTGAGGTCGTAGTATCTGGAATATTTGATACCGGTATTGATGAGTTTGATTCTAACCTGGTTATTAGTTCGCTCGAATTTCTCAAAGAAATCTTCCCTAAGGCTAACCCAACCGAGATCGGACTGCGTTTAGATCCTAACGCCTCAGAAGACAAACTTATTCACGATTTAAACTTCCGTATCGGGCTGGACGTTCTATCCTGGAAACAACTATATCCAGCATTAGTGTCCGCCTTACAGCTGGAAAAATATGTTATGTTTTTCTTACTCGCATTAATCACCTTGGTTGCAAGCATGAACATAATATCATTAACGTTCATGCAAATTATTCGCAAACAAAAAGACATGGCACTACTACAAGCGCTTGGTCTGGCTCCGCAACAAGTAGCATACATTTTTTATATTGTAGGGTTCTTACTGACCAGCATTGCCAGCATCGTCGGCCTGGCGTGTGCATTCTTTGTCGGTATTTTTTTAGATCGATATCCATTTATAGAGTTACCTGATGTTTATTATGTTACCAAGCTTCCAATTCGCATGTCGCCGCTCATATTTGGAAGTATGTTTTTATTAGCGCTCTTTTTTACCGCTATTGCATTATGGATCCCAATCCGCACCCTTAAAAAGATGAAGATTGCTAATGTTTTACGGTTTGAAGCATAGAAAAGCTTGCAAGTCTACAGTAAAAGTTACTAGGCTTGCAATTGTCTTATAAGTACTAGAAAAATAATTTTTCTAATTAAGGAGAAAACATGAAAAAGCTTTTATTTTTATTCATCTTAGTTGCAGCAGTTGTAACTGTTCCTGGTTGTAAGCACTTAGGTTGCGACAAGGACAAAGCTGCTGATCACCAGTAGATTTTTATAGGGTGGACTATATACCCATAGTTCACCCTTTTTTTTTTAACACCCAAGAACCACCTTAACCATCCGGTATTATGCATAAAATTTTCTTTATTTTTTTACCACTCATTCTTATCAGTTGTGCACGCAAGCCAATTCAAAAACAAAAGCTCAATTCATTTGTTATTGTTGTTCCGTCCTACAATAATATCGACTGGTTTCATAAAAATATAAACTCTATTATCAAACAAAAGTATACTAAGATGAGAACTATTTATATTGATGACTGTTCTCCTGATGGCACGGGCCCAGCTGTTAAAAAGTATATTAAAAAAAAGAAACTTAAGAATTTTACATTCATACAAAACACAACACGGGTTGGTGCATTAGCCAACCATTACAAATCGCTACAACTGTGTAATGATACGGATATCGTCGTCCATCTTGATGGTGATGACTGGTTCGCACACTCACAAGTTTTAAAACGAATTAACCATGAATATACCACAAAAAATGTTTGGCTTACCTACGGCCAATTTAGAAACTGGCCTACAAAAAAAATTGGATGGTGCAAAGAGATTCCACAAGAAATTATAAATAAAAATCAATTTAGAGAGTTCGGGTTTTGTTCGGCACAGCCAAGAACATTTTATGCGTGGCTGGGAAAAAAAATTCACATTAATGATCTTTATGATAGTAATGAAAATTTTTATACCGTCGCTGGTGATACGGCACTCATGTTCCCCATGCTCGAGATGTCAGCAAGTAAGTTTGCATTCATTAATGATGTTTTATATATACGCAACATTAAAACTCCAATCAATGATTACAAAATCCACCAAAAAGAGCAGGAACGTATTACACGAAAAATACGCAAGAAAAAAAAGTATCAACCTTGCACTGAATCTCACCAATACATTTTCTAAAACTTTAATGTATACTAGAGAAAATAATTAAAGTTGGGAGAAAATTTTTTATGATTAAACTTCAATCACAATTGCCAAGCATGCAACTTGAAGGTAAGACGGTTTTTTTACGGGCAGATCTTAACGTTCCGCTTAAAGACGCTACTATTGTAGAAGATTATCGCCTCAAACAAATCAAACCAACTCTCGACTATCTTCTTGAACGCCAATGTAAAATCCTCCTGGCGACACACATAGGGCGCCCGACAGAACAAGAAGCGCGCCTCTCTACCCAAGTCCTTGTGCCGTGGTTTAAAGAGCATGGGTACACCGTCAGCTTTGCGTCTAGCATAGAGCAGGCCAAAGAACTCATGCAAGAAGATGATAAAAATATTGTATTACTAGAAAACTTACGCTTCTTTCCTGGAGAAACACTCCTCAATAACGCGTTTGCTCATGAATTAAAAGAACTAGCAGAAGTATATATTACCGATGCATACGGAACTTTGCATCGTGATAATACATCGGTGTCCAAGTTACCATACCTATTTGAAAAGAATGAGCGCGCTATTGGGTTTTTGATAGAAAAAGAATTGGCTGCACTCAACAAGCTCTTGGAAGCTCCTAAAAAACCTTTTTTGATGATCATTGGTGGTGGCAAAGTTAAGGATAAGATCCCACTCATACAAAATCTATTTCCGCTAGTAGACCAAATTGCATTATGCCCTGCAATTGTCTATACATTTTTAAAGGCTTTTAATTATAAGGTTGGCGACTCTCTAGTAGATGAACATTTTACTACTAAGGTCTGTGACCTTGCACAACAAGCACAAGAACTCCATGTTCAACTCTGGCTACCACCAGACTTTTTAGTAGAAGAGAATGGTCAATTATCGATCGTGCCTATTGGCGACTTTGCGCCAACGGCTCGTGGAGTCTCTTTTGGTCCTAAGACTGTTGAGGCATGGACAGACTCTATCAATAAAGCTGGAACCATATTTTTGAATGGGTTACCGGGCAGGCTTTCAAAGCCAGAAACACTCACATATTATAATGAACTTGTTAAGATCGTAGCAGACTCACCAGCCTATACTGTTATTGGCGGTGGCGACTCTGTTGGCGCAGCATTAAAACTCAATCTTCAAGACAAGATTAATTACCTTTCTACGGGCGGTGGCGCAACTTTGATTTACTTAAGCGGCGAACCACTTCCAGGCCTCCAACCATTTGAATAGTTATTAAACAAAAAAAGAGCTGGGATTAACCAGCTCTTTTTAAAACTATGTAGCTTAAAGCTTATTTTTTAGCTTTTTTTGCTGCAGCTTTTTTGTTGGCACGGTCACATGAAGAGCAACAACCTTTGCACTTCTTAGTACATGACTTACACTTCACAGGACATGCGCCCTTACATTTTTTGCACTTAACAGCACACTTCTTGCCACATGGCTTACATGAAGCTTTACACTTCTTAGCACAACCAGCACAAGAAACTTCACAACTAGAACAAGCTTTTTCTGCTTTAACTTCAGTTTTAGCATCCATCATTGGAACGGCTAAGAATGCTGTAAGTAAAGCTAATAAAATTTTACCTTTCATCTCGAGTCTCCTTTTTAAATACGATCCAAATTAATCTAAATTACACTATCATATTATTTGCACAGATTGCAAGCTCTAACTATTTTGCTTCTCTGTGATTCTTTTCTTGTTTTTGCTGAACAGAATATTTATGCACACCACGGCTTATTTTCTTTTGCTGGTCATTAAGCATTCTTAAAACCTTGCCGCGCAACTTATTTTTAACCTTAGCTTTTCTCATTGCTATCCTCTCTAACCTTAATATTCTATCATAGTAATACACAGACCCTGACATGCCTTATCCAAACACACAGAGCCTATATATATTTCTATTATTAATTTTACCCGATTTGAGCAAGAAAAATCAAGAGTTTGAAAATATCCATCTATACGGCCATCAATCGGTGTTGCTAGCTACTGTATTGATGGCAATAAACGAAAGCGAAAAGCTTTCTATTAGAGTAATAATGGTAGCAAAAAGTTGCTTTAAGCCTTATAAGCTCAATAACTATATTATTCCATACTTTTATACGAAAAAAGCCTTAAAACTAAAATACTGGGCAAAAGCTCAGTAAATGAAGAGAGTTAAACATGTGTTGATCGAGGTCGTTAGCGTCAGCTTGTTCATATATCACAAAACCATAATTATCATGTTTCATACGCCACGAATAAAAAAGTGGGTTCTTGAAGTTCAAGTTTTTAGCCATCTTGGCTGCCTTAACCGGATCGTACGGTGAATTATGGATACTTGCAGCGTCATGCGATCTGACTTGTGTATTAAAGTCACACGAGGACATATGGTTAGAAAAATCCCCTGGAGCTTCCCAGTGATTGTCCGCAAAGCTGTTATCCGTATTAATACCGGCAACACCCTTCATCGTATCAAAGTCTGGACTATCAACAAAAAATGCTGCTTTTTTCACACAAAAATTATCATGGTTACAAATTTCATACAATAAAAATTCTGCCACGTTATCACTGCCGTGAAGGGCGACAATGCGTTGAGGCAACACACTAAAGAACTCTAAGACTCTTTGGTGTTTGTCAGATAGATCTGCCATTGGTTTACCCTCCCTTGTATAGGTTTATTATTATGACACTACCCTGCTTACTTGTGCTTATCATACCAAGGGAATTGAAAAAAAATCAATGTTTCTATATTTCTCATAAACTGTTCCTTTATAGCCTATAAAATCGCTGGCCATATTCTTATAAAAAGAAAAGAGGGAAGCTTTTTTCAACTCCCCTCTTTTAAATAAATATCTTTTTAAAATCTTATGGCAATGCAACCAGATTTATACACAATGAAGATCCTACCACTACTGTATCATCAGCAGCGCCGCCAGAATATTTAACTCGAATTGTATCAGTAGCAGCCAATGATATCAGAGCAGAGTGCCCAAGATAACCCTGTTCTCCAGTATCAATAGTTTGTGTCGATATAAATCCTGTCGATCCATCATTCTTAGAAATTTCTATCACCTTATCGCCCCCCGTGGTCACGGCATCGATCGTAACACAAGTGGTTACTAAATAAATGCCAGCTACTGTTGCTGTATAAATGCCGGTTCCCGGAACATAATCTCCAGCCGGATCAAAGTCTTCTGTATTAAAAAGTATTGTAGCTGCCGTGCCTACAGTTTGTGCTGAAGAAGTTCTTCGAGCAGCAAGTCGGTAGTCATTAACAAAGCGTCCCCCTGCCGAATCAATCGTACCCTGAGTCGATGCTCCAATATCTAGACTCATACTTCCTTCGGTTCCGCCTGTAGGCGCTCCTGTTGCTATAGTAACATTCCCTGCGGTTCCACTAGCACCTGCTGAAGCTCCAGACGTTATAGCTACACTACCTCCTGTAGCAGTCCCTGTTGCAGCTCCTGCAGTTACAATGACAGTACCACCAGCACCGTTATTGGTTGCACTTCCTTCACCACCAATCAAACTAGCAGCACCACCCGTTTGAGAATCGCCACCAGCCTTACCAGCAGTAAAAGAAATAGCATTACCTACTCCAGCAGAAGTAGCTAAAAGAACGGTAAACACTCCACTATCATCCACCGTAAATGTACTCCCCACACCTGCTGGCTGGAAAAATCCACGGTATACATTCTTAGCTAAGTATAAAAAATATGAAGGACATCTATCCACCATCTCATTAAGCTCTTCATTATTAACAAAAGGCCCATTAAGAATAATTCCGTTAATTAAAGATACAATGCTCGACATTTCCTTTAATTCGGCTTCCGATGTCTGTTCTAGTATATTTACACATTCAGCTACCACTTTTGCCGGTAACACTTTAGGTGAATTAATAAATTTTGTTTGATACGATCTGAGGACCCGATGCAACGTCTTGAATGCCCCAGAAAGGTATTCTTTGTCATTCAGCTCATCATAAGCTGCGGTTATTAAGGCTAAATCTATTTGAGATAAGTCAACATACGGGGCAGTAGATCGGACGAAATTAACTACATAATTATAGTCCTCTTCTGCTCCAGCTGATTCATCAAAGCTCACATCTTGTCTTATTTCGCTCAGCCCACGAGCAAAAGTCATCGTTGTAAGTAAAAATATACTTACAAAAACCGATAACGTTTTTACTGCTCTCATATATACTCTCCTCAAAAACTGTAGCACCCGTTAAATTAAATTTCCCTTTTGCTATTAACAGGGCGGTACGTATAATACCGCCCTGTTAAGTTTTCTACCTTACTCCTATTGTGCTTCTAATACTCGTTTCAATCCAGCATGTGCTATTGCAAGAATTTCTTTCTTCTGTGTAGTAAGACTAGACTCAAGCTTAGCCTCAAGAATATCAACACGTGATTTAAGAGATTCGTTGCGTGCCAATAACGCTTGGATTGCACCAGTTAACTCAACAACCATTTTTGGATAGTTAACATTGAGATATCCACCATCTAGTTCGGTTCCACCAACAAGATCAGGTATACATCGTTTTACTTCTTGAGCAATGAAACCTGTATCTTTACGTGCATTTGGATTACGCTTCAATGCTTCTTTAAAGTTAAATGTTACCGGACGAAGTGCTACAACTTTAGCTAAACACTCTTCGCTATCCATTGAATTAATGTTGGTTTTTAAACGTCCATCAGATGAACTTCTAAAGTTAGCAGCTGCAATATCATTAACCGCTTCCATTGAATAAGTAAATGTATCAGTTGCAACAGTACCGTTAGATATGAACACCGGAACGTTGGCATATGGTGCCGTTGTACTTGCACCAGCGTTACCGGTTACTGTAAGACCAACAGCAGCACCTGTAGTAGTACCGTTACCACCAGCAGTGATAGTCACACCACCAGCAGCACTAGTTCCAGTAGTACTTGTACCACCATCACCACCCGTAATGCTCAATTTACCACCAGCACCACCTGTAGAAGTACCACCACTAGCATTACCACCATCACCTAGAGTGATAGTCATATCACCAGCAGCTCCACCTGTCTCTGAACCTCCGGTTGTTGCTGAACCAGCACCTGATGTAAAGAGGAAGTCACCACCAGCGCTACCGGTTGCATCACCACTTGCATCACCAGTCGTAAAGGTCATACCACCTGTTGCAGAAGCTGCATCAGGAGTTGTTACATTAATAGCAGCTGCTCCTGTACCTGCAGATTGAATATGAACTGCTGTACTTGCTCCTGCTGCTGACGCATTAATATCAATTGCTGAACTTGTAGTACCTGCGCTATTTGTAAGCGTCATTGTTGAAGCAGTGCCACCATCTGTCAAGAGCGCTAAGGCTCCTGCAAGATCTTCTGAACCTGTTACAGATACTGAACCTGCTGTAGAATCAATTACAATATCTTTTGCTGCTCCAGCATTAGTAATTGCAATTCCACCATCATCTGCTTCTAAGTGAATAGCACTTGTACTTGTTGCATTTGTACTATGAAGATGAATACCATCATCACTACCAGTAACTACCCCAGTAGACTCAACCAAGAGAGCTTCATCATCAGTATCGGCTGTGGTCAATTTCAATTGACCAGTTCCTGATTGCACAGTTGTTGATGATGTACTGTTAGTAGACCCTAAAGTTACTCCTTGTACTGCTGCTCCGGTACCAATAGCTATAGTTCGAGCACCTGTACCACCAATAGTAATAGTACCAGTACCATCTCCTGTACCAATGTTAATAGTTCCTGTATGACCATCATCATTAGCTAAACCTACGGAATTAGCATTAGTTTCAGCATTAATACTACCACTCGTTATTGCTGTGCCAGGAGCCGTCAATAGTGTTGATCCACCATCAACGGTATTTCCTGTTCCAACCCAACGAACGAGTTCTGTTGCTACAGAATCACCCGATTTTTCTACACCAGAACCAGTAGTCCAGTCTAATGTCGCAACATTTGATGCAATGCCACTAATTTCCAAGTGATCGGAAACTGATCCAATGGTATCTGGTAATAAGTAAATGATATCTGCTGACTGAGCTTGCATTCTCATTGCAGTATAGTTGGTACCTGTACCAGGCTCAACCATTCTTAATTCTGCACCAGTCGCCGCAGCAACATTACCACCAGGAGAATTGATTATAACTGCACCCTGAGTAGGTGATCCACCTGAACCTACAAGACCAGCTTGTATATTTACATTACCACCAATTCCACCGGTTGTACCGTCACCACCGTCACCAGCAGTAAGCGTAATCGCACTACCAGCTCCACCAGTCGTAACACCATCACCACCGTCACCACCAGTAATCGCAATCGCTCCACCTGCTCCACCTGTTCCAGCTGCAACAGTGTTGGCTCCACCAACTCCACTTTGCAATGTCATTCCTCCAGAAGCACCAGCAGTACCACCACTATTTGCCTGACCAGCACCTGTAGTAATAGAAACAGCACCACTAACATTTGCTCCATTTGAAGATGGGGTACCTGTTAATACAGTCATACCACCTGTTGCTGAAGCCGCTGCTGGGGTTGTTATATTAATGGCTGCTGCGCCTGTACCTGCAGATTGAATATGAACTGCTGTAGCTGCTCCTGCTGCTGATGCATTAATATCAATTGCTGAACTTGTAGTACCTGCGCTATTTGTAAGCGTCATTGTTGAAGCAGTGCCACCATCTGTTAAAAGCGCCAATGCCGCTGCAAGATCTTCTGAACCTGTTATAGATACTGAACCTGCTGTAGAATCAATTACAATATCTTTTGCTGCTCCAGCATTAGTAATTGCAATTCCACCATCATCTGCTTCTAAGTGAATAGCATTTGTACTTGTCGCATTAGTACTATGAAGGTGAATACCATCAAGGGTTGTGCCCACTACACCTGTATTTCTAATTAAAAGAGCTTCATCTGCCGTTGCTGCTGAATCAATCGTCAAGGTACCAGTTGTACCAGCTGACGCATTAATTTCAATTGCACCAGTCGCTGTACCAGCTGTATTTTTAATGGTCAATGTAGAGGCTGTACCACCATCAGCAAGAACTGCTACCGCATCTGCAAGATCTTCTGAACCTGTTATCTTAACTGAACCTGCTGTAGAATCAATTACAATATCTTTTGCTGCTCCAGCATTAGTAATTGCAATTCCACCATCATCTGCTTCTAAGTGAATAGCATTTGTACTTGTCGCATTAGTACTATGAAGGTGAATACCCTCATCGGCTGTTGCAACCACACCAGTAGATTGAATTAAAATAGCTTCAGTTGTTGTTGATGCATTTTGAATAGTCGTTAAACTTGTTCCAGAATCAGTAGAAATCGCCCCACCATCAGAACTACCAATAGTTACAGAACCTTGAGAGGCTGCTGCATTTAAGTTTAATGCTGTTACTGCATTAACAGCTGTAGTTGCAGCAAAAGAAGCACGCTGCACTCCCCCTTGAGTTACACCAAGTTCTTTGGCTCCACCGGGATTGTCTAAGTATAGTCCAGTATCGGTATCATTAGTAAATGACAAAGAAGGTGCAGAAACTGAACCATCTGCCAATGCTAGCCCAGAGCCACCACCAACAAATATCGCATCTGTAGTATAAAGAGCATAAGTAGCACCCCCTTTGCTAATTTCTAAAGCACCTTGAGATGCCGTACCACCACCACTATTGGTACCACCAGTAATACTCACAGCTGGCCCTTGAGTCGCTGTACTTGCATTTGTTTGTCCAGTAATTACCACAGTCGCTGCCTGCGCTGCCTGACTAGTTTCAAGGTTGTTATTGGTACCACCAGTAATACTAAAGGAGCTTACAGAGTCAGTTCCATTAGCAGCATCAGGTGAAGTCATTGCATATCCTATAGTAGAGAGATTATCATCTGCTGCTTGAGCAACAGAACCGTCAGCACGGATAGAAAATTTTGCGCCATCATTGTTTTGGAAAAAACCACGATAAACATTATTAGCTAAGTAAGAAAAGTATGATGGATATTTATCTACCATTGCAGCTAATTGTTCATTGTTAACAACCGCTTCATCTTGAATGACACGATTAATCAATGAAGCAACATTCTGCATTCTACCTATTTGATCTGCAGATAAACTTTCAAATACACTCATACACTGAGCAACCAAGCCTGCAGGAAGAATCTTTGGAAGTCCTACAGATTTAGTTTGGTACGAACGTAACACTCGCTGAAGCACACCTAATGCACCACCAAGGTTATCTTGATTTCTCAACTCACCATATGCAGCAACCATTACCTTTGCATCCACTTGTGAAAGATCAATAAATGGCGCCGTTGATCGAACAAACTCAATCACTTTACCAAATTCCTGAGCGCCTTCTTCACCCCATATATCCATCTTTTTGATTTTATCACCTGACACTCCAGCAAAAGCAACCGTCGTTAGTAACGATAGCCCCAATAAAATGGATGACAATTTTGTCACTCTCATCATACTCTCCTTAATAGAATTAATATTCACTTCATTTCAATATAATTTTAATTTAAAACTAACTTCCTTTTGAGTTATTTATTGTTGCCCTCCTCTAATTCTATTAAAAGCATAATAACTTTATAAATCATTCTTTTACTCTACCTCTATAGCGATATTGGCAACCCGGTATGCCGCATGCGTGATGTTCTTAATCGCTAGTAATTCTTTCTGCCTATTGATAGCTTCTTTTTCTAATGCAAGGATCTCTCGCTGCCTTACTAATCCATCTTTTTCTAAAAATTCAATACGCTGTAAAAGCGCCTGAACAGCACCAGTCAACTCGACCACCAACTTAGAGTAATTTATATTCAAGCATGGATGTCCCGTAGGGTCATCTTCACCAACCAGCTCAGGAATATATCGTCGTACTTCTTGTGCAATAAAACCAGTATCTTTTTTACCTGATGCGTTTCGTAATCGCTTTGGAATAAAATCAAACGTTATCGGCCGCAACGCTGCAATTTTATTTAAACAAGCTTCACAGTCCATTGTTTCAACATTCATCTTTAAGCGGCCATCAGATGTACTTCTAAAGTTAGGTGCTACAATATCCTGCTCAGCTTCAATAGAGTATGTATTACCATCACTCGCTAATGTTCCGTTACTTATGTATAAAGGAACATTATTATAAGGAGCAGCAGCACTTGGTTGTCCACTTCCATTTATTCTTAACCCAACAGCATTACCGAGGCTACCGGACGTACCACCAATACCACCAGCGTTAACAATAACGCCACCCGCGGCTCCATCAGTACCAGTCGTTGCATCTGCTGAACCACCCGTCAATGTAATCGTCCCACCATCACCAGATGTTCCACCTGTAGTCGCTCCTGAAGAACCAGCTGTTATTGTTACATTTCCACCATTACCCGCAGTCCCTGATGCCGCTTCGGTATCAGCTCCACCATCACCACCGGTAAGAGCCAAGTCGCCACCGTCACCACCAGTTCCACCAGCTGCTGCGGATGTCGCTCCACCAGCACCAGTCTCGACAGTAACATTACCGGCATTTCCGGCAGTAGCAACATCAGTACGTGCTGCACCATCACCGGACTTAACAACAACAATACCACTACCAACAATAGCAGTCCCTGCTGCAGGCGTTCCACTTAAAACTTGTATCCCACCACTCGTAAACCCAGCAGCAGTTCCGGTTGTCACATTAACAGCGGTCGAAACTGTATCTGCAGAATCAATTAACACGCCACCAACATCGGCGTCTATATGAATCGCCTGTGAACTGGTTGCTGCCGTACTATGGATATGTATTCCATCGTTACTACCTGTTACCACACCAGTATTTTCAATAAGGAGCGCTTCATCTGGTGAAACACCACCGACTGAGGCGTTCGTGATTGTTAGTTTTCCTGTTCCAGATTGGAGTGTCGTTACGGATGCAACATCACCAGAACCCACAGTAACCGTTTGTGCGTTAGCACCACCACTAGCAGCACCAACATTAATTGCACGAACACCGGCTAGTGCTGCAAAATCACCTATATTAATATCACCAGTTCCAGCACCGGTTCCAATATTAATGGTTCCACTGCTACCATCATTGGCAAGCCCTACCGAGTTACCCCCAGTTTTTGCATCAAAACTACTATCAACTCGTGTTGCGCCACCATCGGTCAATAACACATCTGAATTTTTAATCGCCTTACCCGATGCAAGATTATAACGAGGCACTTCATTATTAGTTGAGGATGCCGGTCCAACAACATCACCTGCGCCTGCCGCAGTAGCCCAAGTCAATGTCGGACTTGCACCACCATCGGTCGTCAAAACCTGAGTAGCAACACCAGAATCAGGTGGCAATGTGTACATAACGTTGGCCACTAATGCTGGCGCTGTAAATCCAGTATAACTTGTTCCGCCACCAGACGGTTCTGAAATTCTTAACTGACTTGCAGCTGCTGTAGGCGAATCTAAAGTAATAGTAATACTGCTCATTCTAATTCCACCAGTAGCATCTGTTGTGTCTAGATTAATAGTACTCGATCCTGATCCAGCAGAAGTAATATGCACGGCTGACGTTCCACCAGTGTCACGTGATTCTATCTTAACAGCTTCTGCTGTCGTATTGGCTGAGCCAACTGTCGTCAATCCCACATAAGCTGCACCTACTCCAATATTAACAGCTCCCGTATCGACACTGTTACCCATTCCTATTACTTGTGTTGCCGTCTTGGCTTCATAGCTGTTATCCGTTGCGGCTGTTCCCGCTCCAATATCGGATAAAATCAATCCTGAGTTTTTTATAACCTTTCCGGTCAGTAAACTGTAGCGCGGAATTTCATTATTCGTCGATGATGCCGGTCCTAAAACATCACCACCCGCTGCTGGAGTCGTCCATGTTAATACTTGAGAGCCATTGGTTTCTAAAAACTGTCCGGCTGAACCGTCAACAAGTGGTAACGTATAGATAACATTGCCTACTAATGCTGGAGCTGTAAATCCTGTGTAATGAATACCATCAGCAACCGGTTCTAAGATGCGCAACTCACCTGCTGATGAAGCTGCACCAATCGTGGTTGCAACACTGGTCATCGTAACACCACCAACATCAGAATGAATGTTTACTGAGTCCAATCCGGTACCTTGATCAGAATGAATATCAATAGTTTCACTCGTACCAGCATTAGCATGAAGATGAATAGTTTGTGCTACATCATCAGTAGCTTCCACATGCAAAGCTGGTGCATCTGAAGCACCACGCACATCTAGCTTAGCCGTAGGATTAGAAATACCGACCCCAGCGCGGTCGGTATCACCATCAACAAATAATGTAGAGTTAACTTGTAAGGTCCCACGCTCATTGGCCGCAGCACCGTCAAACGCCATAATCCTACTATCATAATGAGTTGGATCACTCACGCCCGTGTTTTCAAAAAATATACTTGCGGTAGGCGCGTTATCAATCCACAAGTTCCCCTTAACAATATTATTAACGATAGCTCCACCACCACCGCCACCAATAGATGGTGTTGTGTCTAGTACATAGTTAATACCGGAAATAATTTCTTGTGATATAGCCGGTGGTCGTCCACCACCGATTGGCGTCCTTGGCGCACGTGTTACCGGCAGGACTGTTTTTAAATCTTCGTCAGAAACATAAAGCGATGTATCTTTGTGACTACACAGCCGCCCCCACAAAGAACGTAACATGTTTGCTTCTTCTACATCCATGACATAGGTTTTTTCTCTCAATAGATCTACAACATCATAGACCGCCTGAAATACTAATTGTGCGGGAACGCACGCCTTACCATCTCCACAATATTCATTAAGTTCATGCATTGATTCTGTTACACAACTAGTTTGAGATGTATTTAATTTTTTGATAAGTGTTAACATCCCTTGAACATCTTGAGTAATGTAGCAGTAAGGATTATTGCCCTCCTGATTCATCTCAATAATTTCTAGAGCTTGTTTATACGTAAGTGTCCTTTTGTCTTGAATTTCTTGTTGTTCTGCCAAGGCTGAGCCGCCAAAGCAAAACAAGAAACCCATCAAGACTAAATGCTTCAATCCTTCTCTCATGTTTTCCTTTTTTTTAGAAACAAACTTACTTTTTTTCACCTACTCATCAATAAAAAATTATCTAAATCATAAAACTAAATAAATTCCCTTATTACTTTTTAAATACATTTAAGGAACTTTGTCAAGCATCTTAATTAATGTAAAAGTTTACACTTATATTTCTATAGTTTTTGTTTAAAGTTTAATCATTTACAATTAAGTTTTCGATTAATTTAACATTTCCTGTTGCAGCAATATTATGTATCATTACATTTATAATTTCAGAACCAAAAGTCACAGTTGTTATAATCGACGCTGCATTACCAGCAACACAAGAAACTGTTACTAAAACTCGTGAATTTGCAGTAATAGTGATGTTAGCAATAACATAGGTTACTGTAGAAATAGCATCAACCCCCATCAGCAAACTCAACTGACCCAAATCGATGATTAACTGTAGTTGTAAGCCCACCCTGTAAAGTTTGAGTCGGAACACTCTCTTCAATACCTGTTGCAGAAAATGTTGCAACATCAGCCACATCTGAATCTTTAAGTATAACAGTTCCACCATCACCAGCTGTAACTGCCCACCAAAAAAAGGAAAACTTTTACGTTTTCCTTTTTTTAGCTTTTAAATAAACAATGAATACCTAAAGGCATAACTACAATATCAACCTCTTTTTTCTACATAAATATTTTTTGCTAAATATAGAAAGTATGAAGGACAACGATCGACCATATCATTGAGCTCTTCATTATTAACAAAAGGCCCATTCAAGATGATACCATTAATTAAACACACAAGGCCCGGCATCGCCTTTAATTCTGAATCAGATGTCTGCTCCAATATACTTAAACACTCCGCTACCACCTTAGCAGGTAACACCTTAGGTGAATTTATAAACTTAGTTTGATATGAACGAAGAACTCGATGCAATGTCTTAAACGCCCCAGAAAGATATTCTTTATCATTCAAGTCTTCATACGCTGCAGTAATTAAAGATAAATCTATTTGTGCTAAATCAACATAGGGAGCAGTAGAACGAACAAAGTTAACAACATAATTAAAGTTCTCCTCCGCTTCCTCAGCTTCATCAAAACTTACATCATGCCTTGTATCACTCACCCCACCAGCAAAAGACAGCGTTGTTAACATCAGTAAACTTACAATAGATAACAATTTTAATACTCTCATATACACTCTCCTCAAAGTACCCTAACACCTATTAAGAACTCTCTACTTTTTTTCTTAACAAGGGTTTATATAATAGATCCTTACCTTATTTTTCTACTGTACTATTTTTACTTGGTTTAAGCCAGCGGTTACCAGGGCATCATTTTTCAGATTTATATTTAAGACAAAAAAAGAGGGAGCCTAAAGGTTCCCTCTTTTTTTATCAATCCTTATTATAATATACAGTTATGGATTTACAGTTGCCCCTTGAACTCCAACAACTGCCCAACCTGATGCAGTATAAACAAGAGTCACCCCTTCTCCAGCAGCATTGAAGGTTATACTTGAATAACCTACTCGTGAAGCAGGAGTAAAGGTATAGGCTCCTGCAGTTCTGGCCAACATAGTCACCATTTTAATTTGGCCAACGGTTCCATTTGCAAGAGCCGAAGTATGAGCCCCACCATCAGTTTCGGTAAAAGTAGTAACCAATGTAACTAGATCTGTAGCAGTATTAGCATCTGCAACAACAGTTTGCACCACTCCAGCAACACCACCATTCAAATTAATATTAGTAGCATTTACTTCGACCTCAACACTATCCGTTGTATCTTTACCAATTTGGATCTTTGTTGTTGGGTTAGTTATACCAATATTAATAGAAGGATCTGTAGTGCCACCAGTACCACCATCAATATTAACACCACCATCGGTTCCAGCACCAGCACCATTACCACCTAATATAGTAACAGTACCACCACCACCGGCTGTTGCACCATCACCACCAGTAATCGCTACTGCTCCACCAGCACCACTCGTTGCTACTGTACCACCTATCAATGAAGCTGTACCACCAGTACCTGTTGTTGCTGCTCCAGATGTTACTGTAGCATTACCACCATCACCAGTTGCACCTGCAGCACCAGCTGTCAATGCAGCCGCACCACCATCTTCTGTACCTAAACCAGCACCAGCTATAAGTGAAGCTGCTCCACCTTGAGAGTTCGTCGCTGCACCAGCACCAGCTGTCATTGAAATCGCACCAGCTGTAGTATCTGCTGCACCAGTTCCTAATGCTACTGTAAAGGTTCCTGTTTGAAGTGCTGTAGAACTAAATGTCGTTCCACCATTAAGAGCTGAGGTATTAAAGGTAAACGCTGCTGCCGATGTTCCAGCTGAGTCTGCTAGCAAGCCATTTGCTCCAGCATTTACATCAATTAAAGCACCATTTATTTCTGCTTCTACGTTGTTTGCTAATGTAGTGTTACCAATTTGGATCTTGGCTGTTGGGTTAATGTTTCCTAAAATAATTGAACCGTCTGTTGTACCACCGGTACCACCATCAATATTAACACCACCGTCAACTCCAGCACCAGCACCATTACCACCTAGTAATGAAATTGCTCCACCACCACCGGCTGTTGCACCATCACCACCAGTAATCGCTACTGCTCCACCAACACCACTGGTTCCTACTGTACCACCTATCAAGGAAGCTAGACCACCAGTACCCGTTGTTGCAGCACCTGCTGTTACGGTAGAAGCACCACCGTCACCAGTTGCACCTGCAGCACCAGCTGTCAATGCAGCCGCACCACCATTTTCTGTACCTAAACCAGCTCCAGCTATAAGAGAAGCTGCTCCACCTTCAGAGTTTGTCGCTGCACCAGCTCCAGCTGTCATTGAAATCGCTCCAGCTGTCGTATCTGCTGCACCAGTTCCCAATGCTATTGTAAAGGTCCCTGTTTCTCCTGCTGTAGAACTAAATGTTGTTCCACCACCAGTTCCTGAAGTATTAAAACTAATTGCTGTTGATGTCGTTCCTGTTGAATCTACTGCAACTCTGCCTGTACCTGAATTGATCGCAACCGCTGTTGCAAGTGTTTGATTACCAACCGTAATTGTTCGAACAGATGCAGCTGTTCCAACGTTAATTGCACCAGTTGTAGTTACTGTTCCTATATTAATTGCACCATCAGTACCAGCTACGTTAGCTCCATCATTAATCGTTACACTTCCAGATATCCCCGCTCCTGGTGACGCTCCACCAGTAATGGTTACACTTCCACCATCGCCTGTTGTCAACCCAGCTCCACCAACTAGTGAAGCCGCTCCACCGTCTGCTGTATTAACTCCTGCAACACCACCGGCAAGATTCATCGCACCACCAGTTCCACTGACAGAGCCACCTGTACCACCGGTAAGCGATGCAATACCACCATCACCAGACGTACCACCAGCACCCGCTAGAAGAGTTACAGCACCACCATTACCTGAAGTATTACCAGCACCACCAGTTACTGTTACAGCTCCACCAACATTAGTAGCTGAAGGTCCTGCGCCACTTGAAACTGCAACGGTACCATTTCCGGCAGAAGTTATAGTTAATCCTAGAGTCGTTGCAGCAGCGTCATCACCAGTTGCAGAAATAATTGGATTATTAGTTGTAGTCGCAGCCGTTATGGTAACTTCATTAACAGCGCTCGCAATACCTTGAACTAATAATGCATCTGCTGCACCACCAGTAAAACCAATCTTGTTGGCAGCATTACGATACATCCCTGTTGTTGTATTACCGGCACCCTTAAATGAATAAGTCGGTCTAAGCTGTGTTCCTACATCTTCAAAAATTGTTCTATTAATGCCATAAAGTTTTTCAACTTGTTCTTGATTTTCTTCAAGAAGATTAACTATAATCTCAGGAGAAACTTCTTGCCCCTTTTCATATAAAGAGTTCAACATCTTCACCGTATGCGGCATTACTTGTTCTACAGAATCAACATTTTGTAAGTAACCACACAATGCATCAACGTCCTGTGCAGAAATTGCTTTAACTGGTGAATTGATACTATCATGGATAGTATCAAGTAATTGTCTCAAAATAGCCGGCAATCCATTAAAGCGATTACACTTAACTAACTCTTTTTGTATCTTTTTAAGATTAAACCCAGACATATCTAATAACGGTGCTTGTTGACTAATGTAGCTAACAATTTCATCGACCGTTAAACGCCCCGTTGATTCATTTATCTCTTGCGATAATTCTTCAACCTCAATCCCTTTAAGAGGAATATTGGCACTCGTTAAGAGCAATATTAATAGACTTTTTCTTACGTTCATTTCAATCCTTTTTATCTTGAAACTTTTTTGCCCACTTACCTACACTTTTTAATTTTTTTCTAAGGGATGGAATGATAAATCAATATCATTCCATCCCAACTTTAAATACTACCTATTAAATATTAAGAGGATACCAAGCTGAATCACCACTCATAAATATAAACATTCCAGTTGATTGTGTTTTCATTTCCACATTAGCAAGAGCACCACCAAGAACGATTATAGCAGTATCACCACCAGTCGCCTCTCTATTAACAACATAAGCTATTTGTCCATTGACCGCTCCTGTAGTATTGAGAGTCAATGTATTAGCAGCATCGGACGCTGTAAGTTCAGTTATAAGACGGAACGGACTATTTGAAGTAGTTTTACTTCCAGTTGAAAGATCAAGAGATTCAACATTACCAATCATTAAACCAATGCCAGTTATATTAACTGAACCATCAGTACCATTGGCTACACCACCAATTCCTCCAACTCCAGCCGTAATATCAATATCACCACCATCACCACCAGTACCAGAACCGGCCGCACCACCAGCTCCTGAAGTAATATCAATATCACCACCATCACCAGCAGTAGCAACAGCAGTAGTTATACCACCCGCTGCGGTTATTAATGATATCAACCCACTATTTCCACCAGTTGTACCAGTACTTGTACCAGCTGCACCAGTCGCCAAAGTTATGGCACCACTCTGTCCACCAACTCCAAGAATTGCTGCTTCTGCATCACCTGTCAACAAGCTCATTACACCACTATTTGTAGAAGCTCCATTTCCATCACCTGTAGTTAAGGAAATCAACCCACCAGCGGCTACGGCTCCACCATTACCAGCTACTACAGTTACTGCACCACCAGCTGAATCTGTTCCAGCTGTTGCAGTTGCACCACTACCTGAAGTCAATGTAACAGTTCCTGCTACACCAGCATCATTAGATCCTGTTTGTGCTCCAGCGTTACCAGCAGTTAATGCAAATGAACCACCATCACCACTATCACCACTAACTCCTGCAGATGCTGATACACCACCAACTCCAAGAATTATGGT
>JABJKG010000012.1 GCA_018660415.1 bacterium | reverse complement strand
GAGTTAACGCAGCGGCTTGGTGACGGTACCAATGTTAAGTATGATTTATGTTGTCGTGATCAAGCATGTGACAATAATGAAAAGCGCCCTTATGTTGTGCGCTTTAAAATTCCAGACAACATTGAAAATGTTACCTTTACTGACTTGATTCGTGGAACGATTACTATTGCGCGCGATCAATTAGATGATTTTATTATTGCACGATCTGACGGGTCACCAGTTTACAACTTTGTGGTAGTTATTGATGATGCTGCCATGAAAATCAACTATGTGATTCGTGGGGAAGAGCATCTAGGTAATACCGTCAAACAAATTTTGCTTTATGAGGCGTTAGGCCTTGAGCAGCCAGCTTGGGCGCACTTACCCCTTATTTTAAATCCTGAAGGCGGAAAGCTGTCTAAGCGTGATGGTGCTGTTTCAGTAGTGGAATATAAAAAAGATGGTTACTTGCCAGACGCACTTCTCAATTATTTGGTGCGTTTAGGATGGTCGCATGGTGATCAAGAAGTGTTTACTCGTGAAGAGTTGATTAAGTTCTTCTCATTAGACGCAGTAGGGAGCAGTGGCGCTATATTTGATATTGAAAAGTTAGATTGGCTTAATGGGGTTTATATCCGTTCAATGGGTGCGGATGATTTACTTTCTTATATTGAAAATGAGTTGAAAGAGCCTCTTTCGACAGAGTTTATTCTTTGGGACCGAGATCGTATTATCTTGGCCATTGAGGTCTATAAGGAACGTGCCAAGACGGTACGCGAACTAATTGATGAAATACGGCTATTATATGTTGGTTCTACTAACTATGATGCTGATGCTCTACAAAAATGGAATACTTCTGATACGGCTGCACATATAACCAACTTGATTACTCAATTGGAAAATCTATCTAATTGGGATCTCGATATGGTAAAAGATATAATAACAAGTTATTGTAAACAAGCGCCGATTAAGCTGCCAATGATTTTACAGCCTATACGTTTGGCTTTGATTGGAAAAACCCAAAGTCCAAGTGTATTTCAGTTATTATGCTTGCTTGGTAAAGATGTTAGCTTAGAGCGCTTACGATCATTTGTTAGTGTTTTATAGTCTTTTTGAATATGTGCTAAGTAAGGAACCTGTATTATGAAAATTGGAATGCTTTTTCCAGGATATGGATCACAATTTGTTGGGATGGCAAAAGATCTCTACGATGATTCTCGCACAGTGCAAGAATATTTTGAAGAAGCATCATCATGTTTGGATATTAATTTCATTAAACTTTGTTTTGCCTCATCAGATGCAGAAATTTCGCAACCAATGCATGCATATTTGTCTCTCTTTTTGGTACAAAGTGCTTTGAGTGCATTGCTAACCAAGGCGGGCATTGCACCTACATTAGTGGCAGGTTATGGTATTGGGCAGTTTGCTGCTATACATTCAGCCAAAGGGTTTACATTTCCTGATGGATTATATGTATTAAAAAAGTATGCTCAATTTTATGAAGAAACATTGGAAACTCTCAATGGTGCGGTTATAAAAGTAACGGGAATGACGCAGGAAGATCTTGAAAAATCTTTAGCATTAGTCAAGGCTACAAAAACATTAGCTATTGCAGCTTATAATACACCAACAGAGTTTATTGTTTCAGGAGAAGCCGAAGATGTTGAAACATTGCGAGAGTTATTATCAAAAAAGAAAAAAGTTAAAGTAAAATCGGTTGATCAAGCATTTGGGTTGCATTCAAACTTGATGGACTCTGTTGTAGAGCAGCTGAGTTTATACTTAGGCAAGGTTGATTTTAAAGAATTGAATACGCCGCTAAGTAATAATGTTAATGCAGAGATTAGTGCTCAACCAGAGGATACCAAAAAAGCTGTTATCAGTCAGATTTTTTCACCACTACTATGGGATAAATCTATTGATAACTTTAAGGACGTTGATGTGCTTATTCAGGTGGGTCCAGGTAAAGAGTTTGAGCCGTTAGTGCGTGAAAGATATCCTGACAAAAAATTTGTAACGCTATCACAAAAATCTGATATTGAAGCACTTAAAGAAATTTTTCCTGAAGTTGAATTAGACCTTGGATTACAAACAGTTTCTGAACCGGAAGAATAAAAGGAAAAGAGCTCCCTATGAATAATGAACAAATCACCAGCCATGTTAAAGAAGCTATCTTAGAGAAGTTGATTAATAAACCCGCGGCCTTAGAAATGTCGGAAACATTTACAACTCTTGGCCTTGATGATCTTGATAAAATCGAGGTTATCATGAAGCTTGAAGAAACATTCTTAATTGAAATTTCTGATGATGATGCAGATTCATTAGCTTCACTGACTGATATTGTTTCGTTTGTAGAAAATACTCTATAGTTCGTTTTTTTCTAAGAACGCGAAAAAGAAAATTGAGAATATAGTGAGAGCTATCAGTATGATCCAAGGAGATACTTGTAGTACTGATGATAATGTCTCATCGCTTTGAAACTTTAAGAGTATATGCGCATTAATCCATGGATAACATAACTCAAACAAGGCTGATCCTACAAAAATACCAATGATGCCAAAAAATGCATCATGAGCACCCTCGGCCCATGCCGCAATACTCGTGCCTGGACAATATCCAAACAAGGTCATTCCACAACCAAATATAATTCCACCTATGATCGACCCCATAAGGCTATAAGAATCGATGGGCATTTTAAATATGGTATTTGTATCACGTAATGAATACATTCCAATACCGCCTATTATTATGGCTGACAACATGATTTTCAAAACCGTAAAATCTTTAAGTAGGAACTGTCCTACAATAGTATTAAATCTTGATACTGTTCCTTTTTGTAATAGGAACCCAAAGATAAATCCAATAAAGGCGCCTTGAATTAATAGAGATGGGGTTGCAAATAGTACCATTGACATGAAAGACTCCTATCGACTTTTACTATATAAAATTGACGCTACAATAACTCCAGTGATAAATAGGCTAAAAATGAACAGCCATCCGGTTACTGCAAGTTGAAGGCCATATGCTATAGCAAACCCGGAAGTACATCCTCCAGCAATGCGTGCACCAAACACGATTAATATTCCACCTATAAATGCGCCAATATATCGCTTGATACGTGATGGACCAAAATTCTCTTTCCAAATACTTGGTACTAACTCTCGCGTTCGGGAGTTAGAAATGAGAGATGAAACTAGTGATCCAAAAAAAAGTGCAATGACTAATGCAAATTGCCAGTCGATATAAGGATGATTATGTATAAAGGTTTTGAAAAAAAGAGAGTGTTCTGCGTGATAGGGAGTTAAGTAATGTTCTATTAATGCAATAACATGCATAAAACTCATGGTAGTTCCTAGCAGTCTTCCCATAAAATAATAAGAAAAACAGTATAAGATTCCTATACACATCCCTACAAAATAGGGAGACCATCGCTTTTGTCCTAAAAACCACATAATTACCTCTTAATAATTATAGTAAAAAGCCCCGACAAACTCGGGGCTTTTTTTAATTCATTTTTATACTAGAATGAAACGCCGACTTTAACATACACACCATACTGATCGGCTGCACGGTTACCTTGACCCCACTCATACATCCCACCAACACCAAAGTAAGGTTGATAGTCCTCATAGTCGCCATTATAACCAATGTAACCAAATATTTTATTAGAGTATGCGGATGGTGCTAATGCTACACATGTATCGATATCGCTTTCAAGAACATACGTTGTTGCATCTGCAGTAGCTGCATCAACCAAGGTTCCCGACTTATGGATATTTGAATCGGCTTTAGAGTAGAAGTCATCATTGGCAACACCGGCTGCTGCTACGGGACTTACTCCCTTGATACCATAGGTAGCAGCAGAGAAAGGACCATAACATCCGCCTCGACATGGATCTGTGCTTCCATCCTTACATTTAATGGAGCAGACATCCTTAGATCGATACCAGAAATTATATCCAAGTGAAAGATCAAGAGCGCAACGTTTGTATTGTAACATAAATGAAAGGTCTGACATGAAATTGTTACCAACCTTAATACTTCGTCCTAACATACTGGATGCTCGAACCACTTCTCCATCATACACGTTTGCACCATCAAATTTTTTCAATTGAATCCATGAATTTCCGGCTGTTTGGCCACCAACATTGAGTCCTAAGAGACGCGTTTGCCTATCCTTGAACATATGAGTCATTACACAATAACCGTATAAGGAGATGCTACTTTTTTCACAACACCATGCAGTCCAATGTGCATTAATTGTTCCACCAAGTTGCCAATTGTAGGTTCCGGCAATTGGATCAAATAAATATGATGATCGTGGAGCGTTGCCAGTTGGGATAACGCCATGGATACTAATGCCTAATGCCATCGACTCACAACGGACTAGATCATAACCAAGGTCGAGGCTAACTGCACCAAGCTTGGTTTTTCTTTTACTTGAGCATGGAAGCTTACCGCATGCAGAACTACCAACATCACCGTATGAGCCTAATTGGTTCCATGCTGTTTTAACATTATCATAAGGTACGGCAACCACAGCATCAGGTACATCTACAAATCCTGATGGGTAGTATGTGCCACCTTGAGTTGTTGTAATAGTTTGGCATGGATTGAGGTTATACTTGGCATGAACTATTGGAGCTGCGATGCGACCCCATAAGCCACACACGCATTCATCAAGCCCGACAAAAAGATCAAAATCTATTAAGACCTTTTCAATGCGTGGTCTAAAGATTAAAGAAGCTTGGAATGAAGGTGATAATCCAAAATCAGCAGAGCGGGCGTTAGACTCTTCATTTGGAAATACTTTATCAATGGTTCCATCAAAGAAAGGTTTACTAGAGTCTGCTCCAAAGACGGTGGTTCCACATTCATCAAAGGAGAATACTTTTCCTAGGCTACAGGTTGCAGTGGTTCGTTCATAACCAACAACGGCACCAAAGACACCATATATATTACATCCTTTATCAAAGAGATGCATTTTGTCTGCATTACCCATCATACGTAGTGGGGTGTTTTGTGTTGCTTCTCGTAAATGGAAGAATGTTTTACCAAACTGTGTTCCGCTAGAACAAGATTTTGCAGATGTGGAACAGTCAGAGTCACAGCAATCGGTGACGGTGGTACAACAGTCATCACATGAGTTGGATGATTCAAGATGATTAAAACCAAACAAAAGTAGGACTGATAATAGTCCAATTCTAAACTTCATATTTATCTCTCCTTTTATTAATTATCTAGATAATAGAATAAAGGAACGGATAAAACAAGAATTAGAAAAAAAGAAAAGTTTTTAAACAAAATAAGAGAGGTTCGGAATAATCCGAACCTCTCTTAGTACTAGAATAGTTTAGCCAAATTCTACTTTAGAATGAGAGACCACCCTTAATGTAGAGACCCCATTGGTCGGCTGCACGGTTTTGGTTAGCCCATTCATACATACCACCGATACCGAGGTAAGGTGTGTAATCACAGCTATCCCAGTTGTAACCGAGGTAACCGAAGATTTTGTTAGAGTATGCTGATGGAGCAAGTGCAATACTTTGACAAACGTCACCTTCATCAAGGAAGTTAGATGCTGCTGGAAGTGGATCTGAATCAGCATTTACAGCAAGACCTGACAACGCAATGTTAGATGTTGATTTTTGGAAGAAAGTATTGTCGAGTGAAGCTGTTGTGTTGTTTGTTCCATCACCAGCTGCTGCTGTTCCTTTAATTCCGTAAGTGTTAGCAGTAACTTTCTTACTTGAAAGAACACATCCGCCACATGATTCAGCTGAATCTTTTGAACGGTACCAGAAGTTGTAACCGATTGAAAGATCGAATGCACAACGACGATACTGAAGCATCAATGCAAAGTCAGTCATAAATGAGTTACCAACTTTGATCTTACGAGCAAGAAGGTTTTGTGAACGTTCGATTTCACCTGTGTAAGCACCGGCGCTATCAAACTTCTTAAGTTGGATGTATGAGCTACCTGCTGACAAGCCGTTACCGAGGTTACCCCAACCGAAGAGGCGTTGGTTGTTAGCACGGAACATGTGAACGAGGTTTACTTTACCAAATAATGTGAATGTTTGCTCATCATTACAGTTCCAAAGAACCCAGTGACCAGCAATAGATCCACCGAACTGCCAGTTAAATGTTCCAGCAATAGGATCGAATAGAGTACAAACATCAGGTGAGTTACCTGTAGCTGCAACAGCTAAGAGGCTAACACCAAGACGTGCACATTCGTTACGAACAAGGTCATAACCAAGTTCGATATCTACATTACCAAGACGAGTTTTGCTTTGTGATTTACAAGGCAATTTACCGTATCCTGATGCAAGAACTTCACCGTAAGCACCTTGGGTTTTCCAAGCTGTTTTAACGTCTGTGTAAGGAACTTTAACAGCTGATGCTGTGTTCGCTACAAATCCTGCAGGGTAGTATGCTCCACCTTCAGCTGTAACTGAGTTACATGGGTCAAGGTTGTACTTAGCATAAACGATAGGTGCAGTTACACGAGCCCAAAGGCCGTTGATGAACTCATCTAAACCAACAAAAAGATCAAAGTTCACAAGAACTTTAGAAATTTTTGGTGAGAATGTAAGAGTTTCAGCGTGTGTTCCTGACATACCGAAGTCAGCTGAACGTGCATCTGAAGAAGAATCATTGATGTTGATTGCTCCAGCACCGCCTGAAGTACCTTGGTCACCAGCAAATGTGGTTGTACCAGATTTGTTGAATGAGAATACTTTACCTAAGCCACATGAGTTACGGCTTCTTTCATAACCAACAGCTACACTGAATACACCATAAAATTCACACTCTTTTTCAAAGAGGTGCATTTTATCAGCAGATCCCATCATGTTAAGAGGAAGGTTAGTTCCTGCTTCACGAGCGTGGAAATAAGTTTTGCCGTATTGGTAATTACAGTCTGAAGTAGTTGTGCAACAATCTGCTGAAGTATCACAGCAATCGCTAGCAGGACGAACTACATTCGTAGCACATAAAAGACTTAGAACTAAAATACCTTTAAAGATATTTTTCATATGTTACTCCTTTAAAAGGTTCTTTTGTATAAGAACCAAATAGAAAATTTTATTAATACACCGATTGAATTTTTAAATGGTCTAGAGTGACGCTCCCCCTTTCAACACTATAAGGTTAAAGATTTTATTACTACTTTCAAAATGCCGATTGCATCAACGTATCTAGCTATTGCCGCTAGGCATCTTTACATAAACGCTAATACATTTGCTTCCCGAAGTCAACTATTAATCGTCACCGACGATCAATATGATCTTTTTCAGTATAGATTTACAAATCTTTTTTTGTAAAGAGTTATGTGCTGAATTTATTTTTCCAATGGGGGCAGAGAGAGGGTGCTATTTGAAAAAGCCCTTTAAATCAAAGCTTTTAAAGAATTGCCTTCGAAAGTGTAGATGTACAGAGCTAATACGAAAATTAATTTTTTTTTTAAAAAATTCTCTTTATTCTCTTATTGATGTCATGATATGCTACAGAAAATTTTGAATGATAAAAAATAAAAAAATTAATTTATATGGAGAATGGTTTTTATGAAGTTGAATAATAAGATAAGTCGATATGGTTACATGTTGTTGGGAGTAGCCTTACTGGTTGTGGCATGTTTGAGTGCTATGGCGCTTTTATCATATAACGCGCAGGATCAATCATTTTTATTTTACAGTGATACTCATCGTCATGTTTATAATAGTTTAGGGGTTTTTGGCGCACATTTTGCTGCAGCTTGCTTTTATTTGTTCGGAGCCAGTGCATACCTTTTGATTGGTTTACTGTTCTATTCTTCTTTAATAGCGTTTAGGTTTTTATCCTTATCGAAGGAATGGGATCGGTTTATTGCCGGTTGTATAGGAATGGTGTCTTCATCTGCTCTATTAACCATTAACGGTGGAGTTTATATAGGAACGACAATGGCCTCGGGGGGGTTGATTGGTTATACGGTGGCTCAAGCAGCACTGACATTTTTCGAATGGCCAGTAGTAATGCTTTTATTAAGCTTTCTATTGTTTTCGTCTTTAATTATAGTAACTCGCTTAGCTATTGTATTGGTTCCTTATAATACTTTAATGGCAATGTTTGCTTTCATTCAAGAGCATCGTCTGGTACAAAAGGCTGCCTATGGTGTTCAAGCGGTATGTGTTGCATTTGCTATGATGGTCTATTCAATGGTTGTATGGATTGTTGAGGTCGCTAGTGGAACTATTGCTAATCGTTATCCAGATCTCTTTTCGCAAGAAGATGACAATGTTTTAATCGAAGATATTGCACAAGAATCATTTTGGGATGATTTAGAATCAGATGAAAGTATTTCAGATCATCACGATAAAGAGGATCATACGGAACCTGCATTGGCTATGAAAGATATGAGTGAAGAGGTCGAGAGTGTACAGTTTGATGATGAAGAGTCATTGGTGAATGAATACCATTTACCGGATCTTTCGGTATTTACTGCGGTTACCAAGTCACCTAAAGAAGATAAAGATCGAGATAACTTCTTAAAGGAGCGAGCACATATCCTCAAAGATAAGTTGGGGCATTTTGGAATTGAAGGTGAAGTTACATCAATTCAGTATGGTCCGGTTATTACTTTATTTGAGTATAAACCGAATGTAGATATTAAGGTGAGTAAGATTTTGGCACTTGAGGATGACTTGGCTTTAGCGCTTCAAGCAACCAGTATTAGGATAATTGCTCCAGTTCCAGGGAAGTCAGTAGTTGGATTTGAAGTTGCTAATCCTGATCGCAACAATGTGTTGTTTTCCGAGGTAGTGCATTCAAAAGAGTATAATTCATTCAAGGGCTCATTACCTTTAGTGTTAGGTAGTGATGCAATTGGAAAGAATGTAGTGGTTGATTTATTAGAGATGCCTCATTTATTGGTTGCAGGATCAACCGGGTCTGGTAAGTCGGTTGCACTGAATACAATTTTAATGAGTTTATTATGTAAGAAATCGCCAGATCAATTGCGCTTGATCTTAGTTGATCCCAAACGATTAGAATTTTCCAACTTTGCAGATATTGCACATCTTCTATTTCCTATTGTTACACAACCTAACTTTGCGGTAGAGGTACTTAAGTGGGTGGTTAAAACAATGGAGCAGCGTTATGATATTATGGCAAAAAAGGGCGTACGTAACATTCTTGAATATCATAAACAGTTTGGTGAAGAGGGTGAAAAAGAGATGCCGTTCATAGTATTAGTCATTGATGAATTGGCTGATTTAATGATGACCACGGGCAAGCATATTGAAGACCTTATTGTTCGTATTGCTCAGATGGCGCGTGCTGCCGGGATTCATATGATTGTTGCAACACAGCGTCCATCGGTTGATGTTATAACAGGCCTTATTAAGGTCAATTTCCCAAGTAGGATATCTTTCCGTGTAACTTCCAAAGTGGATTCTCGAACTATTCTTGATATGGGTGGTGCCGAGAAGCTGCTTGGTCGTGGAGATATGTTATTTATGAACTCCCATGCCGCATTTCCTCAGCGGATTCATGGCGCTTATGTATCAAATTCGGAAATTGAAATCATCGTGAAGCATATTCGACAAGAGCGGGAGATACAATATGAATCTTATCAGGACTTAGAAAAAGCAGCAGAGAGTGGAGAGTCACTTCTCGATGGTGATGATAAACTCTATCTTGAGGTTGTAGAGTTTTTATCTGAGGTTGATGAAATTTCTATTTCCTTACTTCAAAGAAAATTCCGTATTGGTTATAACCGTTCGGCTCGTATTATG
Source organism: bacterium (assembly GCA_018660415.1). Classification (GTDB taxonomy): domain Bacteria; phylum Babelota; class Babeliae; order Babelales; family UBA12409; genus 2-12-FULL-36-22. The sequence continues at coordinate 74,403 of JABJKG010000012.1, read as the reverse complement.
GAAACATTGGAAACTCATGGTCACATTATTTCTCATGATGGTGGAAAAATGCGTAAGGTTGTTCACTCACAAGAACAAGAAAGATAAAGTGTTTTTTAATATTATTTTGAAAAAAGATTGAAAAATATTATTCGAGTTCCTTGACAAATGAGCAAAAAATAGCCACGTTTTTTTTGAATACTAAAAAAACGATAGTGATTAAGTGACCAATGGAGACAGTAATGTTTTTTAATAAAGAATTTATTGAAAAAGCCTTACCTAAAGCACAGATCCTGTTTGATTTCTTGCCTCAAGATATTTCATTTTCAATTGATTCGCGTTCAATTTTTCCGAGTGATATTTTTATTGCGTTATCGGGAAAGCGAGTTGATGGTCATGATTTTGTTAAAGAAGTTTTACAAAAAAAGAATGCTGGTGGGGTTATTATGGATAGAAAAAAAAAGGATTGTTTAAAAGGGCTGACCTCAGACTTCTTAAACAAGAAGTTAATAATCTTAGTAGATGATGTCGTGGAGAGTTTGTTGTTGTTAGCGGGAGCATGGCGTGCTCATTGGGATATTCCGGTTATAGGGATTACTGGATCGCTTGGCAAGACGGTAACGCGTGAACATATAGCACTGTTATTAAAGAAAAAAAATATTTCTTATATAAGTTCAGCGCAAAATCTTAATAGTTTAATTGGATTACCTCTGAGTATTTTAAAGATGCGAGATCATCATGAGATGGCGGTTTTTGAAATGGGTATTAATAAACGTGGAGAGATGGAGCGGCTGGCAGATGCGTTGATGCCTACCATTGGCTTGGTTACCAGTATTGGTCATAGCCATCTTGAAGGGTTAGGCTCTTTAAATGATATTGCAATTGAGAAGCGCAATGTGTTTAAAAACTTTAGTGAAGAGAACATAGGTATCATTAATGGAGATCAACCACACTTGGCCAAAGTAGCCTATAATCATCCCGTTATTAAGTTTGGCTTAAAAACAACTAATCAAATTCAGGCTAGAAAAATTCAGGTAAATTCAGACTCAATTACCTTTATTTTGAAGATATACCAAAAGAAATATCCTATTAAGCTGAGCACTAATCATGAAGGATCTATCATGACGGCGCTCTCGGTAGCCGCACTGGGCTCACTTTTAGGCATTGATCATGAGACTATTGTGGATACTATACAGACCGCTGTTACGGTTTTTGGGCGGTATCAACATTTAACATTAAAGAATAATAAAGGTATCCTTATAAATGATTGCTATAATGCGAGTCCTGAAAGTACTAAAATGGCACTTTTGGCATTTGATAAGCTTGAAACACCACATTCAAAGATTGCGGTGTTGGGGGATATGCTAGAGCTGGGGATCGATAGTGCCTTTTGGCATCGTCAACTTGGACGTTTTTTGCGAAAGACGCCTTCTATTAAGCGGGTTATCTTGGTTGGTACTCATATTAAGGTTGCAGAGGCAACGTTACCTGCCGGGGTAGAGTATGACTTGGTGGATACCTCAAAAGAGGCTTTGTCTTTGGTGAAAAAATATCTCAAAGATGCATCGGCCATTTTTGTAAAAGGGTCAAATGCTCTTAAGTTATCATTGGTCGTTGACGGTCTTGCAGTAAAGCAAAATACATTTTCAGCAGCAAAAAAGACAAATTCAATTGTCGCCAGTGAGATTAGTCCACTAGAGAAAGATATAAGGGTTTTTTAACATCATGTCAGTAATTCATAAGCCGGTATTGGTACAAGAGGTATTAGAGTATTTAGATCCACAGCCTGGGAAGGTATACGTTGATGTGACGTTTGGTGCTGGTGGTCATACTCGTGAAATTCTGCAAGCCGAGCCAAATTGTAAGGTAATTGCTTTTGATTGGGATAAAGAGTCGATCAAAAAGTTTGCTCCACCATTAGAAAAGGAATTTCCAGGGCGGATTCAGGTCCTTTGGGGTAACTTTTCGCTTTTATATCGCTTGGTCAAAAAGAATAAAATAAAGCAGATTGATGGAATTCTTGCTGATTTTGGGACTTCTCAGATGCAAATTTTTGAGCGAGATGGCTTTTCATTTAAGATTGATACCCCATTAGATATGCGTATGTCAGCCGCTCATCACAAAATAACAGCAGCAGAGGTCCTTAATAAGGCTTCGGCTCGTGATTTACAGTACATTTTTTCTGAGTATGGTGAAGAACGGTACTCTAGAACGATTGCTTTAGCCATCGTTGAGGAGCGAAAAACGAAGAAATTTAGAACTACTAAAGATCTTGCTGATTTTGTTGCCAAGGTGGTTCCTTATACAAAGCGGAAGATCCATCCTTCAACTAGGGTTTTCCAGGCCTTGCGTATCTATGTGAATAAGGAATTGGATAATATTAAGGCTTTTTTGGTTGCTGCTTTAGAAGTATTGCCTAAAAATGGGCGTCTTGTATGCATAAGTTTCCACTCTTTGGAAGATAGACTAGTAAAAGAGTTTTTTAGAAATAATCCGTGTGTAGTAGGCAAGGGATTGAAGAGTTTAACGAAAAAATTAGTGACCGCCACTGATGAGGAAATTGCCGAAAATCCATCGTGCCGTTCTGCTCGATTACGAGCTGCTCAAGTGTGTATTGACGATAATTGATAATGTGTGCCAAAGTTTGACAAAGGTCTAATATGCAGATAGATTGAAGTCAAAATAAGGATGCAAAGGTAGTTTTGCAAGAACACTATAATAACGCACGCAGCGTTCAATCAAGGATTGTTGTATGAATATTACTGAAGTAAAAGTATTCCCTGTAGAAGAGGGTGGAAGATTAAAAGCATACGCGACAATAGTTTTCGATGATTGTTTCATCATTCGAGACTTGAAGGTGATTGAGGGAGATAAGAGTTTGTTTGTTTCTATGCCATCCCGCCGTCGAAAAGATGGTTCATTTAGAGATATTGTTCATCCATTAAACTCCGAAACAAGATCTATGGTTGAAGAAAAAATCGTAGAGGAGTATAATAAGATAGAAATAGGGCAACCAGGACACGTTGAACAGGTTGAACATATAGAAAATCTATAATATACTTATTAAAGATTAGACCCATCTTTTGGGGTGTAGCCAAGCGGTAAGGCACCAGTTTTTGGTACTGGCATGCGGAGGTTCGAATCCTCCCACCCCAGCCAATAGATATTAAAAAAGAAGCCATCGAGAAATCGGTGGCTTCTTTATTGAGGACAAGAACAAATTTCATATTGGTGTAGTATCAAGTGTAAGATTGTGCTTTTTATTTTTTCTATATATTAATATTTACTACAATTAACAAGAAAGCCTATAAATAAGTACATATATCAATTATTTTTTAATAACGATTATAGTGATTTTTTAAGTGAATAAGTATTTTCTCAAGTTCCGTGCAGTAGTTCTTCAGGCCTTTACGAAGCTTTTCAATTGTTTGTGGTATTGTTCTATTTTTTTCAGCATGTTCCATTTCTTTTTCAATTAAGCTATTTTGGAGTTTTTTGATTTTTGGTGTACACGATGATAATTTGCGTTGTATGCCAACTAAAAGAGGAGGACTTCCCATAAAACCTGGATTTACATCAGCTTCAGCCTCAATAGCTTTTTTTACACTGTTGAGATCTAGTTTCTCAGTAGCACGTATCAAATCTCCGGTTGCGTTTTTTTGTTCCCTTGTAAGGGCTGGTCTTTCTGATAGATGTTTGGTTAAAGCTCCATGAGCTTTTAAGTAGGAAGCTATTGCTCCCATTTTTTCGCAATCTTCATATGTTTCTTTTATTTTGTTTTGAATTTCCTTAATGGTTGCTTGGTGCCTATGATTCAATCGATCTATTTTACTTTCAACAAAGGTTTGAGTGTTCATAGCCTTGAGGTCACTTTGGCAGTTATCTAACAAATCTTCGACGTATTTAATAACATTTATACTGTCTGTATTTTTTATTTTTTTAAGAGCTTGTTCTATGGATGATATGCTGGGAGCATGAGGTGAATCAGAAAGAACATTAGTACTCTCTTGATCCCAAAATACTAACTTAAGAGGATAGAGGTTATCGTCTCTTACAGTTAAAGGTGAAGTTACGTTAGGTACCATAAGTGTTGTGAAAAAAATGCCAAATATTACAAAAATCCTCATAAAAATTCCTTTTTTTGCCTACAATATATCTCTGTATGATATAATAGCAAAAACACAAATAGAAAATCAATACATAGTGGCAAAAGAAAAGCTTTTCGGGGCTTTGAACCTGTAGCCAGCTGTGCCTGTTGTGCAAATAGTATTAATCGGGCTTTTTCACCCTTGTGTTTTTAGGTTGAGAATTGCTATAGTTGAATTATAGAGAGTTTGTTCAGTAATAAAGGTGGATAGGTATGAAAAAAGTAAACAAATTAATTGGGTCTTTGTGCTGTGTTGGTATAGCTTTTGGCTTACTTGTAGGGTTTAAGCCTGTGCCACAGAATGATCAATTTAGAGAGTCTCCTGTTAATGTATTAGATAGGTTTGATGAGCTTATTGGCTTAGATGTCTATGACTTCTTAGAATTCCTTCCTACAGTAAATCATAGTGATCAGCTATCTATAGCTCAAGCGTATATAGCAGCACATCCCGAAACGACTATATTGGTTGTGGCTATACAGCTACACCAACTAGGCTTAGTACCGTTACTCATTAATGCGGGTGTTGACCTTAATGCTCGGAGTATATATGGTGATTCGGCACTATTAGCAGCGGTTAAGAAGGGTGATCAAAGTTTGGCTATAGGGCTCATTAATGCGGGCGTCGATCTTAATGTTCAAGATGTTCAAAGTGAAAATACTGCATTAATACTCGCTTCTGGGCGGGGGTATTTAGGAGTGGTAGAGGCGTTGATTAATAGAGGTGCTGGCCTTAATGCTCGGAATGCAGAAGGTGATACAGCTTTAATGAAAGCTGTTGAAGGAGGTCGCCAGGAAGTGGTAGAGGCGTTGATTAATGCGGGTGTCGGCCTTAATGTTCAAGATGTAGAAGGTTGGACTGCCTTGATGATGGCTGTAGAGAACAATGAATTAGAGCTTACTACTGCTTTACTTATGGCTGGAGCAAATCGTGACCTGGCAAACGAGGATGGCGTTATTGCAGCTATACTTGCTCAAGAAAATGAAAATCCTCAGATGATAGCCCTGTTTAATATGCTAGAACAGCTTGATGAGTCAGGCAGAATGGCAGTGAGAAGAGGGGGCCGGCATTTTGTTCGTCGCTCGGTACATCCCGGCAGGACTCACTAACTATAGTTTTTTAGAATAATTATCTATAAATATATAAAACTCACCAAGAAATTGGTGGGTTTTTTGTTGCCTATTTGAAGCAAGCGGTGCTTTAGGGTATTATATAAAGAGCTACTTATATAATAAACAAAGAGGGTCATTGATGGATATAAAATACTTAATATTAGGGATATTTTTGTGTGCTGCTACAGCGGGAATGGCTATGGAGCATGAGGAAGAGAGTGCTGGCGATCAGATGTTGAAATTGCTACAGAATGCTAAAGCTCAACCGCCACTACGTACAGCTCTTATAAACGTTGAGCCTGAGGAGGCTGTATATTTAATGCCAGGTTCTGAGGATTTGCAGCGGCAATTGGGTGAACAGAGTTTTTTTGAAGCAAACAAAACAGTTGTAAAGGAACTTGCTGGTCGTAATATTCCAATCAGAGTCATGGTTGAGACAGTGGAAGATTGTTATAATAAGTTTCTTATAGAGATGTCTAAAGAGGAACATCAGCAATCTGACGGTCTGGCCAGGGTAATGCGTATGAATATGCCTAGCTTATATGGCGCTCTGTTTAGTCATAATCCGGTGGCATTAGTAGAGTTAGAGATGCTAGGCTTACTAAGCTAAAAATAAAGGTTATAGATGAATAAAAAATTATATTTGGGGTCTCAGTCCCATTCGCGGCAAGAGCTACTCAAGACTGCTGGGTTTGATTTTGAAGTGGTGCATCAGGATGCAGATGAACAGGCTTGTGATTGGGGATTACCCTTACAAAAGCTTCTAGAGAGTATTGCTATTCAAAAGATGCAGCACTTAATTCTACCTGATGGTAAGGATGGTGATACTTGTTTTGTGATTACTGCTGATACGATGGGGATGGACGTTGAGGGTAATATTTCTGGAAAACCTCAAGATCGTGCTGAAGCGATTGAAAAGTTAAAATCCTATCGCGCTGGTGCACAAGCTGGTACTGGAATGTGCATTGATAGAAAAAAATGGGTCGATGGAGCGTGGGTCAATGAAAAGCGAATCCTTTCTTATGCGGGCGCTACCTACGTCTTTGATGTACCTGACAAATATTTAGAGCAATATTTAGATGATTTACCTAAGTTTACTGGTGTTACCTGTACACAAGTAAGTGGTGGTGTTGCTATTGAAGGGTATGGAAATAGATTTTTAAAATTTCTTGATGGATCATATACGGCTGTTGTAGGGTTGCCGTTATATGAGGTGCAACAAGCTTTGGATGCACTAGGTTTTTTTGATTAGATTATATTGGAGGTTGAATTTATTATGGAATTAAGAATAATGGTGGAGATTCCTAAAGGGAGTCGCAATAAGTACGAATACGATAAAGATACAAATCAGATGAGATTGGATCGGGTGCTTCATTCGCCAGTCCATTATCCAACGGATTACGGGTTTATTCCGGACACACTGGCCGAAGATGGTGATCCCCTTGATGTATTGGTCTTGATTGGAGAACCGACGTTTCCGGGTTGTTTTATTGATGTTAGGCCTATTGGCATGTTGCATATGTCAGATGAGAAGGGTGTTGATCAAAAAGTTCTTACGGTACCGGTTACTGATCCCTTTTGGAAGTATGCTCAAGACATTAAAGATATTCCTGAACATATATTAACAGAGATTGAGCATTTCTTTACGATTTATAAGCAGCTTGAAGAAAAGAAAACCGTTGTTGAAGGCTGGCGTGATCGTGGTGAAGCGCTCAAGGCTATTGCCAACGCTCAACAACAGTTTAAAAAATAGTTTTAACGAGATTGAATAAGTTTCACTAGTGATGCTGGAGCTCCATGTTGTTTTGCAAAAGCATCCAATGAGGTAGTTGGTACTTGTGAATTTGCCAAGGCGTCACTGATTTTTTTACCTTCTGAAAGTTGTTGCATAACTTGTTCGGGGTATAACACTTTTGTAGTATGTTCCATAAGGTCTGGTGCTTCTTGAATTAAATATCTAGCAATCTCATAGCTACCTGTAGTCTTTCCAACATAGATTGCATACATAAGGACGGTCCAATCCAGTCTGCTTTTGGTGCCATCAACCTTAGCGCCATGGTCAACAAGCCATCGTACCGTATCTAAGTCAGCACGAGCGGCTGCATACATAAGAACCGTCATACCATAAGTATCTGGACTATTGAGAGCAAAGATAAGCTCTGGTGGACAAACTAAGCGTTTAACTTCATCCCAATTTTGTTTAGCTGCTGCTTTAATGAGTGGTGAGTTGGTCATATTACTTAAAACTGGTGTGGCGATCATGAGCGCAGTAATCGCTAATATACTTCTTCCTAATTTCATATTTTCCCCTATAAAATTAAAACAATAAACAACGCTTATTATATTAACTAATTCAAGGGTTCAATATCAATAAATAATAAAAGCTGCTGCTAACGAGTAAAGCAAAATTTACTAGCTAGCAACAGCTTAATTAACAGCTACCGAGTTTTTAGAAGTTTCAATACAGATGTCGGAGCTCCATGTTTTTTAGCAAATTCTTCTATTCTCATTTCTTCTTCTTTGGCATCAGCAATAGAGCTATCTAGTGTTTTTCCTGAGCCTAGCCCATGAAGGACCTTGCCTGGGCTGGATGTACTTGTTGTTTGATGTTTAACCATAGGTTCTTGACTGATTAAGTAGGTGGCCACATCAAAGTTTCCGGTATTTTGTCCTGCATTAAGAGCATACATAACACTGGTCCAATCAAGAGTACTTTTCACATTTGTAACTTTAGCTCCGTGTTGTACAAGCCACTTAATCGTTTCTAAGGGAGCAGATCCTGCTGCATACATAAGGACTGTCATATTCCACTGGCCGGGCTTATTTACATTGACGTGTTTTGTGCTGATTATATTTTTAACGCGTGCCCAGTTTTAACTTGCGGCAGCATTGAGAAGTTGTACTTGATTTGTTTGTCTTCGACCAAATGTAGAGGTGGTTGTGATCAATAAGATAGCAACGAGTAAGCCTTTAATAAACTTCATAAATTTCCCCATTCAATTAATACAATAAATAACCTTAGTTATCATTTTAACCAATTGAATGAGGAAATTTCAACAATCTGTTTATGTTTTATTTGAAAGTTAGTGCGTTTCAGCCTTTTTGTCGGGTTTCCAGTTTTTAAGCAATTCTTTAAACAGTACCGATTGTGGGTTTTGTTTAGAGTTCTTCTCTAGTGAGGTGGTTGCTTTTTCAACACTGGAAGACACCGTATTGGCGTCACAGGAGCTTTGGTCAATTTGATTGACCGTTGGTATAAATTGGGAGTGAACTGTATCGTGGTTGCGTTCATTGATCGCATCCAAAAGAAGCACTTCCATAAGACCGAAGAAATCAATCACCGTGTTTTGCATATCTTCAGGGGTACTGGTTTCTAAGATTTCGTCAGCTTTTAGGATATTGTTATTAAGGCCTTGTGATAATGATCTATGGACGAGCTTTTTGAGCTCTTCCGGTTGATGTTCTATCAGCCACTCAATGAGCTGTAGAAGTTCAAATGAAAGAATAAATTGACCATCAGACTTATACAGATTATCGTTATTCATCTTCGGCTCCTTTCATAAAAGACAGTAATGACACCTAGTTGTTACTTATTATTTAACCACTATTTCCACTTTTTGTCCATCATCAACAGCATAAACTGTTCTATTCGTCATAGTCCACAGTCCAGGTGTCAATTTCGATGGTTTCCCCTGAATCATCAACATTTTCACTGGTCTCTTGTTGATATTCAAGACCGAGTGGGACATTGGATTTTCGCTTCATTTTGATTAGTTCTGAAGCTTTGTCTGCAATGATGCTCTTGGAGACGGCAACCTCTTGCTGGAGGTCTTTTTGGGCTTCCTGGATGGTAGCGTTCATTTGCTTTTGGAGCTTAGCGATGCTTTTTTGGAGCTTATGGATCATTTGGACACCGGCTAGGTTGATACCCAGCTCATGGGTGAAATAGATGATCTCTTCGAGCTTTTCGATATCTTCCTCGCTGAACATGCGAGTGTTCCCCTCAGTTCTTTTGGGGGTAATGAGTCCTTCTTTTTCATATAAGCGGACAGTTTGTTGGTGAACAGAAAACATCTTTGCTACTGCTGATATGGAAAAAAAGCCTTTTTTTCTTTTAGTTCCCTTAGTCATACATGCTACCTTTGTGGCTATTTCTTATACCCTGGCTATGCCATGGACGGATTTTTTAATATAGTCTACAGTATACGTATCAGTTTAGCACGTATCCATTAGAGAGTCATGCCAAAGGAGTCAGTCATGGTCATTCAGGGAAAACAGCACTTCTGGCTGGTTTTATTGTTGTGTCAGGGAATAAATGCTCGTATTGTCGAGCAATTGGGCCTATTTAGACAAAAAGATGATATTGGTGGGATCATGTTTGACTATAGACATGAAAGTCTTAATGGTAAGACCTTGGAGGAGTGGCGTATCAATCAAGAACCCGTAGATAAGGGGGTCTTTGATAAGCGGCGAATCGATGCTCAGCAACAGGAATGGGAACAAGAGCGGATTAAGGCTGAGCAGGATCGACAAAAAAAGCAGGATAGCTTGTCTCAATCGCGTATTGCGATCATGAAAAAATTGATTTCTCAGGCCCATGATACTATTGGAGCCTTAGTGAACAAGGTAGATAATCCTATTTTTGCAGGGTTTATAGCCTGGAATCCGGAGACCATTGGATCATTACAGGAGTTTTCTCATCTTAAAACTGATATGCTTCCTAAAATGATTCAGGTAATAGGGCTTGAAAAAATCGAGGACATTTGTGTGTATGAACGACTGATTACCAAGCTGGAACAGCTTGAAGGGCGTTTGACCTCTTTATATAGTCAGACTCTCAATCAAGCTATTAGTAAGTCGGATGATTCTCAGGTTCTTAAAAAACTACTCGAATTGGCCTAGACGTTAAATCGGACATTGATGATATCACCATCTTGTACCGTATAATCTTGACCTTCAGTTCTGACCTTGCCTTTGTCTTTTGATTGGGCAACTGAACCTTGTTCAAACAAGTCATTACAATTGATCACTTCAGAACATATAAAACCGCGTTCCAAATCGGAATGAATTTCGCCACTGGCTTCACGAATAGGAATTCCGGCAGTAATTGGCCATGCATGAATTTCCTGTGGACCACACGTGAAGAATGTTATCAATCCAAGATTATAATACGCTTGTTGGATAATGCTATCAAGTCCTTTAATGGAAGTTTCAAACATTCCAGAGATTTCTTCAGCTTCTTCGGGTGATAGTTGGGTGAGTTCGTACTCCAGCTTAACGCAGGTTGGAATCACTCGTTCTTGCCCAAAGCGTTCTACAAGTGCTTTATAGTGTTTGTTTTCTTTAAAGGCATCGCCATCAAGATCGTTTTCGGATATGTTTGCGATAATGAGGAATTTTTTAGCTGATAATAGTGGAATGGTTTCAACATCTGCATTAACAACTAGTTCACGAACGGCTTTAGCATCGGTTTTATCAATAGCGACCAAGACTTTCTCAAGAAGTTCTTGTTCTTTTTCTAGAGGAGCAAGTTCTTTAGGTTTATTTTGAACAGCTTTTTTAGAATGTTTAATCTTGGTGATTCTTTTTTCTACAGATTCATAATCTTTAAGCATCAGTTCAGAAACGATTATTTCATAATCGTCTAAAGGATCAATTTCGTTACTAGAGTTGATAATATTACTATCTTCAAAGCATCTTAGTACATGTAATATAAGGTCAACTTCTCGGATATGACTAAGAAACTGGTTTCCCAGTCCTTCTCCAGAAGCCGCGCCTTTTACTAGGCCTGCAATATCCACAAATGACATAGTAGCGGGAAGTTGTTTTTTGGATTCATACATTGTTTGTAGTTTATCCATGCGTGGGTCCGGCACTTCTGTAATAGCTAGGTGCGGATCAATCGTACAGAAGGGATAATTTTCTGCTGGGACGCTTGATTTTGTTAATGCGTTAAATAATGTAGATTTACCAACGTTGGGAAGCCCAACTAGACCTGCTTTAATTGCCATGTATTCCATCCTTTAAAAACTTGTTAATTACTTCTATAATAGCGGTTTTTCGAGCAAATGGAAAGTTGATTTATTGATCAGGTTAGGGTAGCTCAATTCAATAAATACGCCTTGGTAAAGTCTTTTTTTATAATATCTTCCATTTCTATCATCTAAAATATTATCCTAGTATCTAAAAAAAGGGTGTTTATGAAGCGAATATTCGTTCTAGCATTTATTATATTATTCTCTTTGGATGGACGTATTAGAAAGCTAGCACCCAAGGTAGGTCGTAATGTAATAGCAGCATGTAAACAAGTAAAGCGAGCACCTAAACCATTAGAATATAATCCTACCAATTTTAATAAAAGCAGGAACCGTCCGGTTGTTGGAAAAGTGGGGCGTGGGATGGTCGTGTGCGATGACGTTGCAGCAGGACGTTGGGGGACGTCAATTTTGCGACTGGGTGGTAATGCCATTGATGCTGCTGTGGCGATAGCGTTTATGTTGGCAGTAACTAGGCCGCACTATGCTTCAATTGGCGGCGGTGGTTTTGCGTTGTATTGTCCAGCAGGACGGAGCGATGGATTTGCATTTGATTTTAGGGAAACAGCACCATCATGCATTTTGAAAGATGAAGGGAATTGTGTTGGTAATAAGAGTGTTAACATGTTATTTGGTGCTCGGTCATGTGGTGTTCCCGGTACTGTTCATGGTTTATTATCTATGCACAATAAGTTTGGAAAAATTCATAGGCGGAAATTATTACAACGCCCAATTAAGGTGGCTTGGGACGGGACGCAGATGACTGGGAATATGTACTTTTCTGCACAAGCGCAATGGGAGACTATGAATCAAGAAGCACGAGATATTTTAGGGGTGAATAATAAAATTAAAGAACCGGGAGAATTAGTTAAGCAGCCAGATCTAGCAAAGACATTAAAACGTATATCACAATATGGGATAGATGGGTTTTATAAAGGACCAGTTGCAAGGAAGCTTGTTGAAGGAATTAAAAACAGTAACGGTATTTTAACTCGTGAGGACTTGCTGAACTACCAGGTGAAAGAGCGAGAGCCTTTATATGGTAGGTGTCAGGAATATAAAGTTCTAACAATGCCCCCGTCATCAGCCGGCGGGGTTGCCCTCTTGCAGCTGTTTCATTTTATGGAAGGAGCATTCAAGGAGCACCAAGAGGCTTGTTTTAATATTGGCGATAGTTGTGCATGGCATATAATGGCACAGGCATTAGCATTGGCGTTTGCGGATCGTAGCTGTTATGTGGCAGATCCAGAATTTGTGAAGGTTCCACTGAAAGATTTATTATCCTGTGAATATCTTATGAATCGGTGGATGAAATTTTTTAATAAAGATAAATTTGAGTTGCCAAAGCTGCCAAAGAAAACGTATAAAGAAGGAACCGATACGACACATATTTCTATTATCGATGCGGATGGAAATGCTGTTTCAATGACATTAACAGTGCACAGTAAGTTTGGTTCTGGATTTGTTCCTAAAGGAACCGGTGTGTTTATGAATAATGAGTGTGATGATTTTTCTGTTAATAGTAATTATCGTAATCGATTTGAACTTAAGACGGGGGAGCTAAATAAAATTGAACCGCTTAAACGACCATTGAGTTCTATGACGCCGACCGTTATAAAAAAAAGTAATGGTGAGAATTGTATTGTCATTGGTGCTGCTGGTGGTCCGCAAATTATTTCTGCAATTTGGCAGTCATTAGTGAATAGGTTTTATTTTCAGATGTGTCTTGCCGATGCTGTAGTCCATCCACGGATTCATCATCAATATGATCCTAATCAAATTTATTATGAACGTGGTGCATTATCCAAGGAGGTACAAGAGATGTTGATGAAAAAGGGTCATGTATTGCAAGAAGATACGCATCTTGGTACAGTTCAAGCATTAGAAAAAATGGATGATGGTTTTATTTGGGGGATCTCTGATCCGAGATCAGAAGGAATTGCAGTAGCTGCATAAAAGGAGCAAGGTGAAGAACTATTTAATAGTGAGTTTATTCATAGTAAGTGGACTTTCTGGCATGGAGGACTTAGTTGACATCAATGCTGAAGGCGCAGGAAAAGAAGGCATTAATTTGGTGGAAATGGTTAAGAATAAGGTTGACGATTTAGTTCAGACAATGCAAAACAAAATTCCCGATTATGAAGTTAAAGAATGTCGATTTGCAGGACCGGTTGGTTTTTGTGAGCTGGATGATAAGTATACTTTTTGTATGGTATCGGAAAGCCAAGAGACCCCAACATTTTTAAAGAAGGTTTTAAAAATTGCTGGCCCTAAAGACAATCTTTGGATTGGGCATATGAAAAAATGTATTTATTTTGATGCGATACAGTTTGCCGATTTTTTAGAAAAATATCAGAAAATGTTAAATGCGATACAGCCTATTAAAAAATGGCTTCCTGAAAACATTCAAAAACAACTAAAAATGCTTCGAATAAAAGCTAAGGTGGGTAGTTGGATTTTTCCACATATTAGTAAAATAAGTTTTTGTATTGATAAGGCGGGGAGTGTTTCGGTTGCTCTTTGTCGACAGTTTGTACTTCATGATATTGAACAACTGGTAGCGGTAGCAGCTCCGGCATAATTTATAGTATGCCTAAAATTATAAAAGAACTAAGAGGAAAAAATAGTAATGTTTAAAAAAGTTTGCTTAATAACGATTCTTATGAGTATGCATGTTGTTGCCCATGAAGCTGAGCTTGCTCAGTTGAAAAAGGCTCGGACCAAAAAAATAATAATGCAATATCCTTTATCACCTAAGGCGCGCCGCTTAAAAAGGGAAGAGCAACGATTACAAGCCGTCAAGGATGCTTATAAGGTCAGCAAGCATGAAATTGCTCATCATGATCGGCAAATAGAGAAAAAAAGAAAACACCGATCAAAGCTCGCGAAAAAACTCAAGTCACTTCAAGCCGGTTCATATAATCAGAAGTTGTACAATCTCAAGAAAGAGTGGGATAAAAATCTTGCTTTAAGTGGCACCGCCCCAAAAAAACGATCTCAAGCCTCTCGTGCCTATAATAAGGATAAACGTGCATTGGATATTAAATTTAGGATGTTACCCCTTCAGAATCAGCTTCACTCTGTCGATACTCAGCTACGTACCCTCCAGCGCCATCATCAATTCCTGATCGATACCGCTGATCAGCAGCTACAAGACATTAACAGACGACAGGCCCGCTGCGACCAATTGTTTGCAGAAACCCCAAAAATGCCTCTTTCTCGGTTTGATATCAAGGTGTGTAGGCAAAAAGTCAGCCACAAGTAGCCCAATATTCCAAAATTAAACATTGTTAACGGTTTTCCTTAATACGCATACGCTAATTTTTGTTAATTTATAAAAACGAATAGCGCGTACTGTAGGGTGGTTTCGTTTCCTGGCAATTCACTATGAAATAAATTCGCGTGGACCCTGTAAATAGTATTGCAATTTGTCTGCCAAAGCTGTCATAATGATATTAATGAAAAACCTTATATATGTGGAGATGTATTGATGAAAAAGAGTCTGTTGGCAATATTCTTAAGTTTTTTAGCTATTGGAAGCCTTGAGTCACGAGTTCGGATGCCTAAAATACAGCAGCGACGAACCGTAACAGCTGGGGAGACGTTTAATGTGGTATTGCCGCATAAGAAGGGAGATAATAAGTGGAAGTGGACTTTTGAGTCTTCACGATTTAGCTATCGACCATATGTGACACTTCATGAAAACGGCGATAATGGGGTATTCAAGTTTACAGCTATGCGTCCTGGCAAAACGGCATTGACCTTCTCTTATTCGCATGTTGATCGGCCTTGGTGGTCTCGTATTATACGGGGTGATGACTCTAACAACTCAAGGGTTTATGTTTATCCGGTCCGAGTGAAGGAAGAAAAGTAAATGAAAAAAATTATTGTACTCTTGGGGTTGTTTGTGTCGGTATTGTATGGCGACTATGTTTTACTTCCTAAGCATAATGGTCACCATCAGCGTAAGAAGTGGTCTTCCTATCCTTGGAAACGACCTTCTGGTATGGGAATGAAGGGCAGTAGCATAAAATGAATGCAAGATTTTTTGTTATTGTGCTTGTATTAGTAGGATCAGTGGTAGCAGGAGATTGTAGCTCCTATGTAAGGGTTGGTTCGTGCAAGACAGCCAACTGTTCAGGGCCTGAAGAAAGCTTACAGCGGTGTTGTGAAATGTGCTGTTAAATGTTTATTAAAAATGGAGATTGAAAAGTGAAAAAAATAATAATTATGATGCTCAGTTTTTTGGGTGTTTCAATGATGTATGCGCAGTTGGATTATAATAATCCTAAAATTCAACAAGCTTCTATGATTGGGCAAGGGGGGTGTAATGTGTGTGGGCTTTGTGGGCCGGAAGCTGCTAAGGCAGGATCCATTCATGCTCAAATCAATAAATATGAAAAGGCAAGCCGGAAAGCTTTCGAAGCTTTTTTAACTCCAAAAGAAAAAGTGTTATTCAAAAAAAAGCAGGCTGGTGGTGCTACTTCTGAGGCAGAAGCTGATAAGATCTACAAGCAATGGGGTGTTCTTATGAAGAGACTTAATAAAAACCCTAAGTTTGTTGCGTTCAAAAAGAAGAGCCAAAGTGTTAGGGATGACTTTCAAAAACAAATAGCTGTCCAAGAGAAGGCATGTGGGGCCATGTGGGGCTAAGCTTCCAAAAGGGATGTATCCGGATATTTTAGAGGGTGGAGGTTGTGTTGTTTGTAATAAGTGTGCTTTTGAGGCAAAAACTATAGATAAGTTTATAAGTGCTCAAAATAAAATGCAGAAAGATTTTCAAGCGTTTACAAATAGATTATACACAAAGAAAGAATTAGCGCGTAGAACGAAACTGGACAACTCTAATTCTCAATGGACAAAGGCAGATCGTACGTGGTATGAGAATACAAACAAGCGCATTCATGGATTGCCTGAGTTTAAAAAACGGTATGCACAATATATTAAAGACTCACAGAAAGCATCAGAAGTTTATCAAAAAGAATTTGAGAAGCAGGTAACGTCTTGTGCTGCAAAGCTATAAAATAATTCTATAGTAAAGAAAAAAGGGGCTGAGAAATCAGCCCCTTTAGTTTGTTCAATTACTGATCAGTGATCTCAGGATCGATTGCATCATCTTCAGAGTTTGAAGAATCAGAATCAGTTTTTTCTTGAGTATCCTTAGGTGCTTCTTCTGAAGCTTTACCTTCTTGATCTTGTGCTTTTTTGTATAAGATCTCAGCTACTTTATGAGAAGCTTGTACGAGTTCATCAGTTGCTTTTTGAAGTTCTTCAGCATTGTCTTCATGCTCTTTCAATGCAACCTTAGCTTTAGCAACAGCTTCTTCAGTCTTAGTGATATCGTCAGCTTCAAGCTTGTCTTTATTTTCAGCAAGAGTCTTTTCGATTTCTAAGATAGTACTATCTAATCGGTTACGCTTTTCAATAGTTTCACGAGCTTTTTTATCTTCAGCTTCGTGTTCTTTTCCTTGCTTAACCATGTCTTCGATTTCGTCTTTAGATAATCCACCGCCAGAAGTAATAGTAATCTTCTGTTCTTTGCCAGTTCCTTTATCTTTAGCTGATACGTGTACGATTCCGTTAGCATCGATATCGAATGATACTTCGATTTGTGGAACGCCACGAGGAGCGGCAGGGATTCCGTCAAGTTTAAACTCACCAAGCAGTTGGTTATCTTTAGCAAACTCACGCTCACCTTGATAAACTTTAATATCTACTGCTGTCTGATTGTTTTCAGCTGTAGAGAATACTTGAGATTTTTTTGCCGGGATGGTTGTATTACGTTCAATCAGTTTTACTACAATGCTGCCCATGGTTTCAATACCAAGAGAGAGAGGAGTAACATCTAAAAGAAGAACGTCAGTTACATCACCAGCTAATACACCACCTTGAATTGCAGCACCAACAGAAACTACTTCATCTGGGTTAACAGACTTACTTGGAGCTTTACCAAAGAAGTTTTTAACAAGTTCTTGTACTTTTGGAATACGGGTTGAACCTCCAACAAGGATAATATCATCAAGTTGGTCTTTTTTGATTTCAGCATCCTTCATAGCTTGTTGACACGGCTTGAGTAAGCGATCAAAAATAGAAGCACAGAGTGATTCAAGTTTTGAACGGCTAATCTTCATGGTCAAGTGTTTAGGACCTGTTGCGTCTGCAGTAATGTATGGAAGGTTGATGTCAGTTTCAGGTACTGAAGATAGTTCAATTTTAGCTTTTTCAGCAGCCTCTTTAAGTCGCTGTAGTGCCATCTTATCTTGAATCAGGTCAATGTTTTGATCTTTTTTGAATTCTTCAATCATGTAACCAATGATGAGTTGATCAACGTCATCACCACCAAGGTGATTATCACCGTGAGTAGATTTAACTTCAACAACGCCATCATGAACTTCTAGGATCGAAACATCGAATGTTCCGCCACCAAAATCGAATACTGCAATGGTTCCGCTTTTTTTCTTATCAACACCATATGCAAGAGCTGCAGCAGTTGGCTCATTAATGATACGCTTAACATCAAGGCCAGCAATCTTACCAGCATCTTTAGTTGCTTGTCGTTGAGCATCGTTGAAGTATGCAGGAACTGTAATAACAGCTTCGCTGATATCTTCACCAATATAATCTTGGGCTACTTGCTTAAGTTGGCTTAAGATAGCGGATGAAATTTCTTGTGGGGTATACTCTTTATCATTAATAGAAAAAGCAGCATCACCTTCAGTGCGTTTGATTACTTTATAAGGAATATAATCTAGTTCTGACTTTACTTCATCATAGCTATGGCCAATAAATCGCTTAGCTGAAAAAATAGTGTTTTCAGCGTTGGTCACTGCTTGTCGTTTTGCCAATGTCCCTACAAGACGTTTTCCATCTTTGGAAAAAGCAACGACTGATGGAGTAGTATTAGAACCTTCTTTGTTAGGAATAACTTTCGCTCGGCCACCTTCCATGAAAGAAACTACGGAATTTGTGGTTCCAAGGTCAATACCAATAATCTTTTTTGCCATCTAAATTAGCCCTCATTTTTGATATTTATAATATTTAAATAATAGTTTTATTATAAGCAAAACTTCTATCTTGAGTCAATTATATCACTAAAATAATCTTAGTCAATTACACTCAGCTTTTCTACAAGGGATATTGTTAGATGTTTCCAGGTTGTCTTTCTACTTTTTTTCTACTAGGATTGCGGTAAGGTTAGTACTAAATTGAGGAGCATAATGAAGAAGTTTGTATGGTTGATTGGACTGCTGGCACTATCAATAGGTGCTCGTGATGTTGCTTGTGGTTTTAAAGATGATGATATAGAGAATCTCGCCTTATACAGGCAGCTGTATAAGGGTGATGTGCCTTGGGATGTGTTTTTGGCTCGACAGATTATACAGGAATATCTTGAGGCCGCGCAGTTATTAATGGATCCAGAAGATCTTAAGATGGAACAAGAGGCGATAAGACTTAGGGACCCTTATGGGTCGTATAGGGCCAAGGTTCGTCAAGGAACAGATATTTCGGTTGAGGAGCGAGCTTCGTTGCGTGAGCGCTTTATTCGCGTAAAAAAGGGAATTAAACGCTTTTTAAGGCTCGATAAGCCCTTAGAGGATGATGAGGTTCCTCGTATTGCTTTGTGTGGCAGTGGTGGTGGGATTCGAGCTGCCTTGTGTACCTTAGGGTCTTTGCTTGGAGCTGCCGAGACTGGTCTTTTAGATTGTACTCTATATGCCTCAGCATTATCAGGTTCAGCGTGGTTGATGGGGTCTATTTTTTCCGATAGCTATCCTGGAGATGGGGTATCGGTCTTGCAGGATTATAAGAGTAGGTTAAAGGGTCAGCTCAAGACTGGTCTTTCAGTGTCACTCAATCCTCTTAGTGTTAAGTTGGCAACAGAAAACCTTATGACTAAGTTTTATTATGGTCAGTCCTTATCGCTGGTTGATTTTTGGGGGTTCATTGTGGGCGAGGTAATGTTGCGTAATTTAGGTCAGTATTGGCAAAAAGCAGTATTGTCTTCACAGGGGATGTTGATGGAGACGGGTATATATCCATTTCCTCTTTATTCATCTATTATGCCTATGGGCAATGGCAAGTTTGAATGGTTTGAGGTTTCTCCGTATGAAGTTTGGAGTGAATTTTTGCAGATGGCTATACCCACCTGGTCGTTTGGTAGAAAGTTTCAAAATGGTTTATCTCAGGACTTTGCTCCCGAACAATCTCTAGGGTTTTACCTTGGGATATTTGGTTCAGCATTCGAGCTAGACCTTACTGACTTTATGCATCATATGGGTAGGTTTGTTAAGGACCCTGTTTTAAAGGGGCTGGTCAAGATTCTTATGAAGACATCAATGAAGGATATGCGCTTGAGTCCTGCAGAACTCTACAACTATAGTTATGGAATGCGTGAAAGTATTTTGACGGGTCAAAAAAGAATAACCTTAATTGATGCGGGTATCGACTTCAATTTACCAATACCACCACTATTAAGAAAAGGTCGAGACATTGATGTTATTATTATATTGGATAGCTCTGCTAAGATTGAAGGTCGTGAATTAAGGAGTATTACTCGTTATGCTACTGAGCGGGGTATTCCAATCCCAACGATTGATGCTGACTCAAGTCATGAAAATATTATTTCTGTTTACGACGATAATGTCGATGCACCAATATTGGTATATTTACCTCGTCTCAAAAACGATAACTATAGTGCTGACTTTGATCCTGGTGATTGTGCTAGTGGTGATTTTTGTCATACATTCAACTTTGAATATAATGAAGAGCAGGTTGATCTGTTAACCGGGTTAACGGAATCTAATATGAAAGAAAGTATTCCGGTAATACAGAACGTCATCAAGGAAGCGATTCGTAGAAGACGAGCGAAGCTTGCATCGCAAGAGGGTATCAAGAAGTAACGATTAAACAAAAAAATAAGAGAGGATGAAAACACCCTCTCTTATTTTAAATCGTTGCAATGACTAAGTAGAGTTACTTAGCGTAACGAACAACACCCGCACCAACAGCAGCTACAGTAGCAGCAGTTGCTGTACAAGCTGTGATAGTTGAATGTTCTTTTGCAGATTTGTAAAGAGCTTTAGCTTGAGCTGTGATAGCTGCACGTTTTTGAGCAACTTTGTAAGCTACATAACCTAGGCCAACACAAACAACACTACCAACAAATAATTCATCTGTTACTACTGGAGTTGCGATTTCTACTGTTTTTGAAACAGCAGATTTAAGTGAATCCCATGACCATGTTCCAGCTGTTTTGCTTGCAGCAAAAGAAGCTTTTCCAAGATCAACAGTTTTCCCAGCAAGGTAAGAACCTGCAGTTTTAGCTTGATAACCAGCAAAACCAACAGTGTAGTCAGCAGCAGTTAAAGCTCCGTTAGCAGTTGCTTTAGCAGTTGCTTTAGCAGGGATTACTAAGTATTTAGCAATTTTACCAGCTTGTTTAGCAACTTCTTTACCAGCTTCTGCAGCAACATCTTCACTAGCAGAAAGACCAAAAGCCATTGAGCTAAGAAGAATAGAAAGAATTAGTTTTTTGTTCATAAGAACCTCCAAACTTAAGGGTTAATAAAATAGAAAATGTTGCAACAATTTCTATTAATAATAATAAAGAAATGTATATAATAGTCAACTGCCTCAATAGTATTGGTTTCTTTTCAGTGTGAAAAGATTTGTCTGAATGGTGATTGTGTGGAATAGGTCGTCTGGGTGGGTAGATTGCTTAAGTGGGGATTGTGGCAGTAAAAGCTCTTTGAAAAGAGATTGTTTCTGTGTGAAATGATGCTTGTTTTGCGTAATAAAAAGCTTTTTGTTTTATAACCTATGCCGGTGGTGTAAGTTTTGGGTTTGCTCTCGCGAGAATGCCATCCAAGAGGGCGCTTTTAAGGTTTGTGACTTTTGCTTTGATCGCCTTACGTTTTTTAATGACGGTATAGGCAGCAACGCTGAGCCCTGCAATGGCAACAGAGTAAACAAAGGTGCGATTGGTTATAACTGGCGTTATAGTTTTTTTTGTTGTAGAGAATGCAGTCTTGAGGCCGGCCCAGGTAGCTGTTCCTGCGATCTTACTTTTAGTAAAAGTAACTTTACTAAGGTTTGATACGGAACCCCCAATAGACTTGCCGGTAGAAGTGGTTATTTCGCTTGCGTGCTTAGCTGTCCATCCTATAGCAGCTTTGGAATGAACCCAAAGAACTTGTGATAGTTCTGCGGCTCCTCTCGTGATTGACGCATTGGTATTTTGTGTGATGCTCAGGGTCAATGATGTAATCAGGACAGAAAGAATTAATTTTTTATTCATAATAAACCTCCAGGCTTAAGTGATTAATAGATTGTAATGTAAGCTTGGTAACTTTTATTAAGAATAAAGGAAGGTGGACAATCGTCAACAGCCTCACGGCTTATCCAGTGTCTTTAGGGGTGGTAGCAAGTTTGGCAGTTGATCAAAAAAAAGGAGAGAGCTTTTGGGGCTCTCTCCTTTAGAAAATTATTGTCGCTAGATTTTAGCGAGTGTACCAGTAAGCACCGCCAGCAAGAGCTGAAGCGATACCAGCAGCTAAAGTTTTCTTATGGGATGCAACTTTGCTTGTTGTATCACCAAGGTTGCGCATTGATTCTTCGTAACCATTTTCATAAACTTTGTAAGCAACATAAGCAAGAGCTGAAGCGCCAACAACACCAATAACCCAAGGATTTGTTGCAACAGGTTTTACTTTAGTTCCAACTGTTTTTACACCATTGAAAGCAGGAGATCCAACATATTTATTGAGAGGGTCAATTGCATAAGTTCTTCCAGCGTTTACAACAGGTTTTCCAACAGCTACAAATGGTTTTGCAGCGAGTGAGAATCCGCCTGTAACAAGTCCTAACAATTTAGCGAACATGCTAGCGCTTTTTTCTGCAGCATTGCTTTCAAGTGCGCTTTCAACAACTTCTCCAGCTGCATTAACAACTTTTTCTGCTCCCTCTTCAATGCCGCCGGCATGGATACTAATATTTGAAGATAACAATGTTACGCATAATGCTGAAAGTAAAAATTTCTTATTCATAAAAAAACCTATAAATTTAGGGGTTAGTAAAACAAAAGTACATGTGGCAATTCATACATAACAATAATAGAAGAATGGAAAGAATAGTCAAGGCTCTGTAAAAGAGTTTTTTACCTTAAAAAAAAAGTTAAAAAATGCTCATTATTTTAGGACATTTTTTTTGTTTTTGTATATGCTTTTTTATATAAAAACTTATGTGGAGGGATCATGGATTTTAAAAAACCTAAATTTATTTTTGTTGTTGGCGGAGTGATGAGTAGTGTTGGAAAAGGTGTCACGGCGGCATCAATATCGGCACTGATGCAAGCACGAGGATTTAGGGTTACTAATGTTAAGTGTGATATGTATGTTAATATTGATGCTGGAACTATTCGACCTACAGAACATGGTGAGGTTTTTATCGGTTCTGATGGGATAGAAGCTGATCAAGATTTAGGGAATTACGAGCGTTTTACGGGTAATATAATGACTGCATTAAACTATGTAACAACGGGTCAGGTATATCAAGAGGTTATTCGGCGGGAACGGAATTTAGAGTATCAAGGTGAAGACGTTGAAGTGGTGCCGGATATTCCGAATGAGATTATTCGTCGTATTAAATTGGCACAAGAGAAAAACAATGCCGAAGTAACGGTAGTTGAGTTTGGTGGTACGGTTGGTGAATATCAATTGCTTCTCTTTTTAGAAGCTGCGCGGATGATGAAAATGGCTAATCCCGATGATGTATCATTTGTGTTAGTAAGTTACTTGCCATTGCCAGCATACTTAGGTGAAATGAAAACCAAGCCGACTCAGTATGCAGTTCGAACATTGAACTCGGCTGGTATTCAACCAGACTTTATTATTGCGCGTGGAGAGCAAGAACTGGACACTAAGCGTCGAGAAATCCTTGCGCATATGTGCAATCTAAAAAAAGATACCATAATTGCTGCTCCTGATGTGGATTCAATCTATAGTATTCCTACTTTATTTGCACAGCAAAATTTAGATAGTTTGTTGTTAGATGACCTGGGGTTATCAGCTAAAGAAAATGATACGAAAAAATGGCAGGCACTGGTCAAGCAAATACGAGAAGCTACAACGCCACTTAAGATTGCCGTCGTGGGAAAATATTTTGATACAGGAGATTTCAATCTTGCCGATTCTTATATATCAGTTATTGAGGCTATCAAGCACGCATGTTGGTCTGAGGGTGTTAAGCCTGAGTTAACATGGATCAATTCGCAACAGTTTGAGGATAACCCTAAAGAGATATCCCAATTGGAAAAATTTGATGGTATTGTTGTGCCGGGTGGATTTGGTGGTCGTTCGACTGAGGGAATTTTACGTACTATTGAATATGCTCGTACGAACAAGATTCCATACTTAGGATTATGCTATGGTATGCAGTTGGCCTGTATTGAGTTTGCTCGTAATGTGGCAGGCATTCAGGGTGCCGGGAGTGTAGAGATAGATGAATCAATTTCCGATCCTATTATTAAATTAAATGACTTACAGGCTTCCAATGTTAATGAAAAGAAGTTTGGGGCAACCATGCGTTTAGGTTCTTATGATGCTCAATTAAAGGCTGGTAGTAAAACTCATGCAGCGTATGGTGAAGATGTTGTTTCTGAAAGGCATAGGCATCGATATGAATTTAATAATGACTATCGGGATCTGTTAGAAAAAAAGGGATTGGATATAGTAGGCATTAATCCGGATACCAATTTGGTAGAGATTGTTGAAATCCAGGACCATCCATTTTTTGTGGGTACCCAGTTTCATCCAGAGTTTCAATCGCAACCGTTTAAGCCGCATCCACTTTTTAAATCTTTTGTAGCAGCGTCTAAGATTGGTTCTCAGGGATAAATCGTTTAATCAAAAATACTTCTAGAAACTCTACTAAGAAGGGCTCGTCTGACTGCTTCTTGCCCACGCTCTGTTGAGGCTTCATTCAGCGCTGTTCGGCCTTCTTTATTAGAAAGACGAAGCTCTTCTGGTGTATGCCTTGCTAAAAGAGTTTCAAGAATGGTTTGATTGCCAAGTCGAGCGGCTATCATTGCAGCAGTATCACCATCACCATTTTGGTAGCAATGGTCAACGCCAGCATTGAGTAAGGCATGTACGGCAAGTTCGTCTTCTTGGAGGGTAGCCGTAATAAGGGGGCTGTTTCCAGTTTCTATGTCGGGAAGATCTCCATGAAAAACTCTCATGTTTCTGCGTGCAGCTTCTCGCTGTCGAGCATCAAGTAGGGATTGGGTTGTGGGTGCACCCTGTTGAATTGATGCAGATAGAACCGTTTTTCCGGTGCTATCATATGCTCCTGGGTCTGCTCCGGTACCAAGTAGGCCAGGAACCTCTTCAGGGTTTTCTTCAATCGCCCGAAAAAGAGCTTTTCCTCCAAGAACATATTTAAGCGCTTTTTCAAGATATTCAGGATAGGCTACTAATTGTTTTCGTCGTTCTTCGGTTGGAGTGTCTATTCGTAAGGAGATATAGTCCCCTTTTTGACGAGCTAGCTGCCAATCCTGCAACTCCTCATCCTCTTTTTTTGCACTTTCGAGAGCTCTTTGAGCGTCGCGGGTTTTTCGTTGAAGTAGTTCGGCTAGGCTTAGTGACCCTGCTGAGTCTACAGATCCGTCCACTCCTATTAATCTAACAATGCTGAGGTCTGCAGGTTGTGTTGGATTGAAAAAAAGAGTTTGATGGGTAGGGTCCGAGGTTGCTCTTGCTATGAGAGTATCAAGGGTGGAAGAAGCTTTTTCTCGTTGTACAATTGCTTTAAAAGTGGCTACTTTTGTTGGGCTTGCTCTGCCTGAATCAGAATCAGTAACTGAATGTAACTCAGAGATTGGGGAAAGTGTCGAAAGACGGCGCTTTTTTGCTTTAAGACCATAGGTATCAACTGTACTGGTTAGTGCCAAGAGGGCGAAAAACACAACTAATTCTCTGTTCATATTTAATCCTAAAAATAGTTAACTTATTATTGCATAGTATATATAGTTTTTTCATGTAACGCTACAGATTGTATCGTTAACGGCCTATTTATAGGCAGTGTTAGGCTGTTTTTTTGTCGATCTTGCTTTGTAAGTAGGTTGCAATAGCTTCAAAGTTATTACAGAGAGCCCTTTTAAGTCCTTGTTGGATATCTCGATTTCCAGCACCATGCTCTGCCAGGTAGATTACCATATCAAGATTATTTGCTGATACAAAGCTGGTAAGAGGAAGAGCAATGCGAGGATCACTCATGAAGTCGAGTTGAACCTCAGCACCGTTCTCAATCAAGTAGGTGGCCATAGGAGCGTTGTGATGTCGTGCAGCCCACTGTAAGGCTGAAACATTACGGCAGTCCCTAGCGTTTACATCAGCACCATGCTCAACTAGGTAGCGAGCTAGAGTGAAATATTCATGGTGGACTGCCCACCAGAGTGCCGTGCGTTGATTTCGGTCACCCATAGAGATATTTGCGCCATGTGCTAGTAGGTATTGAATTATGATGAGGCTTCCTTTTTGTGCAGCAACAATAAGAGCGGTGGAGCCGTTTCGGTCTTGCTTGTTGTTGTTAACGACAGCACCACTTTCAACCAAAAGTTCTACAATTTCGATACTTCCTTGATCAATGGCGCGATTGAGTAACGGCCATGAAAGATCGTCGAGAATATTAGGGTTGCCTTCATTAGCAATAAAACTTTTAATAGTCGAGAAATCGTTATTATCTAAGGCCTTAAATACAAAACTATTAGGTTGTATTTGAGTATGAATGGGATTGTTAAATATTAACAGATAAAAAGTTACTAAAAGACGTATTGTGGTTTTCATTTTTAGCGAATGGGGCGTAGTTTTTACTGTTTAATAGTTTTTTTGTTATACCATTCACAAAGCATCATAAAGGTTGATGGTTTTATTTTATGTGTTGGAGTACCATTGGTTGTTGCGGCGGTTGATGTTATCACTGGCTGAAGTGCCGGTGCGGCTTGATTATCTTGAAGGAATTGAGAAATGGTAAGGTGCCCTTCTTCTCGAGCTACTGTAAGTGCAGATTTGCCGTCAGGGTCTATAACGTTTACATCAGCGCCTGCAGTTACTAAGGCTTTGACGATTGGTAGAAAGCCTTGTTGTGAGGCAGCCATAAGTGCAGTAAGCCCAACATCGTTTTGAGAATTTATAGCAACCTTTTTTTGCAAGATTGAATGAACCACATTTTTAAACCCTTTCCAAGAAGCTAGCATTAATGCATTCAACCCGTCATCACCCTGGATGTTTACATTGCTTTTTTGTTCGATTAAAAATAAGGCAATATCTTCATGCCCGTTCCAAATAGCCCACATAAGTGGAGTCATTCCATTGTTATCGCGGGGATTGACATGTGCACCTTGTTCTACAAGGTATCGCACAACGAGAAGCTGACCTGCTGATGCTGCAGCCAAGAGAGGAGTGCGTCCTTCATCGTCTCGTGTGTTGACGCTGATATTATGTTCTTCTACTAGGTCTTGTACTATTGTCATATATCCTTCTTCGGACGACTGAATAATTTCTGATCTATCTATGAATTGCTTTGGTGTTGAGGTAAGGGTTGCAATGCAAGAGAGTGCAAGAAGGGATCTTATTAGGGTTTGTTTCATGGACTATCCTTTTATGTAAAATTATTTTTGAAAAAATTCGCTGCATAATATGTAAAAAAAGGATAAAGGTTGTAACGAAAGAGTCAAGAAAAACCGCCGACTTTTTATAAAATATCGGCGGTTGTATATATAACTTTTTTAACTTTTAATCTAAAAGATCAAGAAGACCGTTGGTTTGATCTTTGTTTGATTGGAAGTTATTCACAAGTGTCTTATTTTGCTTTGCATACAAAAAATTCATTTTTGGATATTCAGTTAAAACTTTTATGAGCTCTACTTGAGAGATATTCTTACTGTGTGCGAGACAGCTGAATATGGCCAAGAAGTTGTTTTCTGCAGCCAAGCCTAAGGCTGTTTGTCCTTTACTGTTTACTAAAGTTGTATCTGCTCCATGGTTGAGTAAAAAATGTACAATATGAAGGTGGTGATTTTCAACGGCTAGCATTAATGTTGTCATACCTTCTTTGTCTGGTAAATTTACAAGGGCGCCACGAGAAATTAAGTATTGGATCATTTCAAAATTACCATATTGACAAGCTGGCATGAGCGGCGATTTGTAGTTGTATGGATTTTGAAGATTAACATCAACAAGAACCTGCTGAAGAAGAAACATGACCACTGACATTTGACCGCTTTTAAGAGCGATCCATAACACACGATCAGCTATTAAGTAATTAACATACCGTTCTGCATCGGTTACTTCTTGATCAGTTTTAATAAATTGTTGTACTACCGTTACATTGCCAGTTCGGGCAGCATCAAAGAGTATATGGGCATTAGCTTGGCCAGTGCTGAATATTATTAAACCTAAGAGTATGTGCTTAAAGTTGAGCATAGTTAGGGTCTTACCATTAATTATGTGTCTTTTTTCTACTTTTTATTTCATTTTTCTACTTTTTATTTCATTAAGTACAGTATAGCTTTAAGTATTCAAGCAGTCAATGGGCTACAGAGGGGCTTTTGTTGGGTTAATAGTACTTACTGATGTAGGTTTTGGCGCTTTGGGCGAGGGGGAAAAAAGTGTCTTGGTATTAATGATAAGGATAGTCGTGGAATCGAGAGCGTGTAGAGCCAGCTGGCATAGAGGCAGCTTAGCAGGCTATTAAATACTCTAACGATCATAAAAATCAGAAGTAGGTTAATGAGGTTCCAGGGTTTATAGCTGAGCAAGAGATAGGAGAGGGGGATGAGCAGGTAGGTACAATGAGTGAAAAAGAGGAATTTATAGTGTTGTTGGGCTTCCAGGATACGTTGATAGGGGCTGAGTAAGATTTCAATGAGGTAAGAGATAATCAGGAGAAGGAAAACAATAAAATTTAAGGAGTATCCGGTCCATGATTGATAGATGATAGAGAGCCCTACAATGAGTATGGATGGGATGGTCATCTTTATAATTTTGATCATAATTTTTTGGAATATTTTATTGATATCGTGGAAATTGCAAAAATGATTAATGTGGGCAATTAAAGATATGTCTGTGGTTCCAATAGATTTGATGATAGCGCGTTGAATAAAGAGCGCCCAGTCATTACCGATTTTATATATGTTAGCAAGGTTGGGTCCTACGGTAAACGTTAAGAATGGAACCATAATATTGCGTTCACTTAAACTGCGTAAGTTGGTTGTCCACCACATGGTTGCTGAATGATGTAAAAACTTTTTAATGGTTTGATCTGCAGAGGAGGAGGTTGTTGTGTTGTTTGAGCGAAAGTATTTAATAAGTTTAAATCCGGTGATCCCATTGGAGGATATAAGAAAGATAATCTTGCAAATGAAATATACATGTAAAATTGTTGAAGAAGGGATAATGAAAAACAGTAATGACATTCCACTTAATTCGGCCATAATAAGGGACATCATAATACCATTGTATGATTTGTTAAGAAATTTCCCATGATAGAGAGACTGTAATATTACCAGTGGTGCTTCTAGTAAAAAGATACACAGGCCATAGCCGACAAAGATCAGACTTTGGGTAAGTTGGTATAAAATTATACTGAGTGCGCTCAAGCCGAGAGAGCAGGCTATAAGTTGTATCGTTAAAACAATGCGTGTAAAGTTTTTCAAGTTTTGTTTATTAGCTTCAATGCGAGGTAAATACAGTGGAATGGATTTTCTAAAACCGCAATCGCACCACAGTAAAATAATATAGATAAAGCTATTAATGTTGGCCCACATATTATATTGATCTGAGCTGAGACGATAGAAAAAAGTAGTTGAGATAATAGTGTAAGAAATATTCATTACAATAAATAACAGTGCGTTCCAATTGATCGCATGATGGAAGGTGTTATGGACAGAGTCGACTGTTTTTAGTTGCATGTTATTCCAATCTTTGGGCTACGATTATGGAATGAGCGTAGTGTTAAAAAAGCAAAACAACAAATAACTTATAAGAACAACCAGAAAAAGTAATGGAATATTGAGTTTGATTTTTTGGGGAATGTTCCAGCATCGCAGATAGATGAGACTTAATATTAAAAAGGCGATGATGCGTGTTACAATAATTACAATAATTGTTGCGGGTAGTGACGCGTTAAGGAAGATAGCGAGAGGGAAGCAAATGCCTGCACTTAAAAGGTTGAGTAGGATTGTAATGTAGATTTTTTCTTCGATGAGGGCAAACCGCTCATACATTAAAAATATATTTTCAAAGATGATAGTGAAGAAAAATAATAGAGCTAAATAATAGTCGGTAATCGGGCCACAATATAAACAAAATACGCTACGTCCATTAAACGCTAAAAAGATGATAATGGCGAATAAAACAAAAAAAAGTTGTTGTGCTAATAGGGTAAAAGCTTCTCGTCTTTTTTTGAGAGGTTCAAACTTTACGTGTGCCAATAATGCGCTGCCGGTGGTTCCGAAAAGTTTTTCTATAAATACCAGAACAAAGATCGCTAATTCACTGATTAATTTTAAGGCACCAATTGCAGCGAGTCCAAACAGCCAAGATAAAAAAGGAATTAAAAAATTACGTGTAAAAAATATCATACTGAGTTGGTTGATATAAGCCAAAATCCTGTTTTTAAAAATACGAGTAAAGCTAATTTTTACACTGCTTTTGGCGGCTGAAAACTTGTTATATAGTTGTGTCATAATTATGTATACAAGGACGGCAGAGCTCCAGCATGATTCGATTAACAGTGGAATAAAAATAGTCCACAACGATAAAGAGCCGTTGATAAAATACATTCCCCAGACTAGACCCATATAACCCCATACTGCACTGAGTTCAATAAACATGGTCGGTCTATTTAAAAAGCAAGCGTGCGTGAAGGCTCGAAGTGATTTTTTCATAGATTCGGCGATGATGATGGCGAGCACCAGAATGAAAAATGAGCTCGGAAGCTGAAGAATATTGACTGAAGAGAACCAATACCCACTGATTTTATTAATACATCCTATATATATGCCTCCAGCACAGGTAATTAAGGCAAGCTGGGCGATTGCTTGTGGAATAAGGAGCCGTGTAAAGGCTGACTTGCTGGTAATGTATTTATTGATAAAAATGGGTAATGATGCATCAAACCCAAGATTGATTATTGGTAGGGCAATATATATAAGGGAGAAGATTACAGCGGTTAGTCCGTAAAAATCTGTGGGCAATACCCGGAAAAGTAAGAATTGGTTTGCTGCGAGTAAACCCTGAATCACGATTGCTTCAATAGCGTTCCAGGTGACCCCTTGCTTGTACTTAGTATAATGTTGCATGTATAAAAACTTTTTAAAAATTGTACTGAAAAAACCCTACGATATCATTGTAGAGTTTTTTATAGTTTTTGTAAAAAATGGATGCATTTTGTTGCATAATATGGAAATGCAACATGTTAATCAAGACGTAAGACTATGTGAAAAAGAGGAGGCGTTTTGAAAGTTGTTGATGTATAAACAAACGCGGTAAAATAATTTCTCTTATGCAAGAAAATATTGATGATTAGCACTTATCCAAAATTCTGCTATACTTATTTTGTGCGGGTAAAGCTTATGGAAAAATAGTATTTTACCTTTCCTTAAAAAGGGGGAAAGTTTTGTGTTAGCGCTCAATGATAAAGTAGTTTATCCAGGGCACGGTGTTGCTTTGGTTTCAAAGATTCTTGAGAGATCAGTTGCCGGAAATGTCAGTAAGTTCTATGAATTACGTTTCTTAACAAAAGAGATGACTATTTTGGTACCTGCCAACAATTGTGATTCTATTGGTATCAGGATGTTAGTTTCTACCGAAGTTGTAGAAGAGGTTTTGACCCTGTTGATGGATCCGCCACGAAAAATACACCCCTATGAATTAAACGCGAGCAGTTGGAATAAGAGAAACAAGTCTTATCAGTCAGAATTGCGGACTGGAGATTTGAAGAAGATTGCATCTATTTATCGTGACATTCAACATATTTCTATACATAAGGAGCTGTCCTTCGGGGAGCGCAACCTTCTATCTCAAACTGAACAGTTAGTATCTCAGGAAATAGCATTAGTTACGGGTCGTAGACCAGAGGAAGTTGTTTTTCAAGTGCGGGCGATATTCACAGCACCTGCTACAGGAGTTAACATTTCTATAGCAACGTTGTAAGATAGAGGTAGTATTTGATCTTACGAGGAACAACGTTGTGGATATCCTGATTGTAACTGGACCAACTGGAGTAGGCAAAAGTAGTTTTGTTGATAAATTTGCTCAAACGGTACCGTCCGAAATTGTAAACATTGATGTGGGGCAATTGTATGCGCCATTGCGCATAGGAACAGCTAAGCCAGATTTAACTGGTGTAACTGAGCCTCACCATCTATTTGATCTTCTTGATGAACCTCGAAGTCTTACGGTAACTGAGTATCGTAGGCGATTGAAGGAAATCGTTGAAGATATCTTACAAAGGGGGCGGCTACCTATTTTAGTAGGTGGTTCTGGTTTTTATATTAATTCATTGTTCTTTCCGCCCCAGGCTGTGATGCCGGTACAAGAATCAAGTGAAGCATCTTTTAATGATAACAACTCTGAAGGGTTGTGGGATCAACTTTATAAGATTGACCCGGTTCGAGCTGGCCAGATTCATCGCCATGATACGTATAGAGTTAATCGTGCTTTAGATATTTGGAAGCAGGAAGGGGTTTTGCCATCTAAATGCAAGCCGACATTTGATCCTATAGCGTCTGCAGTTATTGCATTTGTTGGGCGAGATAGACCGGAACTCTATGATCGCATAAATACAAGAACCCATGAAATGATAGACGAAGGATGGATTGAAGAGGTAAAGAAGCTACAAGGAACTTCCTGGGAGCCTTTTTTGCGTCATAAGAAATTAATAGGGTATGATGATATCTTTCAATATTTAGATACGCCAGAATCGGAACGAGATCAGCACAAGCTTATTGAGCTTATCCAGAAACGCACGAGACATTATGCCAAACGCCAGTGCGCCTATAATTCAATGTTGATAAAAAAACTTGATGCTCAAAATAGTTCTGATATCTTAATTCAAGAAATAAATTTAAGCCAATCGCCTTCCTTGATAAATTTTGAAAAATTATTGATTGCGTTGAATAAACAAAAAAAAGAGAGAAATGATGGAAACAAATAGTGATAAAAACAAACTAGTGTTTGAAACTCGGCAGGCAAGCTGGATTATTGCCGGATTACTCTTTTTGGGGGTAATCATTTTTATTTCGGGATACATGATAGGAAAAAAGAGGGCAATGCAAGAATTTGCGCATACAGTGGTCAATGACTCCTTTGTCGATCAAGCCCAACATTCGTTATACTCTATGTATGGACAGTCCCTGAGCAATGAGGAAGAAAAGCCAGAGCCACAGGCAGAAGATGCAATTACTTCGCTCATGTCGGATGAGAGCGTAGCAAAAGAAGAGCCTGAAGCCGTGGAGGTTGCTCCTGCGCCAAAGCCTGTTGTTCCTGACATGGTGTATTATGCTAAATTAATTGGATTTGGTTCTAAACCGTACGCAGAAAATTTTATTAAGCGAGTTACATCTCTTGGCATTCCCGCTATACTAGAAACACGAGTAAGTAAGAACAAGAAGGGTAAAACTATTACCTGGTTCCAAGTGGTTACTCAAAAATACGATAGTAAGCAAGAATTAGAGCGTATTGTTTCTATTGTAAAACGAGCAGAAAACTTAAAAGATATTCAGATTTTATCTAATAAACAATAAAAGGATTGACTATGATTTCTACATTGCGTTCGACGCTTAAAGGCCCAATAGTTCGAGTTATTATGGGGATAGCTGTGGCTTTATTTGTTTTGGCTATGGTGTTGCCGGGACTTTTAGATAAAACTTTTAAGGGTAAGACGGGAGACTGGGTATTCGAGGTGAATGATTATCGTATTTCGCCTGCAAAATTTCAAAGAGTAGTTGCAGAGCATCGTTTGCAGCGTTCACAGATGTTGCAGCAGTTAACTGAGCAGTATGGTCCAGAAATGGCACAACAGTTAATCAAGATGTCCGGACTTGATGCGAAACCAGAAAAACAAGCCCGCCATTCAGCAATTGCTACCGAAGCGTTATCGCAATTGGCTTCAAAGTTAAATCTTGATGTTCCTAATGAGTTGGTTGTAGCTCAAATTTTAGCTCAGCTTCCTCCAGGGATGGTCGATGAGGCTGGAAATATTGATATGCGAGCACTTCAGCAGTTGATTCCATATGCGACCTTGGATGAGTTTGAAGATGATATGAAGACTCGTATGCAAAACTCTCAAGTATTAGATATGGCAGAAGCTGGTCTATACGTTCCAAACTTTATGTTGAAGAATGCTTATATCCAACAGTTTGCAAATAAGAATTATGGAGTTCTTTTCTTTCCTGTAGGCAAATATTTAACTGAGGCTAAAAAGACTGCTCTAACCGATAAAGAGTTAAAGGCTTTCTTTGCTCAAGAAAATAAGTTATCAAAACGGTACTGGATTCCAGAAAAACGCAGTATCACTGTTTGGGAATTTAATCCGGTAAATTATGGCATCAAGGTTCCTGCAAAAGAGATCGAGCGTTATTATAATACCAACAAGCGACAAGATTTTGTAGAATCTCCAACTCAGGTTCTGGTTCGTAAGCTTCTCTTGCCATTTGATGAAAAGAATCCTACCAAGTCTCGAGATCAGGCATCAAAGATTCATGATGCATTGACCAAGAGCCCATCTACGTTTAGTGCTGTTGCTCAATCCAAGTCTATTGATAAAGATAAAGATAGCGCTACTCGCTTAGGCGCATTGACCTGGGTTAAGCGTGGAGAGTTGCATGAAAAGATAGAAAAGCCACTATTTGCTCTTAAAGGAGATAGTGAAATAACTCCAATCATTCACTCACCAGAGGGTCTTGAGATCTATCAGCGAGAATCAAAGAAGGTTCAGGTGTATAAGCCTCTCAAGTCAGTAGAGGGTGAAATTCGAGATAAATTGCTTTCATCTAAGTTTGAAAAAGCATTTACTTTGGCTCAACGTCGAGTTATCAATCAGTACCGTGATGGAGAAATAGCAGATCTTGAGAAGTTTATTGATGTTAAACATGGTAAAAAGGCAACTTACGTTGTAACCAAGGAAAGCAATGATGTATATGCTAAAAAGGCGTTTGAGGTCAAAAGGACCAATGGCCTAGTGGGATATACTAATAGCGGTGATGGCTATCTTCTTAAAGTGACTAATATTGAGAAGAGTAAAGAGCCTTCATTTGATTCAGTGAAAGCTCAGGTTCAGAAGGATCTCTATAGCTCAAAAGCTCAAGCATTGATGAAAAAGGCTGTTAGTAATGCTCAAGAGGCTGCTAAGACCAAGCCTTTATCTAAGGTTGCTACTGAGATGGGCGGGCAATATAAGACTACAGGCCTGATCAATAGCGAGGATCAGAAGAAGCTTGAGGCCCTTCAAAAGGATAAGTTTCCACTCCAAGCACTCATGGGAATTACTCAGAAAGATATGGTTCGCAAGGATATAACTCCTGAAATGGGCTATCTCATGGTATTATTGGATGTAGAGCCATTCAATCAAGAGAAGTATAGTGAGAAGAAACTCGCACTGGGGCAGTCATTACAGCAACAGCAGGAGACTCTCCTAAAGCAAGGTTTTATTGCTTCTTTGCTACAAAATGCTACAATTAAAGTAAATAATAAATTGACACACTACTAAAAAAGAGACTGTATGAAGGAAAAAATTAAGGCTGCAACTAAAAATGTTGGAGCTGCTGAAGGTGAAAACCAGCTCTCTATGAAGAAAAAGGCCCTTGAGGTAACTTTTTCTCAGATAGATAAAGAGTTTGGCAAAGGTTCTGTTATGCTCCTTGGTCAATATGGTAATCAGAAGATTAAAACTATCTCTACAGGCTCGATTTTAATTGATCAGGCTATTGGGATAGGTGGCCTACCAACAGGGCGTGTTGTTGAAATATTTGGACCAGAAGCATCAGGTAAGACGACTTTGGCATTGCATGTTATTGCGCAGTCTCAAAAAGAAGGTGGAATTTGTGCTTTTATCGATGCTGAGCATGCTTTAGATCCTGCCCATGCCAAAAGGCTAGGGGTTCAGGTTGATGATCTTATTATATCTCAACCAGATTATGGAGAGCAGGCTTTAGATATTGTTGAAATGCTTACTCGTTCTAATGCTGTTGATATCATTGTGGTTGACTCTGTAGCTGCTCTTATTCCAAAAGCTGAGCTTGAAGGAGATATGGGTGATGTGCATATGGGGCTACAAGCTCGACTTATGTCACAAGCGTTACGAAAGTTGACTGCAATTGTTCACAAATCTAATACGGTGTTGGTTTTTATCAACCAGGTTAGGCAGAACATTAATGCAATGGCATTTGGACCTAAAGAAACAACTACTGGTGGTAAGGCGTTGAAATTTTACTCTTCTCTTCGTTTGGATGTCCGTCGAATAGCCAGCTTGAAAAAGCAGGAAGTTCATGTGGGCAATCGAATTGTGGTGAAGGTTGTGAAAAACAAATTGGCTCCTCCTTTTAAAAAGGCTGAAGTTGACTTGTTGTTTCATAAAGGAATTTGTGAAAAGCTAGATTTATTAGATGCGGCTTTGCAGTATGGGATTATTAAAAAGTCCGGTGCGTGGTTTTCTTATGAGGGATCTAAGATTTCTCAGGGAAGAGACCAGGCACATGCGTATTTGATTGATAAGCCAGAAGAGGCACAAAAGATACGTGCGGCTGTTATGGATGCAATTAAGGTCGAGCAAGAACAATTTGATAAAGCATAGCGCTAAAATATTAGTTATATAAGAATGAGGATTGATACCTTTGAAAGATAAAGTTCTACCAATTAACGAAAAAATTAGAGCAATAAAGCTTCAGGTTATTACTAGCACTGGTGAGAATCTTGGTGTTATCGATAAGAGTGAAGCGTTACAGCTGGCTAAGAACGAGGGATTAGATTTAGTTCAGATTTCGCCTGAGGGGAAAGATGCTATTCCTGTTGCAAAGATCATGGATTTTGGAAAAGAGCTTTATGCGAAAAAAAAGAAACTTTCTGAATCTAAGAAAAAGCAAAAGGTAATCAAGGTTAAAGAGATTAAGCTTCGACCTAAGATTGGCGAGCATGATTATATGACTAAGCTTAATCAGGGGATGCAGTTCTTAAGGAAGGGCATGCGGCTCAAGGTAACAATTATGTTCCGTGGTCGTGAAAATGCTAGTAAGGCTGAATTGGGACCGGCTATTTTTGAAAAGGTTACAAAGACTTTCAAGGATAACGAGTTGAATGCATCTCAAGAACAAGACTCGAGATCAGGACCATTTTGGTCACGAGTTTATTTTTTGAAATCATAAAATTTTTTTTAAACATTAAGATAGAAAACAAGGATTAAATATGCCTAAAATGAAAACTTCGTCTTCAGCGAAGAAAAGATTCAAGAAAAAGAAAAATGGCGCAATTAAAAGAGCAAAAGCTTTTCGTCGCCACTGTCTTGGTTGTAAGAGTCAAAAACAGAAACGACACTTGCGTAAAGCGGGCGTTATTGCAGCCAGTGACCACAAGACGATTACTCAATTATTAGCAAGTTAAATGGAATAGGGATAGATAAATGTCAAGAATTAAACGCGGTAAAGTTACCCGCAAGAGACACAAAAAACTTTTAAAGCAAACCAAGGGGTATTGGGGTCAACGTAGTAACGTATTTAGACGTGCTAAGGAAACATTGCTTCGTGCAATGGCATTTGCATTTAAGGGACGTAAGCTTAAAAAGCGAGATATGCGTTCTTTGTTTATTACACGTATTGGTGCTGCAGCTAAGGAAAATGGACTTTCATATAGTGTGTTTATGCATGGTTTAAAGACTGCTAATGTAAAACTCAATAGAAAAATGTTGAGTCAGCTTGCGATTTTTGAGCCACAAGCCTTTGGTCAATTAGTTCAGCTCGCAAAAAAATAACTACTGTTGATATTTTTTTGTTGAGTTAGATATGCTCATATGCAGTTGATGAATTTAAAGAGGAGAGTTGCACATGGAAGCATTGGACATTTTAGAAAAAAAAATCAGATCATTAGTTGATACGATTAAGTCTTTGAAAGAAGAAGTAGAAACCCTGCGCTTAGAGAATAGCAGCTTACAAAAAGAAGCCGATCTCTTGGGATCGAATATTCTTGAGGGAAAGCGTGAGCTAGACTCAGAAAAAGAAAAAGCAAAGGTGTTTGTCGAGGGATTGATTGATAGTATTGATTCCTTAGTTGAAGTGGAAACTAGTGATGGCTGATTCAATGAAAAAGTATACGATCATTCTTTTTGGAGAGTCGTATACGATTATTAGTGATGAACCCGCTGAAGATATAACCCAGGCAGCTGAATATTATAATCAGTGCATGGAAATATTATCAGAAGAAACCAACTTGAAAGATGTTAAGAAACTAGCTTTTTTAACAGGATTACAGCTTTCTCAAGAGTTGTTAAGGATGCAAAGACGGCTCTTACACTTAGAAGATACTGAGCAAAAAGTGCAATTATTAGCAGATACAATAGAATCTTCTCTCGAGTAAGTTGAATGGTTCAAGTGAATTTTATAAGTGGTACTGTATGAGTACCATCAAAAGTGTGCTTAATAATTTTTCATTATATGTCCTTTGTTTATGTGTATTTAATTTATTTTGAATGAGGAAAAAGAACATAGGATGTTAAATGATTATTAATATACTCTACGCAGCTACAGCTTTCAGTGTTCTGTTGGGAGTCCTGATATTTTTTTATGCACAATATCAGCTTAGCAATGCACGGCGGTTGCTATCGGCTTCCAAGGACAAGGTCAATAATGACCGAAGAGAGTTTGAAAATGAGCGACGCGAGAATCAATTAAAGATCAAGGATGAGATCTATCGTCGTCGTAAAGACTTTGAGTTTGAGATCAAAAAGGAGCGATCTGAGGTTGATCGCTTACGGAATCGCCTTAATTCTAAGGTTGATGATTTAGAAAAAAAAGAATCACGTATTGATGACATTCGTCATGAATTACAACAAAAAGAGCGTGAGTTATTGCGTTCTATGGATACTTTGCATCTTAATGAAAACAAGCTAAAAAAGATCTATGATGATTTAATTACTAAGCTTGAATCCATTGGCAGCATGTCTAAAGACGAAGCGAGGAATGCTTTATTAGATACGCTGGAAGGTGAAGTTCGTTTAGCCAATGAAAAGTGGGTTCAAAAGATGGAAGACGAGGCTCGTGAGCGAGCTAAAGAACGCGCTTCTGATATTGTTGTAACGGCAATGCAGCGTTATACGTCTGACCTTATTACTCCTTATTCATCAGGGGTGGTTCAGCTTCCTAATGATGAGATGAAGGGTCGCATTATTGGTAAAGAAGGACGAAACATCAAGTCTTTAGAGATGGCTACGGGTATGGAGTTTGTTATTGGTGATGCGCCTGAAGTGATTACTATTTCAGGGTTTAATCCAATACGCCGTGAAGTTGCTCGCCGTTCTCTAGAAAAGCTTATTGTTGACGGTCGGATTAATCCGACTCGTATTGAGGATACTGTTGCTCAGTGTGAGAGTGAAATCAATGATATTATAGAGGAAAAGGGTCGTGAGACTATTTTAGAATATAATCTCCAAGGTGTTGCTCCTGAGGTTGTAACGACGTTAGGTAAGTTATATTTTAGAACCAGTTATTCTCAAAATGTGTTAAAGCATAGTATTGAGGTAGGCTTGTTCTCTCGTATGATTGCAGATGAATTATCATTGGATGGCGAGGTTGCTTTCCGTGGTGGTTTATTCCATGATCTAGGAAAAGCGGTTACAGCTGAAGTTGAGGGGCCACATGCCTTAATTGGTGCAGATATTGCTAAGCGTGGAGGGGAAGATCCTCGTGTTATTAATGCAATCGCAGCTCACCATGAGGAAGTTCCATTTACATCGGTTTACTCTCCTATTATTTTAATAGCAGATATGATTTCAGCATCGCGTCCGGGCGCTCGTAGAGAAACGTTCTCGGCCTATATCAAACGCTTAGAGCAGTTGGAAGATATAGCACATTCATTTGATGGTGTTAAGAAGGCATATGCGTTACAGGCTGGTCGTGAAGTACGTATTATGGTGGAAGAAGAGTATTTAGATGATGAGAAAACTTCGATCTTAGCTCGTGATATTGCACGTAAGATTGAAGCTGATATGAATTTCCCAGGTCAAATTCGAGTTAATGTTATTCGAGAAAAACGCGCCATAGAGTACGCACGATAAAATAAGAGGTTTTAATGAGTAATATTCGAGTTTTGATGATAGGTGACCTTGTTGGTCCTGCCGGTATCAAAATGTTTGAAAAACATATTGGTTCTCTTAAAGAGAAATATAAGGCTGACGCCATTATCGTTAATGGTGAAAACAGTGCAGACAACGGTCGCGGGATTACACCGGCGATTGCGGATCATTTTTTTGAGATGGGTGTTAATGTTATCACTACTGGTAATCATATTTGGGCACAAAAGAAGATATTTCCCTATATCGTTTCGCAGCCTAATTTGCTACGTCCAGCAAACTATCCTAGTAAGTGTCCTGGTTCAGGTTCGACTATTATTAATATAGGTGCCTATAAGGTTGCTGTTGTTAACCTGCAGGGGCGGGTATTTATGCGTGAGCAGTTAGATGATCCTTTCAAGACCATAGAGTCGCTTTTGCAGTATCTTAAGCATCAGACCGATATAATTTTTGTTGATTTTCATGCAGAAACCACCGCTGAGACTGCGGGTATAGCTTTATTCTTGGATGGCCAAGTCAGTGCTGTAGTGGGTACTCATACTCATATTCAAACTGCAGATGCTCGGGTATTACCTGGCGGAACGGCATTCATGACCGATCTAGGCATGGGCGGTTCTTTGAACTCTATGATCGGTATGAAAAAAGATATTATGATTCATCACTTGCGTACACAGATGCCTGTTCGCTTTGAGGTGGACTTAGAGCCTCCCTACGTGATGAGTGGAGCTTGTATTGAAGTTGATACCCAGACAGGTCAAGCGTTGAGCATTGAGGCAATACGCGTGGTTGATGATCAGGGTCTATTTTAAGGCTAATTATTAAAAATAAAAAAAAGAACCGATATGTATAAAACATATCGGTTCTTTTTTTGGTTATTTTGCGAGCATTATTTTTTAAATGCAGGCTTTCTTTTTTGGTGATGAGGTCGTTGAGGACGGTTATCGTGCGAGATTTTCTTTTGCACGAATGTTAACGCCTGACCCTTCTTATTTGCTCGACCGGTTCGACCGATACGGTGAACATAGTCTTCATAAGATTCCGGGATATCATAATTGATAACGTGTGTAACATCTTGGATATCAAGGCCACGAGCTGCAACATCGGTTGCTACCAGCATAGTAATCTTATCATTTCTGAACTTAGATAATGCTTGTTGGCGTTGTGCTTGGGTTTTGTTTCCATGGATAGATGCAGATTTAAACCCACGCTTGATGAGCTTTTCCGATAAATCTTGAACATTTCGTTTGGTTCGTCCAAAAATGAGTACTTTTGCTACTTCATCTTTAATCAAGATATCATGAAGAATATCTAGTTTCTCACTTGGATGACCAAATTCAACAATGTCTTGATCAATTGTTGATGCTGTTTCAACAGATTTAACAGATATAGTTTTAATATCTTTAGAGAAATCATCGATGAGCTTCTTGATTTGAGGAGACATTGTTGCTGAGAAGAATAGAGATTGCTTCTTTTTTGATGTTTGATCGAGAATTTCTCGAACATCATTAACAAATCCCATATCAAGCATACGGTCAACTTCATCGAGAACGATAAGGTCGAACTTGGATATATCGAGTCTACGTCGATCGACTAGATCTTTAACGCGTCCTGGAGTTCCAATCACGATATTGAATCTACGGCTAAGCATTTTATGTTGTTGGTGCATACTGGTTCCACCAATACATAATGCAGAGTAGAAGTCTAATTTTTTAGCGAATTTTTTGAATTCGGTATCAATTTGCAGTGCTAACTCTCTGGTAGGAGCCAAAATGAGAGCTTTTTGGTTTCGATTGCCAAGAAGCAGGTGTAAGATAGGGAGCAAGAATGCACCAGTCTTACCTGTTCCAGTATTAGCGATACCAAGAAGGTCATGTCCTTGTAGAACTTGTTCAATGGCTTGATCTTGAATTGGAGTTGGGGTTGCAAACCCACGTCGTTCAATACTAGTAAGTAAGTCTTTATGAAGAGGCAGCTCAGCAAAAGGTCGTGTTACGACATTTTCTTCAGGCTGTGCAGGTGCTTCCTGTGCTTTATTAATAAAGCGGGTTATATCAATACTTGGACTAGTTCGAGGTCTTCTTCTTGTTCTGTTATTACTTGAAAACTTCGATTTTGAAGAAAAACGAGATCGCCCGCCATGGGGCTTATGCATTTTTGTCATTCGGAGATTATCCTTTATATATGTATTCTTATACGAGATTTAAATTGAACTATGTAAGCCAAAATTCGGAAGAATCTATTTAATGGATAGTGGGTTCCTACCGATGAAAAGAGATGCATTCGTTACTTGTTTTCAGCCTCACAAATCAGAACGTTTGATACGTCTATTAATAGTATATTACAAATAGAAAGTGTTGGCAAGGCTAATCTATTGCAGTCTGAATGGGGCCTACTATAGTATGTTCAAGAGGTCATATATAGTATAGCCTGGTTAATTATAGATTCGTAATAACCGTATAGGAAAACAGATGTTTTTAATTGTGTTACTACAGCTGACTTTAGCATCATCGTTTATTGTAAGCAAGTTTCTTTTGGGGTTTGTCCCACCATTTTTATTGGTAGGGCTTCGAATGACGACAGGTGGTGTAATCTTGCTATTATATACGGCTTTATTTAATCGCTCGGCTTTTTATATAACTAAGAGGAATATTATTCCTTTGGTGTCAGCAGCGCTGTTTGGGATCTATATTACTAATGGTTTTGAATCATGGGGTCTTAAGTATACGGTAGCGGCTAAGGCATACTTTATTTACAATTTGGGGCCATTTTTTGCGGCGCTATTGGGATATCTCTTTTTTAGTGAAAAGATGACTCGTAATAAATGGATTGGATTGCTTGTAGGGTTTTGTGGGTTTTTTCCGTTAATTTTCAATGATTTGCTAACGCAGCATGCCTTATTGAATTCGTTACCGGAATTGGCGCTTTTATGTTCGGCTGCAGCTACCGTGGGTGGTTGGATTTCTAAAAAGAAGTTAGTTTACTCTCAGCATTATTCGGTGGTCATGGCTAATGGTGTAACCATGGTATGTGGTGGCCTTGGAGCATTGGTTACGGCCGGGTTAAGTGAGTCTTTTGATTTGGGAGTGATTGTCGCCAATCCAACATTTTATATTCTTTTTGCAGTAAATGTTCTGTTAACGTGTATTATAGGGTATAATTTATATGGATGGCTTTTAAAAAGCTATTCAGCAACTTATACGGCATTTTCAGGGTTTTTGGGGACACTGTTTGCTGGGTTGCTTGGGTTTATATTTTTAGGGGAAACCTTAACGTGGGCTTTCTGGACTGCATTTATAATAGTTGCATTTGGGGTAGCAATCTTCCATCAAGAAGAGAAGAAAAGGCTGCGAGAAGAAATTTAGCTGGAGGAATCTATGTTTTTAGTATTAGTTTTGTTTGCTTTATTTGGTAGTACATTTGTATTTGGTGAAGCAGCAGTGTTATATGTTAAGCCAGTGTTTTTTGTTATGATTCGAATGTTTTTGGCAGGGTTTTTAATATTGGGTTACCAGTGGTTTAAGGATAGAGCCTTATTAAGGGTTAAGCCTAAGGACTGGTGGGTAATCGTACAAACAAGTTTCTTTTTGTTGTTCTTTGCATATGTAATAGAGTTTTGGGTTTTGCAATATATAACCGGTGCAAAAGTTTCTCTCTTGTGGAATCTTTCCCCATTTGTTACAGCTGTCTTTGCTTACCTTTGGTTTAATGAGAGAATGACTGCAAAAAAGCTCTTAGGGTTGGCGTTTGGTTTTTTTGGTTTTATTCCTATTTTGCTTGCGCCAGCAGCGCAAGAGATGCCAGTTAATGCTTTCTTAAGTTTGTCTTGGCCTGAGCTTCTTTTGATTGTTGCTGTAATTGCAGCAGCATATGGTTGGATTATGTTTCGTCGGGTAATGGACCGGGGGTACCAGCCTTTAGTTATTAATGGTTATGCTATGATTATATCAGGAGTGTTTTCGTTGATAACATCTTTAGCGTGGGAACCGTGGAATCCACTTCCTGTATCCAATTGGCCTTTAGCACTATGGTATATATTTTATTTAACCTTGGTTGGGAATATTATTTGTTTTAATCTTTATGGTTATTTATTAAAAAAATATTCAACGACTTATCTTTCATTTTGTGGTTTTATGACTCCAATTTTTGCCGCAATTTTACAATACTTCTTTTTTGGAAATCCTGTTGGTATTCCTTTCATTATTACATTGGTATTGGTTTCTATTGGATTATACATTTTTTATCAAGAAGAATTACGACAGGGATATATTAAGTGATTTATATAATATTATTTAGAACCGCACTTGCTTGTTCGTTTGTGGTTAGTAAGGCATTACTTGATTTTGTTCCACCTTTTTTATTGGCAGGAACCCGGATGACCATTGGTGGGACATTGTGTCTTGCTTATGTTTATTTTTTCAATCCAAGTTCATTTTATATTAAAAAGAAAAATGTCTTAGCCCTTATTGCTGTTATTATTTGTTCTGGTTTTTTAACTAACGGCCTTGAGGCTTGGGGTTTAAGTCAAACGATTGCAGCCAAGGCTTATTTTATTTATAATTTTTCTCCATTCATTGCAGCTTTATTTGGTTTTTTATTTTTTCATGAAAAGATGACTCGTAATAAATGGATTGGGTTGGCGATCGGGTTTGTAGGTTTCATTCCATTAATCTATAATGATTTGCGATCGGATAATATTTTAATTAATACGCTTCCTGAGTTGGCTATATTAGTAGCTGCTGGTGCTATGGTACTGGGTATTGTGGCAAAGAAGAAGCTTGTTGTTTTTCAGCATTATTCTATGATCATGGCGAACGGCTTGCTATTATTTTTTGGTGGCCTCATTTCAGTTTCAACTGGTTTATATACTGAGACTATTGCATGGGGATCGATCTTGGCGACACCTTCTTTATATTGGTTGCTGCCATTAAACGTTACGCTGACCTGCTTGATCGCATACAATATGTATGGCATCTTAGTTACTCGCTATAGTGTAACGTTTATTTCTTTTTCAGAGTTTCTAGGAATATTCTTGGTTGCTTTCTTAGGCTGGGCATTCTTAGGCGAGACCATATCTAATGCGTTCTGGGTTGCTTTTGTTCTTGTTGCAATTGGAATGTATGTTTTTTACAAGGAAGAGTTGCGTCAACGGACTATGCAGTCTTTGTTTGATGAAGTGAAGCGG
The DNA here is from genome assembly GCA_018660415.1 of bacterium. Taxonomy (GTDB): domain Bacteria; phylum Babelota; class Babeliae; order Babelales; family UBA12409; genus 2-12-FULL-36-22. The sequence goes on along the minus strand of JABJKG010000012.1, from coordinate 29,615 downwards.
TTAAAGTAGCGCTAACCATGAATCATAATTAATAATAAGTTAAAACAGAAATTTATAGGAAAACAACTATGATCCGCACAACGACACTATTGTTTTTTAGCAGTCTTTTTTTTATTAACTCAATATTTTCTATGAACTATGAGCATACCAGGCGTATTGCTCCTGATGTGCTGACCAATGCTACTTCTATGGCGATAAGCCCAAAGGGTGATCTGGTTGGGATTGGTGGCAAAGCTTCAGATAAAGCACTTGTTAAATGGTGGGATGTAAAAAGCGGTAAACTGGTTGGCTACGTTAATACATCGAGGCTTGGATATTTGAATTACGCGAATTCTGTTGCTTTTAATCCCGATAGTACTATTATAGCGGCAAGTGGTTGTGAATCTACAGGATTATGGGATACCCAAACCGGTCAATGGCTTCAAAGGATTGCGATGGACAGCGACAGTCATAGCATAGCTTTTTCTCCCGAAAATAAACTTTTAATTGGCATGGGCATGCAACTGGCAACCTATGCACAAGAGGAATCAGGTGAGTTTGCTGAGAAGGATAGCAAAAAGCAGTTTAGTTATATACGTGGTCATGTACGGGTTGGTAAAAAATACATAATGATACCACTCATAAGAGAAGGCCTTCAGGTAAATGAAAGGCGGGTGCCAGGAAAGACGCAGGGATCAATAATACGCAAGATGCCTGAGGTTAAATTGCATGATATGGGCCCAAATGAGGAGTATATGGTATCGTTGACGGGTGAATCGAGAATTTCTATCCATGAAATCGAGAAGGGTGGAGCGTGTGTTCAGCAGCTTCGTTGCCCTTATCCCGATGAAGTTTTTTTTGCAGGAGAAAATGAAAAAGAAGTTTCTTCTTTGGCGTTGAGTCGAGATGAAACTAAGGTTGCAGCAGTTCGAGCATCTACAATCTATTTGTGGAGGGACTGGATGTCACGAGATTCATTGCAAGAGCTTTCAGTGGAAGGAAGTGGAGTGAGAGAGGTCGCATTTGGTTCTGATGGGCTCCTAGTTGCACTTAGTAAGGATGGTACTGTTGATATGTGGAGAGAGAAAAAATGAATCGTATTTTTTTAGTTTTAATTTTAACAAATTTCAGTTTTAATATTTATTGCATGGAGCCTGAATATCAAACTCAAAGGCCCATGAAATGCCTTAATCCAGAACTTTTTTCGTTTCGTTGGAATTTAAGATCTGTAGCTCTTAGCCATGATGGAAAATTGGCAGTAAGTGGCGGAGTTCTTTATGCACCAACTCTTCAGGGCTGCTTGCAATTTTGGGATGTTAATGCTGAACCTAGTAAGATCCCTGGCCCTCGTTTTTATCTCGGTCCTGCAGTTAAAGCAAAATACTCTCGACTGTGGCGAGGCTATGATATTACGACGGTGGACTTGAGTCCTTATGGTAAGGTAGTAGCTGTAGGTGCAAAGGAGATGGGGAAGAGTGCAGTCATAGGTTTATGGTGTACAGCTAAAGGCAAGTTATTAAGAACGTTGCAACAAGAAGATGGGGAGATTGGTCAGAATATTGATTCTGTTTTGTATGATCCTACGGGAAAGTTACTAGCAGGGGTATCCTTTGGAGATGTGCGGCTATGGAATGTTGAAACTGGTGAGTTGGTTAGAAAATTTAAAAATGCCAGTACTTGCGCAGACTTTAGTTCTGATGGGCGGTTTTTAGCAGTTGGTGGTCGTAGTGTCGCGCGTGTGCACGATGGTCGAGATGGACAAGAACACGAATATAGTGTTGGATTTGCAGGTCATGAATATAAGACAACTGCTGATGATATGAGGGATGGAACTCATGTTATAGAGCAGCCGTTTGCATGGACTCGGATTTTTGATGTTGAAAGTGGAGAGGTAGTACAAGAGTCTAAAGGGAGTGGTGGAAACATTACATCGCTCAGAATGGGAGCCGATGGTATTACGACCTTAAATAACGGTGGTGTAGTTAGGGTTGTGGGGCCTGATGAATCATCACCAAATACAGTTAAACAACCTCAGTATGACAAGAAAAAACACGAACAACCAACACACTTGAGCGTTGATGGTAGGTTAGCGGTAGCTGTTCATGCTTTAGGTGGTATGAGAGTGTTGGATCTTGCTTCTGACACAAAACCAGATGCGAGACTGACTCATAGGCTTACAAGCCCTCAAAAGTACATTGTATCAGTGGCCTTTAGTGGTAATGGCAAATCTGTTTCCGTTGGGCTGCAGGGTGGTGAAGTTCAAATATGGGATCTCCATAAAGAACAAAAATGATTTTAGCTTCTATAATAGCTGTGAAAATTGCTTAAATGAATTAAATTAATTATTATTATAGTTAATTTTTTAATTTAAAACAGCAGTGATAAAAGGCAACTATGAAACGTTTTTCTATTTATTTTTTCTTATTAATTTTAATATCTTTAGTTGAGGCCAAGCCGCCACAAGAGTACATACAGTTTGGTACGTTACAACCAGTGCCTATGTGTGAACACGAATTGCCAATGGTATTTGGAAAACCTTCTTTAACTAAAAAAGAAGATGGATGGTTGGTTTGTTGTCCATCAGGTCCTAATATTTCCGGAGTATGGGAGGAAATTGATGGCAAGGATGAAGCTGCATCGAATAAGTTATTGGTTTGTGGTAGGAGTGTGTGGAAAAATTATCCTGCAATTGCGACGGAGCTTGCGCAACAAAGCTTGGAGTTGAAAGACACCCCAGCCGCGTGGAGTCTATTAGGGGTTGCGGCTAAGGGGAAACTTTCACAAGAACTGTCTAGATGGATAGAGGCAAGAGAGTCTGTAGATGCTTATAGGTGTCTTGCTATTCTTAGTAATGGAAAAGAATCTGAGCGTTGGAGAGAGTTTTCAAGAGATCCGTTTAAGGCGTTGACGGGTCGAGCTGTTAGTTCATCTGAGTCTGGTGGCAAGCTCGGGAAAGAACGGGCATATCGGGACTACTTGGCAGCTATTAAGTTTAAGGCAAAGAAAAAGGGCGATCTTCAGTTTCCAATGGGGGAGTTGCAACTGGCGTTAGGAAATTGGGATAAGGCGTTACTGCACTTTACAGCTGCAGCAGAGCTGGGAAATCAAGACGCTTTAGTTTATAAAGGTGATTGTTTACGGAATCTTGAGGGATGGGATAATCTGGTTAGTGCTATGTTGGCATATAAAAAAGCCACTGGTCCACTGGCTCAACAGCGAGTTGAAGAGTTAAGAGAAAAAGCGTTGAGGATAAAGCATAAAGTACAAAAAATTGATGAAGAATCTGGAGAAATTACTATTGATACCGCTGAAATGGAGAAACAGGAAGGTAGTTTTTTTAGGCTTTTTGAGGGGCTCTTTGGTGAGGCAGGTTTATTTTTAGGCTCTGTCGCTAGAGAGTCTTATAATGCTGGCAGTTATAGGCAAGGTGTACAGTTTGCTTTAGATTGGTTTGAGCAAAATCCAACTGAAGAATCATTAAAATTGGTTATGACATTTTATACGCAGTGTGATGAGATAAGAGGATCGGTTTTACAGCGGTTGTCGGGCATGAAATCAAAAGTTGCAAAAATAGAAGGATCGGTTGGAGAGTTATGTTTGGCAAAAATGTATTATGATAAAGGGGATAAGGAAGGGGAGCGGGCTTGTTTTAGGCGAGCAATAGAGGCTGGATCTGCGCCAGAAGAAATGTGGGAAACGTATTTTGGAGGGCATGGCTCAGAGCTGAGTCTTGATAAAGAAGGTAAAGCTTGGGATAAATTGGCAGCATTTGCAGATAAGCAAGACAATGTGTGGGGGTATGAAGCAATGCTTAGGTTTGCGCTGCTTCAAGGTGATGCTGAGCGACTTGTTATTTGGCTGAATAAAGCAAAAGCGCACGGCAGTGTTTTAGCGCAATGTTGTGAGGTTCATGAGTTATTAGGGTTGTTAGTTTTAAAAAAGAAAGAAGAAGAATCCACAGTGCGCCTTGAAAAAGATCTCCAAGAAAAAATGTTTTCATTGATGAGGCATGTGGTATCTGCTGATCAACGTATTGCGTTATATGTGAGACTTAATTTATCAAATTCATTTGGGTTTCAAGGATTGGAAGAAAAATCATTAGAGTTTTTAATGCGATCTCATTATCTACCATTACCTAATAGCTCACGTATTTGGATGCCTATTCCACGACGAGAGAAATTTGATGAGAGAATGTTGCGAGTATTTAAAGGTGATTTTGGGTATAAGGGGGTTCAGCTTTTACAGGCTCACATGCGTGCAGAAGCGAAAGCATATCTTGCAACAATTGTAGAAAAAAGTAAACAAGGTATCGCTTTAACTAAAGCTGAATATCAAATATTACAAGCTGCACGCCAAGTGATAGTTAAGGAAGAGGAAGAGGAAGAGATGTCTATGCCAGCATTAGAAGATGGTGGGGAAATATTGCCTACTGATGATCTTGAGTATTCGAATATTATTACACAGGCCGAGCTGGAAAAGGCAAAGCTTGAACAGAGGGAGCAGAAAGAGAGGCTATTACAAAAGCAAAGATTAGAAGCTGCACAAGAAGTGGTTGATTTTTGTATAGCAGATATTATTACACAGGCCGAGCTTGAACAGAGGGAGCAGGAAGAGAGGCAAAGGCGGGAAGAGGAAAAGAAAGAAACGGCCTCTGGTTTTTCTCCTTGGGGTGGAGAAGGTACAAATAGATCATGGGCGGATATGATGGAGGAGTTTGAGCGGGAGCAAAGCAAGTAATGAATTTTAAGTTTTTATATCTATTATTATTTCCGTCATTGCTTTTTTCTATGTCAAGAGAGCCTAGAAATCTTTGTCATGCTCTTATGTTACGTCAAGTTGGGGCAAATAGGGTCGAGGATTTTATTCATAGTCTTATTTATACAAAGCCCTTTACTTATACCGATGTGACTTCTATAGAAGATATGAGAAAAATGCTTTTGTCTCTTTCGTTGCAATCTGAACGCCCTTCATTAGATCAATTTAGGGTTTTGTTTTATAAGTTTGCGAGATTTAATTCCCCATATGATAGCTATTTAGATACTGCAGAAAAATTTCATGTTGATGCGGTATTAAGAGATAATTTTGAGGATGATTCTCCTGTCAAGCTATTTTTTGATATTGTTCAAAACTTGGGTTATAGAGACTTGATTTTTAATATAGCCGATCCAAGTAAGCCAAGTTTTTTACATGTTTTAGGGGTTGATACTGAAAACTTTAGGTTGGTCGAATATCTTGAATCTATTCATATGCCTCTTGCTGTAGAGTATGTAAGGAAGGGTATCCAAGTGTTGGGGTTGGCTTCTGATACCACAACGCTTGAAGAATTAAATTCTATGGATCATCCCCCTTTAGAGGCACGGGATGCTGGTGGAAATACTCCACTTCTTTTGTTATTAAGTGATCCGGAAAGACTCGGAGATCAAGGAGTTCAAGAAAAGATTTTGTGGCTGTTAGATAAAGGTGCCTTAGTTAATGTTTATACCAATACAGGGTTATCGCCTATTTATCATGCTGTAAATCATCCTGTAGTGCTTCAGATGCTGTTAGATAAAGGTGCCTTAGTTAATGTTTATACCAATACAGGGTTAGCTAATTTTGGTTTAGATGGAGAAACTCTTTTATCTAGTTGTATTAGATCAGGAAATCAAGGTAGTTTAAGGCTTTTACTTCGCGCTAGGGTTGATACTACTCTACCATTTAATGAAAGATGCACAACCTTACAGCTGGCACGGACAGCGGATGAAACCTATAAGACACAAATGGCCCATGCTATTGCTACTAATAGAACTCTCCCTGCACCATCGATGTTGCGAGCCTTGCAGGATGGAAAGATTGCTGACGTTGAAACCTTATTACAGCAGGGTGAAAGTGCAAACAAATTAGTATGTGTGAGGTCACAAACAAATGTAGCCCCATTAGATATCGCTGTTGAATGGGGTCATGAGGGATTGGTTCGTTATTTGTTAAATCAAGGAGCTGTGTGGCCACCTAAATTGCCATATAAAGTTGGCTTTAGCACATCTCGTTTAACAGGGCCTGTGAGTGAAGGTAATTTAGGGTTGGTGCGATTATTGGTAGAATGTGGTGAACCGGTTAATTCCGGTCCAGATTATTTTGGCGATACTCCACTAAAGATCGCTAAGAGGTTGAAAGATCCTGCTATTTATAATTATCTGTCTAGGCAGCCAGAGGTTCAAGCTCAAGGATTAATAGATAGCTAAAATTTAATTTAACTATTATCTTTAATTTTTTTGTATGCGGTATATTTATCTTTTTTACCTTTACTCAATTCAACAGGATATTTCTTCTTAATTTCTTCGAGTTTATGAGTAATAGCCTGCGTTAAGTCGATATTGTTTCCATTTGCAAAGCATATACTTGCAATGATAATATCAGCCAGTTCGTCTTGAATGTCCTGTCGATTGTTATCCATTTCCGCATATGATTCTTTACTGTCGATCCAAACGAATTTTTCTAAGAGTTCATTAGCTTCAATAGAGATGTTACAGGCAAGATTTTTTGGTGAATGAAATTGTGACCACTCTCGTTTGTCAACCATGTTTTTAACTAATGTTTTTAATTCTTGTAGTGTGGTTTTTGTGTCGTTCATATTTTCTTTCTAGGTTAGAGATAGCAGACATGGAGTGCTGCGCTTGCAAGTGTAATAATGCCAAATCCAATGAGTACAAATCCTGAGACTTTATTCGTTATTTGTAGGACATAGTAAGTAATTCTTGACCGTAAAAAATGAATGGTTTCTGTTAAGAACAAGAACCATGCTAATGATCCAAGAAATATTCCCGATACTAAAATAAGACTAGTATAGATACTTCTTTCACTCAAACAAAACGTAGAAAAAATTGCTATAAAAACTAATATGGTCATTGGATTGGAAAGTGTGAGCAAAAAAGCAGTGATATAGGACGATATAACTTTTTTGGTATTTGGACGCGATGGTATATCTTTGGAAAAGAGGAAGAGTGCTCGTACACCCCAGGCACATAATAAAATTCCACCTAACAATCTGATCCAAAATAGATGTCCAGTGAGATAGTCAGATATGGCTGAAAAGCCAAGAGCGGCTACACAAGCATAAACAAAATCAGCGCTAGCGGCTCCAAACCCTGAAGCCATACCAGATAAGCGTCCTTCAGTGAGGGTGCGTCGTATGCAGATGATGGCAATTGGGCCAACCGGTGCTGCGGCTGCAAATCCTATGAGAGCACCTTTGAATAAAACTGATAACATATCTTTACTTCCTATTGTTTATAACCCTTTTGTTAAAGGATAACAAATGACATGATAGAAAGTAAATTTTCTGTTATAATAAGCTCAAAGAACCTGTCATTTTATGAAAAAAATAAAGAAAAAATATGAAAAAACTTCCTGATATTTCCCAAGATGTCTCTCAATGGTATAACGAGGTGGTCTACAAGGCTGAGCTTGCAGAGCAGTCACCAGTACGTGGTTGTATCGTTATCCGTCCCTACGGTTGGGCGCTCTGGGAGAATATTAAGTCAGTATTAGATGCTCGCATTAAAGAAACCGGTCATAAAAATGCTTCTTTCCCGCTCTTGATACCAGAATCATTCATGAAGCGTGAAGCTAAGCATGTTGAAGGGTTTGCTCCAGAGCTTGCAATTGTAACTGTTGCTGGCGGTAAAGAACTGGAAGAACCATTAGTAATTCGTCCGACATCAGAAACTATTGTTCATTACATGTTTGCCAAATGGATCAAGTCATGGCGTGATCTTCCTCTCAAAATCAATCAATGGGCTAATGTCGTTCGTTGGGAAATGAGAACGCGTCCATTTTTGCGTACCACTGAATTTTTTTGGCAAGAAGGACATACCGCCCATACCTCTAAGGAAGAAGCGCATGAAGAAGCGTTGCTGATGCTTGATGAGTATGTAAAGCTGGCACAAGACTATCTAGCAATCCCTGTGATAGCTGGAGAGAAGTCTGCGACAGAAAGATTTGCTGGTGCTGATGCGACATACACCTTTGAAGGGATCATGATGGATGGCAAAGCGTTGCAAATGGGAACGTCTCATATGCTGTCGCGTAATTTTGCCAAATCTTTTGAGATTGAGTATCAGAATAAAGAGGGCGTATTGGAAAACCCGTATTTAACGAGTTGGGGTGTTACAACACGCTTGATTGGTGCTGTTATTATGACGCATGGTGATCAGAAGGGTATTATTATGCCGCCACGCGTAGCGCCAATACAAATTGTTATTATTCCAATCTACCGTAAGGGTTCTGAAGAAGTGGTTCGTGAAGCTGTTCAAGAGCTATATAGTAAGTTATCAAAGAAGTACCGTGTTGAGCTTGATGAAGATGACTCTAAATCGCCGGGTGCTAAGTTTTATGAATGGGAGCTTAAGGGTGTTCCGTTACGTATTGAAGTTGGACCTCGTGATGTTGAAAATAAATCTGTCATGGTGGGCAACCGTGTAACTGGTGAAAAAACACCGCTGGAATTAGATGGGATCGATGCTGCTGTTGGTGGAATGTTGGAAGCTATGCATACAGAATTGTTTGATCGTGCTCAAAAGCGCTTAAAGGATCACTGGAAGCATGAGGCCAAGCTTGATACTTTTGGTCCTGCCATGGATAAGGACGCTGGTGCTTATCAAACTGGCTGGTGTGGCGAGATTGCCTGTGAAGATAAACTCAAGCCATTCAAGGGTTCAATTCGTTGTGTATTGAAGAACAAGTCTTTTGATAGTTGTTTTGCATGCGATAAGAATAGTGAACGTGATGTATTAGTAGCCAAATCATATTAAGAGAAAATATGACCTTTAAAAAAGAGGTGGATGTACATCCACCTCTTTGCTTTCTTACTTAGTTTATAATTATGCTGTTTTGGTTTTATCTTTGATACTATCAATAATAGCTTGTTTAATTTTTCCTTCACTTTTCTTTACATTTCCAGACATGCAGCCTGCAAGTTCTTTTACTTGGTCCGAGGTGTAGTTGAAATTGAAGGTGCCGCACCACTTATCACCTTTATCATAACAGCTGGAAATGTCTGCACACCAAGGAAAATAGAGTACTGTAAGGTTGTTTTTTCTTTGGCCAGTTCTTTTTAGGAGAGCCATTTCTGCATCTGAGAATTTAAAGACTGAACATGGTTCAAATCCAATATTAATCTTTTTGTCTTTGAAGTCTGATTCCTTGACTGGGAATGGGATACCTTTTTTCTCAAAGTACTTAACAGCCTTTAGTAGTTCGCCAGCAGGGGCTTTTTTGTTTTGTAACCCACCAGACATGTCGATGACACAAATTACATCAACTTCACGTTCTTTACGATCGACTAGAGGAGGCAGTGGAAGATTAAAGGCTAGGCCTGCATCAACCATAACAAGATTTTCGGCATTCTTGAGTTTTCCTGTACAGTTATAGCTAAAGTTTTTCAACTCAGCAGCAAGCGGCCGTCTTTTTGCTACCTGATGGACAGCTTTTTGTGTAAGAGGAATGTCTAAGCGTTTAATAATACCACCAACAACAGGAAGATCTAAGAGCTTGTTGAGTGCAGCCAATTCTTTTTCTATCAAAAACCCAATAGCGCGCTCATTCTGTAAGCCTGACTCGTCCAAGAAGTCACTACTATTAAGAGCAAATGCTGAACCAAAAGTGCCTAAGAAATATCCCGCAAACTGTGATGGTAAGACGGTTGTTATTTTACACTTGTCGAATCGGCTACCAAACGTTTCTGTTGAAACATAACTATTGAGATATATACTTCCAGCACTAAACGGTGATACTTCTAACCATTCTTTAACTCGGTTGTTAGTGATGATAGCAGTACCAATTGGTAATGGCGATTCAGCTGTTTTTGAGTAAGCTTGCATATCATGTAATGCTTGTTCGTAAGTATTGTTTCCAAACATTTCACTTAACAAAGCGTTTCCAATTAAAATACCATATACATCAACAAACGTAATAGGCTCGTTCATAAAGTATTTGGTAAAGAAGTTTGCTGCTATATCTCGAACTTTTTCTGTGTTTTTTACAATGTTATCAATAAGGAAAGGGTTCGAGTTTGGGAATGTTGTATCATTAAGGTTGGCTTGAGCATCTTTAGTGTTAAACCCTTTGTCTTTAGCTTTTTTCAAGAGGTATGGCCATGTTGCCCAGGTGCCGCCAGAAAGACAACTAATATAAGTGGTAGTATCCATTAGGCCGATATCTTCAGCTCCTACAAAGAAGCCGCGGGCTCCAATCATTGCCCGGTATCCACCACCACTAGCACACATGGCAATAGTTGGGAGTTCATGGGGTTGAAGATTTTTCAGGCCAGTTAATGATTCAATAGCGCCTTTAGTTATGAGACGACGTTTTTTAATAAATTCTTGTTCATCTTCGTCAAGCTTGGTTCCAACTTGAACAGTCGTGCCCTTAAGCTCATCAAGCCGGTCAATTTGGCCTTCTATAAGCTTAAGTATTTTTGGCCGTACTGTTGAAACGGCTTCCTTAATGGCCTTAGGATTTGCTGAATCTAAAACCCTTCCAACAAGAGAAACTATCTCAGGAATATTGTTATCAGTAATTACACTAGAGCTGCTACTTACCAGAAGCTTTCTCAACTCTGATGCACCGAGCACTTCTTTTCCAATTAGCTTTTTAATACGAGCAACGACCTTGTTAAACGCTTTTTCAAGAGGCTTTCTTAAGGTTGCTGGAATAGTTTCTTCTATCATGGTTGCATAAATTAATACTAGATCTTTTTCATTTTGGACTACTAGGTTAAGTAGGTCTGTTAGGTTGCCAGCAACGGTCATTGCTTTGAGTTCTGCATTGACTAGTTTTTTAACTTGTGCGAACACCAAGTTAAACGCTTTTTCAAGAGGCTTTCTAATTGGTGCCGGAATGGTTTTGTCAGTCATCATTTGGGCAGCTTCGGCTAGTTTTTTTGCATCTCTATTGAGAAGCTTTAATAGAGCCTCAAGGTTTTGGGTTGTGGCCATAGAAGTCAGTTCTTTTGTAAGCGAAATAGCTTTTTTTGCATCAGCTCCCATCGATTTGGGGCCCTTTTTTAAATTATTAATAAGAGTTTTTGCTTCAAGAGTGCTCATTCCTTTAACCCTATCGGCTAGACCTTTTAAGTTAAAGCCACCTTGCATTAAGCTACCAAGGGTGCCAACTGGGATATTGAGCTTGGTAAGTTCTGCAAGAGAACCAAGATTAGACGATATATCTTTTATATTGATATTAGGTAAGTCTGTTAAAGATTTAATGTTACCAATAAAATTAGACTTAATGTTTGGCATTTTTACCTGAAGATCCTCAAGAGAGCTTAACCCCTTTAAGACATTTCCTATATTGAGGTTGGGGAGCTTACTGAGAGAGGCCAGGTTGCCTAGCGATTTAAGGTTGATGCCCTTTAAAAGTTCTCCAAGATTTATATTTAGTTTAAGACCTTTGAGGGTCTTTTCAAGACCTCCCAAATCTATGTGTACATTGGGCCCGGGTGGCGGATTTATCGGCATGGTTATTTGGGTTGTTGCTAATGTTGTAAATAAAACAGCTAATAATACTTTGTATCCAAAATTCTTCATTGTAACTCCTAATGAATAAATAAACTTCCATCATATGTATAGTATAAAATTAAGTTTTAGTGATTTTCAACACTATCGTTTTTTTTCTATTCAATATGGTAGGGTGTAAGCAAAAGAGGGTAACTATAATGAAGATTGAACGCGCCGTGGATCAATTTGAGATTTATTTAGTGTCTAAACAACGGGTTTCAATGAACACTGTTGCAGCCTATCGTGCTGATTGTGCACAACTAATTTTATATTTAAAATCAAAAAAAATTCATTCATTGAAAAAGATTAAGCAGATTCACTTAAAGAGTTTTTTAGGATATTTGAAACGCAACCTTGGATTAAAAGCCACTAGCATGTCGCGTAAGATTTCTAGCATGAAAAAGTTTTTTCAATTTATTCATGAAGAGTATAAGGTCCAGAATTTTGGTGAAGTCTTAATCTTTCCGCGCCAGGAGCGTAAGCTACCTAAATATTTAACTGAGATCAAGGTTGTCGAGTTATTTGAGCGTGCAGCTTTAAATAAGAGTTTTAAGGGGCAACGCAACTATATGATGATTCACCTTATGTATGTTACAGGGCTTCGAGTGAGTGAACTTGTTACAATGAAGATTCATCAGTTACGCTTGGATATGGGAATGGTGACCGTATTAGGAAAAGGGAATAAGGAGCGAATAGTGCCGCTACCCGATCCAACGGTTATTCTATTGAATGGATATCTAGAAAAAATTCGACCAAAGTGTCTCATGAAAAATAAAAGCGAATATACATCGGACTACCTATTTCCCATTATATATAATAAAGGCGTTAAGCATGTAACGCGTCAAGCATTTTGGCGGGTTATTAAAAAATTATGCCCACAAATAGCCTATATGTCTCCTCATGTATTACGCCACTCACTAGCAACCCATTTATTACATAAGGGTGTAGACCTTAGGTCTTTGCAAATGATTCTTGGGCATGAGCATCTTTCGACTGTTGAGATCTATACTCATGTAGATATGACTCACTTACGTACTGCGTATAATAAAAAGCATCCTCGATCTTAGTTCATTGTTCAGCTTGATTGGCTTGCTGTATTATAAAATGATCCATGAGCCTATGACCTGGTGTATCGGGGGTACAAGGATCTTTGCTAAAGTTCTCAAAAGCCATAATCATAGTAGGAGATTCAACATCCGGCAGTTTTTTATGTCTTAGTTGTTTCCATTGTAGTACAAAATCAGCAACTAATGTTTTGATATTGTCGGATTTTTTCTTAATAGGTTTATTGCCTGGTATTAGCGTGAATACAGAAAGTGCTATTACAAGGAAAGAAAGCCTTATCACTTTAGCGCTTAGATTTTTTTCGAGATGAGCGCTAGCGCTTTTTTTTGTGTAAGCGCTTATTTTTAATCTCTTCAAAATCTTTTTTGGCTTGTGCTGCATCATATTTTTTTACATATTCATCGCAAGCGCCATATCTGAATCCGATGAACTTAAGACCTTCTTTTTCTGCAATTTTTTCTACAGTTTTGAGATTTTTTTCTTTATCGTCAACAAAGATGATAGTCTTGGGACGCTTTTTTAACTGTTTTAGTAGAAAGGGAATAACAGCTTCTTTTTCGTTAACTCCGCAGAATAAAATACCATGATGATACGTAGAAGGGTGATCCTTGTGTGAATAGTATACCGATTCTTGAGAAGGAATATTATCACCGTCAAAATTTATATCGATTTTTTCTAACTGCAATACGGTATCACTGGATATATAGAGGTTGCGTGCTGTAAGCCCAATGGTTGGACATGTTTTTTTAAGTTTATTAAAAACAGAGACAGTATTTTTTTCTGCTGGCTGTAGGTCAATATTAACAGACCCAAGACAGTAATCCGGAAGCGCTAGGTTGATATCTTTTTTTTCTTTTAATAAGTCATAGAACCAAGGATCACTACCTATATGGCAATTACCTTTGGGTCTGGCGAGTGTGTTATCAATATCTAATAAGACGAGGGTATCGCTATCTACATGTTTTAAAACATCTGAAAAATTATTTGTTTCATAAATTTTAGGTGTTATAGAAGTAGTAAGGAAAAGAAGAAGGGTGATGCTGTATAAAAACAGCTTGTAGGTTTTATTTTGCATGATGACTTTCGTAAATTCAACACTGTGTACATACTTATTATGATTATTGGTTTAACTTTTTTTTTAAATTAGATAAAGGAATTGTAATGAGCGAAAGTACAATTAAACAGGTTTTATTAACTAGACTGCGTAATAAAGATAGTTCGCGCGCTCAGTTTAGGGCTGCAGCTAACAAGATTGCACTTGTATTGGCAGAAGAGTCAGCTAATTTTATAAAAACTAAGAAGGTTACTGTTGAAACTCCATTGGAAACAGCAGAAGGTATCGAGTACGAAGGAAAGGTGGTGCTTGTTGCCATCTTACGTTCTGGAATGTCGATGCTTCCAGTATTCCGTGACACCTATCCTGATGCTGCCGTTGGTTTTTTAGGTATTAAGCGCAATGAAGAAACCGCTGAGCCTGAGATGTATTATAATAATATTCCTACTATCGGACCTGATGATCAGGTGCTCATTTTAGATCCTACTATTGCTACAGGGGGCACCGCTTGTGCAGCGCTGAACTTGCTAGCTGACCTGAATGTAAAACAAGAGCAAATGATGTTTATTTCTGTTATCAGTTCAACGCAGGGCCTTGAAAAAGTTCGAACAACCTTTCCAAATGTACAAGTAACTACCGTGGGCGAAGATACTAAACTGAATCATAACAAATTCATTCTTCCCGGAGTGGGAGACTATGGCGATCGCTACTTTGGCACAGAATAATAGTCGCATAATTTATGTAGTAGGCAGTGAAAACTAGTTAAGCTTAATTTAAAACCAAGCTTTTTTTGAGCGTATATCGTCTGTTGATATGCGCTCATTTTATTTAATAGAAGGGCGATAGTCTGTTTTGTTGTATTTGCTATATAGATATTTGGGGGAGAGAAATTTGGCTCGCAGCCTTGCGCAAGTGGAAACTTACTTCGGCTTCTCGCAATTTCTCTCGAAATGCTTTGGGGCGCCTGGGGGCCGGCCGCTGGAAAGGGTGGTTGGCAGGTTTGGATATTTACGAACCAATAGAACGCCCTTGGAGTCTTAAGACCCAAAAAGGGGGGATATATTGGTTTTGTTTTTTTTTGAACGTTAATCTTGTGATGCTAAATTGTATTTACAAAAAAAAAGAATATATACTATTAAAGAGAATAATCTATTTAAAGATCTTAAAGGCTGAAGTACATGGAAAATAATTTTATAATTGATCAAAAATCGCTGTCATCGATACTCGCTTTCATGCAGCCGATTTGTGCAAAAAGAACGACATTGGATACGACCTCTTCTATTTTGTTTCAAGCGGGACACAAAGAGTTAGTCCTTAAGAGTACTGACTTGGAAATTAGCTTACAATATAGTTGTCCATTGGATAATAGCGCACTTGAAGGTGAATCGTTTTTACTTTCAGGCAAGCGAGTATTTGAACTAATTAAAGAATTAGATGGCGATATTAACTTTGTATTAAAAGATAATCATATTGGAATCGAATCAGGATCTGCGCGTTTGGCTCTTAATATTAAGGACGCACAGGAGTTTCCTCCGTTTCCAGAGCGTATTGAAAATTTGATGCACTTAGACTCAGACTTCTTACTAACAATGTTGGAAAAAGTTGCATTCTTAATTCCACAGAATAATGCAAATCCTGCATTGAACGGATTGTTTTTGGAGGTTAACTCCGAAGGCTTTAAGATGACGGCAACAGATGGCCATTGTCTTGTACAAGTTAAATCTTCTGAGTATACCCTTCCTGAAGCAAAGTCATGGTTGCTTCCTCGTCGCGCAATCTTTGAATTGAAAAAGATCATTGAAAATACCGAAGATAAGACTATTTTTGTAGGTCTTTGTGGAAACCAGTTGGTATTTTCCGGTGAATCATTTAACTTCTTTACCAAGCTTCTTTCAAGCTCATTTCCACAATATTCAGCTATTATGGATAGAGTAGGATTTGAAGAGGCACAAACAGCAAAGACCGAGCTAACTAAAGCGCTTCGTCGATCCGCGGTATTGCTATCTGGGCAGTTTATTGCAACACAGTTTGCGTTTAAAAAGACAAAATTACATATCTCTATAAAGAACAAAGAAGTTGGAGCTTTGGATGAGTCTGTTAGTCTTTCTGGTTCTAAGGTTGGAGAGTTGGATATGCGTTTTTATGCACCGTATATTCTTAATGGTATTCAGATCTTTAATGACGAAACGGTTACATTCTGGCTACAGAACTCTTCTCGCCCGATCATTTTTGAAGCTAAGGAAGAAAAGTATCATACCACATACTTGGTTATGCCGGTATCACCAGCAAATGAATAATTGTGCAATTAACAAAGTTAAAACTACAGAACTTTCGCTGCTTTAAGCAGAAAGAATTGGCGCTTGATGCTCCAATAATTTTAATTGAAGGTAACAATGGCAGTGGTAAGACCTCTATCTTAGAGGCCTTACACTATCTATGTTACCTTCGTTCTTTTAGAACGCATCTCCCGCGAGAGTTGATTAATTTTGATGATGATAATTTTTTTATCCAAGCGGAATTTTTTGATAATGATGCTACGAAGAACGAGTTATCGGTTGGCTTTCAAAATAAAAAACGCTCTGTTAAGTTTAACCAGCGTGCAGTTACTTCATACAAGGAGTTAATTGATCATTTCCGCATTGTGACTCTTTGTGAGGATGATCTTCAATTGATTAAGGGTGCTCCCGACGAGCGTCGTTCTTTTATTGATCAGTTTATATTCTTGCATGATCCAAAGATAATAACTGCTTTACGTACGTATCGTAACATTCTCAGCAACCGTAACGCTCTTTTACAGCAACCAAGTGCAAAAGACATGTATGAGTTATGGACTAAGCAGCTATGGGAAAAGACTGTAGAGGTTCAAGCCACGCGCATAGAGCATCTAGAGTTGCTTGAAAAGGAGATGTTGGATCTCTGTACAGAGTTTTTTGGATCGGAATATTCTATAAAACTAGAATATAATCAAAAAAAGAGTAGTGAAAAATCATTGAGCTCATTTTTAAGCGAGCACGAACAACTTAACCATGATGAGCATAGAATGCGGCGTTCTCTTTTTGGTGCGCACTTGGACGATTTTGCTATCATTTTTCAGCATAAAAAATCACGGACCTATGCATCGCGAGGACAACAAAAGCTGTTAGTACTTTTATTAAAGATTGCTGAGATTAAAATTCTTGCTCGACTTAAAGGTCCAAGTATTTTCTTGCTAGATGATTTTATGACCGACTTTGATCAACCCCGTCTTGAGCGCTTTGTTAACTTGTTGCAATCGCTAGATTGTCAGCTTATTTTTACAACACCACTACAAGGCTGCCCACTCGACCAGCTATTAAAGAATGAGCATAAAACTATATTGGTTTAAGACCTGATAACACTTATGTTGAGATAGCAGTATTGGAGCTTTTTTAAGCCTAGCTCTAGCATTTTATACCATCCTGTCTCCCTCAAAATCACTTATCTCCATGCTTTTATTGAAAAATAGCGAAATTTCTATTTTTCAGAGCCCAAAACAGAGATGAGCGACTGGATCGTCAAATAGGGCCTTTTTTAATTTTCTATTAGAAAAGAAGGTCCAATAAATTCCTATTATTAAGTAATATTAAAGTTTCCCTCTTGACATTTTAGGGGGGGCAGGCATACTGGATATTAACAATGATGGTTTGAAAAATAGCTATCATTTATTAATTAGGCTTCATTACTACTCTCCTTTTTTCCATCGCATTGACTTCGGTCAGTGCGATGGTTTTTTATTTGACACCTATGTTTCCTTTTTTTAGGTTGTTAAGAGGAGATACGTATGATAAAAAACTTTTTATTCTTATTCTTTATTACTTTTTCTTTGCAAGCACTTGAGTCAATTCGCTGTTATTATCCAGTGGGGACAATAGGATCGGATTTACTTTTTTTAGATCAGCAATCATTACAGTCTTTACACTTGTGGAAGTATAGTCCGCAAGCATGCACCAGCGATCAAGCTTTGCTTTTTATTTATAGTCCATCAGCGATATCCGTATTGCCATCCGAAAACGGGTTTAGTTTTGTTGATCGTGGAATGATCCGCGTAAAAAAGTTTTTGAAACGATCACCACAAACGATTGGTTTTTTTGATCCGATTTATAATATAACTCGCGTTGGTTGGCTTGATGATGAAACCTGCTACTTTAGTGCCAAACAAGATGAACGTTATAAGATTTTTATCAGTGATTTAGATGGAGAATTAACTACTGTAGCCGACCAGCCTGATGCTGACTTAATCTATCCCTCTCTAATCAACGACTCTCTATATTACCTTAAAAAAGGAATTCGTGAAGACATAGCCTTATGTAGGATAGAGATTAATGAGTATTTACCACAAACACTTGTAAGTTTAGGGAAAAAAAACGCCTCATTCTTACAGATGATATCCGACTTTGAAGGGTTTTTTGTAGAAACTCCATTTTCAATTGACTCAGAAAGCGAGAATCTTTCCTTAAGGTATAACCACTTATTCTTCAAGGATGGATCATGGGGTATTGAAACACTTTTTTCATTTACCATACCCATGCATTACTTGTTTGGGCGTGGACCCGAGCGTTTTTATGAATCATTATTGCCTTTTGTGCCTAAAGTGTACGATAATGAGATACTGTTTTCATCGTTAACCAACAAGTATCTCGATATCTATTCTTTTGACCGTACAGAAAAAGAGATAGCATTGCTTTTGTCTAACACTGTGGAAACAGATAGGTTTAGCGCGATGCGTCATCAAGGAAAAATCTATTATGGTAGTGTCGTTCGTGGAGATACAGATTTTGATGAGTTACCTGTTTTTCAGGGGTATAATAGGAGAGTAAGTTGAAGAAGTTTTTATTAGGGGTTTTATTGGTTTTTAGCGGCACACTCATCCCGTGTTCTAATATTATGATTATTGGTAATGGGTTTGCAGCTACAGCTCGAACCATGGACTTTCCCGTTAATACAGGGGGCGTTCTTGGTATTGGATTGGCTGGTGATAAAAATGAAACAGACTTAAACCTTGCAGGTGGTCAGTTCCAAACATTTGGCGTTAGATGGAAAAATAAATACAACTTTATAGGACAAACTTGGTGTGGAGGCAATATTGTTCTTGATGGCCTTAACACTAAAGGTCTTTATGCTGCCTATTTATACTTACCAGATTTTACCGATTATCCTGCACTAGGACATGTTGGCACAAAACGCATGCTAGGTATTACTAATATAATTAACTATATTTTAGGAATGGCTTCAAGTGTTAACGAAGCCCTTAAGCTGCTTGCTACTGTTGAACTTGTACCTAATGCTATACACACCAACACTCCCTCAGATCCAGGCTTATATGTAGAAATGCCAATTCATTTAGTTATTCGTGATAAGTCTGGTAGCTCGGCTGTAATAGAATGGATCAAAGGTAAAACCAAAGTTCATAAAGGCGCTGGTCCAGTCTTGACCAATGCACCACCTTATGGCTGGCAGCTCAAAAATGCCGCTAAGTATGATTACGTTAAGCCAGGAAATACGGACGTTAAGGTTGATGGCGCGTTCATGGAAGGCTCAGGTTTTCATGGTATACCTGGCGATTGGACCCCACCAAGTCGTTTTGCTCGAGCAACACAGCTGGTTCGAAATATGCCGCTTCCAACAAGCAACAATGGCGCCTTACGCAACGCTTTAACTGTTATAGAATCAGTTCAAGCACCTCTTGGTGCAAATCCAAGTCCGAGCATGTGGAAATCTCTTTCTGATATGAAAAACTCTATTTATTATTTCTATCCCATGTATACCGTATCACCATTTTATGCAACATTGGGCAAAGACAAAAATGCTACTCTCAGCAGTGTAAACCCAGTGGACGCCTGTCAACGATATGAGGTTGCTAAAATAGCAAAATCTCGACGTCTTCCTAAGGGGATGGTACGAGTCAAGCTCCGTCAAACACCACAAAAAAACATTAAAAGAATAGAAAATTCAACTCATACACTGACTCCAGGACCAGAAAAAAGCTGAATTGAAAACAAAAAAGAACCGATCTAATAGATCGGTTCTTTTTTGGGGCAGAGCGATTTTTTAATTTAATAATTTACTTAGCTGCTTAACAAGATCAGCGACATGCGCTTTAAGGTTATCACCTTCTTGCTTTTTATCTTTTTTATAGGCTGTTTGCATTTTTCGTTCAGTCATTTCAATTCTTAGTTGAAGGCCTTCAATAGTACGTTTTCTCCACCTTTCGTGCTCTAACCTTTCCAATTCTTTGGTAAGATTAGCTTCTGACTTTTTCATATTGGATATTCCGCCAGTTACTTCGTCTATACAGCAGCGGTTACCATCAAAATGTTTGTCTAGGCTTTTTAACTGTGTCATTGAATCCTGCAGTCCTTGAGCAACTAAGAGCCTATGTTGTAACCGCGCCAATTGATCGCGAAGCTTTTCTTCCCCGTTGTGTCCAAATACTAGCTGTGACAATGCTAACCCTATGAGTGAAAGCAACAATAACTTTTTCATTTTTTTCCTATCAACAAATAACAAATGACTTTTTTTAATTTAGTTATATATACTATTATCAATCAGCATACGTAAATTACAAATAGAAAATCAATGGTTTTGATAAAAAAGGATTCTATGCCACATAAAAGTTTTAATATTGAGGATTATGTTCATTTACGTTATGGATATGGTTTTCCCAGCGGGTTAGAGCAAATAATAGACTGGACAGCCGATTAAGAAAGGCTTTTTCTGCGAGGCCCAAGGTGATGTTAGATTCAGCTTCTGCTTGAATTAGAACTCGCTCAACCCTACGGCAGACGGTGCGCGCATAATCTAAGAAAGCCGCAAGTTCTGTTCCGCCAGCAATGAAAAAGCTTGTAATAGGGGGAATTTTTTTGGTGATAAGATCAATAATTTCCTCGGATGTCTCAATAGCCTCTTCTTTTAATGAAACGCTCGCTCCAGCAAGGTCGGCTTGAATAATAAAAAGTTGCTCCTGTACGAAATGAAGAACCTCCTGCATGGTCTTTTCATTATAAACAGGGGCCTGTGAAGTAACCTTAGTTTTACACACCCCAATCAACGCATTCAGCTCGTCAACCGAGCCAAGGGCCTCAAACAATAAATCACTCTTAATAATACGCGCTTTTGAATGAAGGATGGTTGATGTTCCAAGGTCGCCTTTTTTTGTATACATAATTTCCTCCATAAGTTGTTGTCGCGTAATTCTATAAACCTATTTTCTTTAGTTTTTCATCAAGGGCAGCAGTATTAAGGGTTGATGGTGATGGTGTTTTTCCGCGGCTTATTTTTAGAAACTTTTTTCGCCATTTAGCTTCATTAAATGCTTCTTGAGGAGATGCTAAATTCCAGCCAGCTTCCTGGATCATGTTTAAAATATCACCAAGGTAAAGTCCGTTAATGTCGTTAGCGTGTAAAAGGAGGGTATGAGTGATGTCGCCAAAGCCCAAGCTTTGATAGTAATTAATATAAAATTCGCACCATTCTTTGATCAGAGATAGGTAGGTTTCTTTTAATGCATCGTAATCGACAACCTTGTCTTCATTGATAGCCTTGAGAAGCTTGGCGTTAATATGCCAGTCAAAAGTGTTAATGGTGACGTATCCTTCTTTATAGCCATGCTTTTTTAGGACCCTATAGGCACCATAAGCTTTTCGGAAGGATCCTCCAGTTTCTTTTCGGTTTCCATAGTCTAAGTATGGATACCGAAACCATTTTTGCATTGAACAGTTGCAGAGGGTTTGCTCATTGGCAATCAGCTCAGCTTCAAAGTCGGTTATGCTTATTTTACTTAAGTGTCGGTGAGAATAGGAGTGGTTAGCAATAGAATGGCCATGTTTTAACAGATCGAGCAGTAAGTAAGGGTCGTCTTGCTCTATGCAGTGCTTACCTACGCAAAAAAACACAGCTTGGCAGTTATGAGCATCTAGAGCTTTAAGAAAGTTTGCATTGCGCTCTTGGGCAGACAGTATGCTGGTAGGCGGTAAAGGATGGTCATCCATGGTTATGCTAATGTTGGTAGTATTGCTTTCTGTGGGTAAGAAAAGAAAAATGAATGCAAGAATTCTGAAAAAATTGAGCATATTGTATCCGTTTTATCCTGAAATCGAGTTGGCTAATAAGCACAATCTTACCATGAGAGCCTAATTGGTCAATTAAGTACTTGTTTAATCTTAGTGTCTAATCACTATGGTGGTAGGAGCAGCCGGTGTTGGTGCTAAAGAGGAAGCCGTATTGATTGTAGCTATAGTACCATATCAAAAAAATTCTGCTATTATTAGTGATGATAATTGTTATCAGCTTATACAAAGGATTAGAAGGATTAGGATGACTGGATTGATTTTATACATGAAAGCGGCACAAGAATTAGATAGTAGCGATTATGTTATATCTAGATTTTTAGAAGCCGGCGAAAGTCTTGGTATTAAATTTACAGTTTGTACCCCTGGTGAGATTACGTTCATGACTGAGAGTAGGCAGCTAAAGCTTGCTGGTCAAAACTATCCGGTTCCTTCTTTTGTTATCCCATGCCTTCTCTTTGATAGTTACTATAAGGTGGCAGTCGTTCGACAACTTGAAAGCCTTGGCACATACTCGCTCAACCCAATTGATTTTATGCTCAAGGCTCGAGATAAGCTTGATACTCAGCAAGTGTTGTCAGCGCATGGATTTCCCGCGCTTAAGACTAAGCTTGTAAATCTTGACAGACTTGCTCGGCGGTTTATACCCCCTATCGATATTTCCTCTGTAGAGCAAGACCTGGGTTATCCTGTCATTGTTAAAAATATAACTGGTGCTTGTGGTTATGGTATAAACCTGTGCAATGATGAGGCCGAGCTGCAAAATCTTGTAGAGTTGATTTATCTGAACAATAAACAAGCAAAAATTTTACTCCAAGAGTATATAAGCGCGAGTAGCGGTAGCGCCTTACGGGTTTATGTTCTGGGGGGGGCTGTTATTGGTCATATGAAACACTCCAGTAGTAATAGTTTTAAATCAAACTATAAGGCTGATACAAAAATTGAGCCATTTGAACTAACCCAAGAAGTCATAGACATGTCGGTAAAGATTGCCAAGTTGTTCAATCTTGAAATGACTGGTATTGATTACTTATTTGATACCGATGGCATGAAAGTGTGTGAGGTCAATGCGTTCCCAGGGTTTAAAGGCCTTGAAAAAGCTACAGGACAGGATATTGCAACTATTGTATTAAAACATATCCAGCAAAATTTATCTTCGATGAAAGCCAATGAGAAAAAATAGGATATTATGTTTTTATTTAGTAAAAATGATCAACAAAAAAAAGACTCAGCACAGGTATTAGAGGACCTTATTGAAGGTAATAAGCGTTTTTGTTCTAATACTCCCTTAAATAGGGAATCACTCCAAAAGCTGGGAGCTCAAGCAAGCAAGGTTGGACAATTTCCTAAGGCGATAGTTTTGTCATGCATGGACTCACGTTCGATTCCTGAAATTGTTTTTGATCAATCTATAGGAGATATTTTAACACTCCGTGTTGCAGGAAATGTAGTTAATAAAGATATCCTTGCGAGTATAGAATACGCCATTAAGCATGTTGGAGTGAAACTTATCGTTATTATGGGACACACAGGATGTGGCGCTATAGCTACGGCACTGGAAGGTACACAAGGGGAAAACTTGTCACATCTTTTAGGTGCAATACTTCCCGCCGTAAAAGCTCAAGCTTCTCAGTCAAATCAAGAAGGTTCAATTGTTACCGATATTACATTACAACACGTGCAAAATATGGTCGAGCGATCGGTAGAGGAGAGTTCTGTTCTTCGCGACATGATTACACAAAAGAAAGTAAACATAGTAGGAGCCTTACACGACCTAGAGAGTGGATCTGTAGGTTTTAAATATGCTAAAGGCTTGATCTTTTAGGTTTTAAATCATATAAGTTTTTATATAATATCTCGGCGCTAATTTTGAGCAGGGCCTAGAAGATACAGAATTTCTGGACACTCATTAGCTTCTTTGGCAATCATGTATGCAGTTTGCCCATCAACATCCTTCAGGCTTCGATCACTTCCAAGTAAAAGTAGTTCTTTTATGGTTTCTTCACTTGAACAATTAAAGGCCCCAAACATGAGTGGTGTCCACTTATTGCGGTACTCATTATTAATGCCTGCGCCCCTGTTAACAAGGCCTGCGAGTTCATCGACTGAGTTTATAAGAATAGCATCATGCAACTGCTGGTTTAATTCAGTTTGTTCTTTGCTTGATTCAGTTTGTTCTTTTGCCAAAACCGACTGATTGCAAAATAAAGTAATGAGAATGATCGATAAATGACATTTTTTCATGTGTTTTTTCTTTTCTTATAGGTTGGCGACCGTGTTTTTATTCTATTGGAACTAATTGTAGCATGTTTTAATCTTAGCAAGCAACGCTTTGTTACAATTATTTAGTCTAGATAGAAAAGGTGTAGGTGGGATTTGGTGTTGTTTTGGACTAGTTCCTTCAGGCCTCACTTTTTCATGATTTTGAAAGTGGAGCTGTAAGCTTTAAGTTTGCCTAAGTAAAACTACCTACTCGATCAATAGCAAGCCGTTTTTAAGGCCAGCATCAATTTCGCGAAAATTTTTGACATTTTTCTTTTTAAGCCAGGCATCAATATTTTCTTGAGAAGATGTCCTGTAGCGGCGCATAAGCTGAAGCATGGCGCTTTTACTGGCTACATCTTGTGCATGCTCCAGTAGGGCGTGCGGGGTGGGATTTGGGAAATCTACGCAGTCAAAGCGGCTTGCTAGTGCGTCATCCTCTATTTTTTGATTGCTTGCAGCTATTAAAAGCATTGGATACATTGGAAGGCTAATGCCTGTGCCATCTTCACCGTTTCCAAAATAATCCGTTTGTATGGTTGATAGATCTCCATTATTGAAGACACGTTTTGCTGGAGCTTTCATAGTGGGATCGTTTAGCCATTCAGCTTCATCCATTAATACCACTGTCCCTCTGGTTTTCTTTGTGATTTGGCTTCGCAATAATCGCAAAAAAACACTAGGACTATTTGGACTTCCTTCAAGTTCTTCTGGTGAACTTACAACTATGTTTTCAAATCCAGATATGCTTTCCAAAAAGTTATCTTGTGAAGCCTCATTGATCCATTCTTTTAAACTTCGAGCGAAGTGGGTTTTTCCTACACCCGGAGGACCATACAAATGTAATCCCCGAGCAGGTCCTTGCTTAGGATCTTCTAAGGCCAGTAAAAACTGTCCCACTCGTAGTTTTATTAATCCTTTTGGTTCTTGGTCGAATTTTTCATATTGATCAAAAAAGCTATCGATACGAGCGTTTACGCGGTGAATCATTGTTTGAATTTGCGTATTTGATAGGGGAGTTTTTGGAATGAATGATTTAAATCCCAAAGCAAACTGAATAAAATCTATAGCTTCTCGTTGTGCAAAGGGATTTTGACGAGCTGTCATGAACTTTTCTTCCACCATAGGCCATGTTTGATGGGGAATGGTGTGCTTCCATATCGCATACTCTTCTTCTAAAGTATTGAGAGGATGATCGGGCGGATTGGCTAGGTTAAACCCAGAATCTATTACCTCTTTCATAAGAAAGGCGGTATTGATTAATGCTGCAAAAATGCTGAAACTGCCTCCCATAGAGTCATTCATTCCAAGAATTTCTACTGAAATTCCCATACTTCCCATTACTAGGGCAATTAAAGAAAGATTGACCTTAGCCGGTTGTAAAATCGTTCGCCGTCGCTCATCATAAAGGCGTTGCAAGCACGCTTTTTTATACTCAATAGCCCGATTTTCTAAGCGACTTTTACTGGAAGGAACGTCTATATCAATACAGTAACCATTGAGACAAAACTCATTATGAGCAGGTCCTGCCATTACTATAGCTTGGTGAGGAGGCTTTTTTCTTGCTACCCTAGCTACTGAAGGAGTATTGCCTTTACTTTCTAAGTCTCGCAAAACATCCTCAAATTCAAGGTATAGGTCTTTTTGTTGGAATGCATTACGATAAATCATTCCACCCAACGGATCTTGGCTACCATTAGGTGGTTGGCAAAAAAGCTGTAAGGGTACAAATAAAAATATGAAGATTGAAAATTTGGTGCGCATCTGTAGATAAAACCTCATTTAGGGTGATTATTGCTAATAGTATATAAGAGCGTTGTCTAAATGTAAAATAAGGGAAAGAGTTAATCATATTTACCCGTAAGCTTCTTCGTCTGATTAAAAAAGTGTAGGTTACCCTTGTTAACACTCTCTTTTTTTTCAAAATTAATATTAAGTTCCTGGCCGACTTTGTAGCTAAGGCAGCATGTGGCACTTCCGTTCCAAGGTGTGACAAAGTGCGGCGCTAGACTATTACTAATAGAGATGTTATTCTTTTTATCTATAAAGAAGGGCCTTTTGGGCCTATCCAATGGATTAAACAAGGGTTATAACTACTATGATGTATTCAAGTAAGCATTTTTTTCTATTGATTCTACTTACTTTCACGACAACGTCGCTCTTGGGAGAGGTTAATGTTTTCAGGGCTAAAGAAAACAGAGAAACCACAAAAAGCGGGTTGCAAAAAGCTATTTTGTTGCGAGAAACTTTTTGCACTAAAGCCACTATTTTGGTGAGGCCTGGTGCAAAGAAACAAATAGCACGAAGGCTTTGTGTGGAGACGATTGAAGCTTGGGAGACAGTATCAAGAAAAGTTTTGACAGCCGAATGGAAATACGACTAACAGAGTGAGTAACCTAATTAAGTACTAAGTTTTTTTATGTATTTTACCCTTTAGATATTTGCTTGTACGTGCAAATTAGACGTGTGTATTCTAATTTGCATGTTAATTGTTGACATTTAATCTATTTTTCTAGTAAATTAGAAGTAGGTCTTCTATATTACAAGGAAAGGGAGGGAGAATGGAAAAAAGAATAAAGCTACTGGATCAAGTAAGATCTTCTTCGGAAGTACATCCTGTTTGTTGTCTTTTGGGGCCACGGCAAGCAGGGAAGACTACGTTAGCATATATGTTTGCAGATAAGTATTATAAGGATGACTTTGAAGTATTCGACCTGGAGGACCCTACAAGTTTAACGCGGTTAGAGAATCCAGTGTTGGCTTTTGGTCAGGTGCAAAAGAAGCTTATAGTAATTGATGAAATTCAAAGATCGCCAGAGTTGTTTCCTGTATTGAGAGTGTTGGTGGATGATCCTAGTAACAAGCATAAGTTTCTTATTTTGGGAAGTGCCTCTCGTGATTTACTTCAACAATCTTCTGAAACGTTGGCTGGAAGAATAGGCTATGTTGAAGTTATGCCTTTTTCTATTGAGGAGGTTGATGATATCAATAAGCTTTGGTTGAGGGGAGGATTTCCTCGGTCATACTTGGCGAGTGATAATGATCATAGTGTCATATGGCGTAAGAATTATATCAAAACCTTTCTAGAGCAAGACATTCCTAGCCTGGGATTTCAAGTGCCACCAATGCAGTTGAGGCGATTTTGGCTTATGCTAGCCCATTATCATGGGCAGATATTAAACGCGAGTGAGATTGGTAGATCTTTATCCATTTCTTATCATACCGTTAAGCGCTATATAGATATTTTAACAAGTACTTTCATGCTAAGGACTTTACAGCCCTGGTTTGAAAACATTTCCAAGCGACAGGTTAAGTCTCCAAAAATATATTTTAAAGATAGTGGTATTTTGCATACGTTGCTTTCTGTTGAAACCTCTGATCAACTATACAACAACCCCAAGGTCGGCGCATCTTGGGAGGGGTTTGCATTAGAACAGGTGGTTCGCTGTTTAGATGTAGATAGTAATGAATGCTTCTTTTGGAGCACGCAATCAGATGCAGAAATAGACCTAATGGTTACTAAGAATGGTAAGCGAGTAGGGTTTGAATTTAAGTATGGAGATGCTCCCAAGCCAACAAAATCTATGAGAATCGCCCTTAAGGATTTAGGGTTGGACTTTGTTTTTGTTATTAATCCATCCGATAAATCCTATCTTCTTGATGATAAGATTGCTGTATGTGGGCTCGAGCGATTTCCGCAAATAATTGAAAGATACTTATCCAAAAGATCTAGTGGGTAGGCTTTTAAAGAGCAATTGACCAATTGATTATACGTTCTAGATTATGCCCTGAAGAAGAGAAAATCAACAAACAATAACCATGAGCAGCTACTGCAAGCTCCTCTTGTTGCAGGCAGTAGGAAATCTATAGCTTTCCATTGGGCGAAGGGCTTTTACTAATTGCCATGAAGACTTCTTATGAAAGATACAATAAGCGCTAAAAGAAAAGATTTTGAGCTACTAGATAATGATACCAAATCTAAAAGGCTTCAGCTTGAACAGTATTTAATGATCAAAAATTTATAGATTCGAAAATAGCATTTATGAGTGGTTTTTGGGTATCCAACCCATCTTGAGCGGGCAGCTTTTCTAAGAAAAGCTGCTGAAAAAATAGAGCCAAAAGCAGTGCGAGACAAAACTGAACAACTACATCCTTAAATAAAAGAATACTTGAATTCTCAACAAATATTTTAATCCATCTTCTACTTATGCGACCATTAAATCCTATTATGTTTGCAGCCCGATCTAAATAATTCTGTTTGAAACTCCAACGGCTTAGATAGCAACGAAGGAGAGCGCCTATTGCCTTGGTGGCAGTGCTGCCTTGTCATTGGTTGATACGGAGGGCTTCTTTTTGTAGGGGGCGATTTTGGTCCCAATTTGCGCATAAAGAGATTTTGAGATAATATTGAAGGAGATTCTTCAATATACAAAGGGTTATTTATGGTGCTTAATTTTAAATTGATGTTTTTACTTTTTAGGTGCGCGATTTTTTTCTCAGTGATGCTTCTTCTTTTCAGTCTTGTGTTACCTGTTACCACTGGCAATGTGGCAAGATTGGTTTTGGGTGTTGCAGCGACCTTAGTAGCTAACTACATGAAAAAGCGTCGGCGAATAACAAGATGGCGCTAGGCAAAGCCCACTAATAAAGAGGGCCTTACTGCATAACTAACCAGGCGATTCTTATCCCCAGTATCGACACATCCATCCATGCGAGGTCTTATGCCATGTTGCATCTTGTCCAGGTTTGCCACAGGACGAGCCTTCTACGAATGCCTGAACGGTCGTCACCATTTGTGAAGCGGCCAGTGTTTTTAACCGCCTTGCTTCATGGTTGCACGCGCCAGACTTTACCCCTATAAAAGTTTACATAATATATATTATGCGTTCACACTATGAATAGTCGCTCTAGGAGCGCACTAAATTTGTAGAGAAGTGATTAAAGTAACTACTTTTTTCGGCCTCGGCGGAGGTTAAATCGGCTTTTTTTAAGCCTTTTTTCATACATGAAATTCAGCTTTTTCTGTTAAACTCTCATATTGAGGCCAAATATGCCCCGTGCTGAAAGTTGCGCCCTTCATCGCTTAATGACAAGGCGCTTGTTAGTCTTGTTGAAATCAGGCCTATATCTGTAGTCGGTTTTACTGGTAGCGTTCGAAGGGTTAGTAATGGTCGTGAGTTTGAATGTTGAATCCTTGTCCGCAGCGAGTTGTATTTTTTGTTAAACTCAGAGATCTATTGATTTTCTATTTGCCAATATGGTAAGGTGTTACTAATGGTCTTTTATTGTGTTTGAAAAAAGGAAAAAAATGAAAAGAGTTTTTACACTTCTTCTGTTTATGGGTGTAGTTGCTCCATCTGCAATTGAACCAAAGTTTAGAAATTACACCAAAATTGCCGCGTTGCTCGATGAGTACCGCTGCAGCAGCAAGGTAGGGTTTGGCTCTACAGGTCAGTTGATGTTATTCAGGGCCCAAATTGAAACTATAGAATGCCTCCCTGGCTTGTGTGCCGAAGAATATGAAACAAGATTGATCATGACATACAATTTTTAGTGGTTGATTACTTACAGTTGTTACACTCTCCACGTAAGCATGAAAATCGCCATCAGGAGGTTTCTGAAATATCACGGGCGCTT
>JABJKG010000010.1 GCA_018660415.1 bacterium | reverse complement strand
ATATTACAACTGATAATGGCTGTACACCATTGCTTGGGGCAACAGAGCGGGGAGACTTAGCGGCCGTCACTGAACTACTTTGGCACGAAGCTGATCCTAATATTGCAACTGATAATGGCTGTACACCATTGCTTGGGGCAACAGAGCGGGGAGACTTAGCGGCCGTCACTGAACTACTCAGATATAAAGCTGATCCTAATTTGCAAAATAAAAATGGTCACACACCATTGTTTGTTGCAGCCAAAAAGGGACGTACAGCAGTCACAGCTGAACTCCTTAGTGCCGGCATTAGTCCTAATGTTACAAATATGTATGGCTGCACACCATTGCATATCGTCTCCTTTCAAGGACACATCGAAACAGCCAGACAACTCCTTAGTAATCAAGCTAATCCTAATGTCACAAATATGTATGGAGATACACCACTCAGTTTAGCAAACCTACAAAATCATTCGGCTATTGTTTCTCTACTTGAAACAGCAATGCTAGAACGAGCAAACGACTAACTATTTAATGATTAACAACAGGATCAAGACCCTCGATAGCATACAGGGAAGCCGATCCGTCCTTATAGATTCGAAGACCGATCTTAGGATGCTTCTTTTCATGCATGCAGAAATTCTCATAAACACGATTAGCTGTTTGTTGGGTTGGATAGCCATACCAATACGAAATTAGGTATGGTCCTTTACTGGCTTTACACGAACCACTGGCGTCATAACCGCGTTCGATAAAGATGGATTGAAGGCCACCTCCAGATATTGGATAGACGGTTAGTTTTTTAGCGGTCAATTCGACTTCGGATGATAGTTTTGAATTTGGAAAGATAACATACTCTTCCATCTTACCTACTTGATATATTTTAAAAAAGCCGTCACTTTGGTTGTCAATTTCTTCGAGTACTAATTTTTCTAATTTTGGTGTCAATTGAGGTGCTTGTTCTATACCACATAGAACACCAACCATACACATGCTTGCTATCAATAATCTTTTCATCACTACCCCCTCATATTTTTTACATATACCAAGAGTACCGTTATTAACCCTTTAAGTTCAATGGTTAACATTCTAAGATTGAAATTGCGCTTTAAGTTACTCGATAGTACCTTTTACAACATCCATAATAGCAGCAGCATCAATTCTAGCATCACTAAGCAATTTTTCAGGCGCTCCTGAATGTGGAATTTTCGTAACGGCAAGGTTAGTAATCGAGATATGATTATTCCGTACTGCATACGTAACCGCTTCTCCCAAGCCACCATCCAAATAATGATCTTCAACAGTAATAACTCTACTGCCAGCACGCTCTGCACATTCAATAATAGTCTCTGCATCCAACGGCTTAATAGAATAAAGGTCAATCACAATCGTTTCAATACCATCGAGTTTGAGTAGCTCATGCGCCTTGAGTGCTTCATACACGGTAACGCCGGCACCAATAATGACCGCTTGTGCATCATGAGAATCACGTAAGACATTACAACCACCAATAAAAAATTCCTTGTTGTTATCATAGATGATCTGCGTCTTGCCACGCGTAGTTCGTAAGTAGCTTATACCGTCATCGTATGCATACATCAAACCTACTAGTTTATATGTGCTTACAGCATCACAAGGATATAACACGAGCGAATTTGGAATCGCACGCATCATCGCGATATCTTCAAGAGCCATCTGAGACGGTCCGTCCTCACCAATAGAGACTCCGGCATGAGAACCTACCAGTCGCAAAGAAAGTCGAGATACTGCTGCCATGCGAATTTGATCATATGCACGGGTAAAGAATGCTCCAAAAGTAGAAATGAATGGAATAAATCCACGGGCGGCAAAGCCCATCCCCATACCCACCATGTTTTGTTCAGCAATGAAACTTTCAATAAACCGATCAGGATATTTTTCTTGAAAAAGATAAGAATAGGTTGAGTTACTCACTTCCCCATCGAGGCTGACTACCTTAGAACAAACACCTCCTAAGGCAAGAAGTGCTTGCCCAAATGCTACACGCGTTGCGAGCATATCATCAACCTTGTACGGCGGTTGTGGTAATGAAGTGCACGGCTCGGACGTTAAGGCCGGTTCAATATTATCTGGCTCATTAGGGATAAACTCTTTAACATCACCTTGTGGCGCAAACCGACTATGAAGTTCAGCAAGTACCGACTCAAGCTGTTTTTTATCAACAGCCTTGCCATGAAATCCGTCCTTGTTTTCCATCCCCTTGATCCCGTATCCTTTGACTGTCTTGGCAACAATCATAACCGGCTTCCCTTCAACCAAGCGTGCATCATCTAATGCGTTTACAATCTGAGAAATTTTATGCCCATCAATAACAATGGTATGCCAGCCAAATGCTTCAAACTTGTTGGCATAACTTTGCGCATCATCACCAGCCATCGTTGTTCCTCGTTGGCCGAGTGTATTACAATCTATTAACGCTACAAGGTTATCAAGTCCATAAAAGGCTCCCAGTTCAGCCGCTTCCCAGACAGCACCCTCAGCAACTTCACTATCACCCAAAAGAACATATGTCGTAAATGAAAGTTGATCTTTTTGTGCCGCTAATGCCATACCAACACCGACAGACAACCCCATGCCCAATGACCCGGTCGCAACATCGACCTGTTCAAACCTCGGTGTCGGATGCCCCTCAAAAATAGAATTAAAATCCCGTAGCGAAAGAAGGTCGTCATCAGATATCACACCAACAGCCTTCCATGCAGCATACAAGACCGGCGCCGCATGCCCCTTAGATAAAATAAATCGATCATTGTTAGGATTACCAGGATCCTGAGGATCATAGTCCATCCCATAAAAAAACAAAACCGCCATCAAATCGGCCGCCGATAAGCTCGATGTCGGATGCCCCGACCCGGCAGCCGTTGTCGCCCGCACCGAGTTCCGACGTAAATTATAAGCCACATACTCCAAAAACTGCTTGATATCTCGCTTCATCAATCCTCCTCATCGTAAGAAACCTTTTTCATTTAGATTCTAATGGAAAAAAAGAAACTTTCAAAGACCTATGACTCAACACTATTGCTCATTGCAATTAAAAGTATTGATTTAAATTCGAAAAACTCTTTATTATAAAGATAATTAAGAATAGGGGGTAGGTTATGAAAAATAAATTTATTATGTTCATGATTGTTTTTGGGATCATGAATTTGAGTTCGGTTATTCATGCAGAGTATGCATATCCGCCATTGCTTGGAGATTCATTTAAGGGATATAATCGATTTTTAAAAACTAATAGTTGTCCTAATTGCTTTGTTCCGGGGATTACGCTCATGGTAGAAAGTCGACCACGAGCTAACTTGCAAGGAGCAGTCATGTTTAATTCATCATTAGTGTTGTCGGTGCTCAATAATTCTAATTTATCACATGCTAATTTAGAGAATGCTTGGATGCATGCTGCGCATATTAATGTTTCCAATTTCAGTTGTGCCAACTTAACCAATGTGGTTGCTGAAGATGCGTTCCTGGTTAACTGTGTATTTGATTGTGCAATACTTGATAGTGCTACTTTTCACTCAGTTAATATGTCCAAGTCAAGATTTGTAAAAACCTCTATGCTCAATACTAACCTAGCTAATGCTACATTGACACTAACGCAATTTAAAAATGCTGATTTAACGGGGAGCACTCTTAATGGTGCCAACTTCAGTAACTCTAAGGTTTTCCATTCTAACTTTACCGACGCTTCTATGAAAAAAGTAAAAGCCAAACAAGCCAACTTCACCGGCTCTACCTTCTTCCGTACTAAGTTATATGAAGCAGTTTTTACTCGTTCTAACCTGACTAGTACCAACTTTACACGAGCGCTCATGTATCGATTTATGGGAGATTATTGTAACTTTACCAATGCTAATCTTACCTATGCCGAGCTCATTGATGCCGATTTACAGTTTAGTAATTTTAAAGGTGCAACTACCGAGCATGCAAACTTCACGGGTGCGATACTGCTTGGCGCTACTAACTTTGAGCCTGCCGAAAGCGCAATCCTCTGTCAGACCATCATGCCGGATGGCAGCGCCAACAATAGTGGTTGTCACCGAATAGATCAATATCTTAAAGACCTTGTCGAAATTGATAACCTAGAAAGTGAAAGTGCTGGCCATGCGTTACATATTCGTCCAGACTTTCAAACCGCAAGCACAAAACAGCTTGAATCAATGACACAAGCGTCTGAAGGAAAATATTCCAACGGTACAATGCCAGCATTTGACCCTATTGTTAAGCCATCTTAATTTCATTATTAAGATATATTACAAAGGTAACATGACTTAAAGTGGTAGTTGCGATATAATCGTATGTATGATTATACAAAAGAAAACATCTTTGGATTGGATGCTAAGATTCATTTACGCACAACTGGTGGTAACACTGATTAGCATCCCTTTCCTCATTGCCTGGGGACTACCGCTCTCATATGTGAGTCCTATAAGTAATCTCATATTCACCCCGGTCATCTCGTTGTTTATTATTCTTTCAACCTTGATTTTCATCTGCGAGCTGATATCCATTCCATCGACATTGTTCACTATTGCTCTTACCTATACTGCCGATCTTTGGAATTTTATTCTTAATTATGGATCCAATTCCTGGCTCTTTGGCCTTGTATGCCATAGCCAACTTATTTTATGGCTATGCGGTGGCGGAACTATAGTGCTGCTCTTGTTAACTCACCATCACCCTCTCAACAGAAAAATTCTCTTGTTTACTGCATATCTTAGTATCTGTATTTTCTACTTTCATCATATGACACCCGTATACAATGGCAGCACAATACTACAACATAATAAATCAAGCCTGACTATTACGCGCACCGATGGTATAACCAACCTCATCGATTCGGGCTTATTAACCCGACGCACCAATCAACACTCATGGGCCGTATTTACACTCAGACCGGCATTACTACAATTTACAGGCTCATTATCCATTGACACCATAACATGCCCTAAAATCAATAAATCAACGCTCATCACTCTTGCCACCCTTTTAGATTACTTTCATATCAACAAAATCATCATTGCCCCAACCAAGGCCAACCTGCGACAACTCAAGCCCCAGCTTGAAGCCCTTACTCATAAATGTAAGCACTCCGATGCCACTCTATCTATAATACAACCTCAAACTCACAATCAAAAAAATCAAACAACAAGCTAAAAGAGCTTACAATAAGTTACTTTTTAGGACATACTACAACTAGCTCTTTATTTTTAATGTAATTATACTCTATTAAACTTTGATAAAACAGGAATACCCTATGAACTATAATATTAAAAGAATACTTTTAATCGTTGTCGGAAGCTGTTTTATGAGCACTACATCCCCGGCCCCTAGTTGACACGTTTAGGAACAACCAAATTGAGTTCGACCCTAAGTTTAGCACTATACCAAAGCCTTTTTCTGGTTTTAATCAAAATCTGTGATTAGGTTTCTTTTATGAGTTTGACAACTTCTTCATGGCCGTTCTGACTTGCTATCATTAATGCTGTACAACCATTACAATTCTTTTCATTTAAATCTGCTCCAGCCTTAATCAGCTGCCTTACAACATCTCCATGACCCTTACGACTTGCTATCATTAATGCTGTACAACCATTACAATTCTTTTCATTTAAATCTGCTCCAGCCTCAATCAGCTGTTTTACAACTTCACTATGACCCTGATAACTTGCTATATATAAGTGAGTAAAACCATTTATTGTTTGTAAATTTAAATCTGCTCCAACCTTAATCAGCTGTTTTACAACATCTCCATGACCCTGATAACTTGCTATATATAAGGGAGTGGCACCATTTTTTGTTTGTAAATTTAAATCTGCTCCAGCCTTAATCAGCTGCTTTACAACATCTCCATGACCATTCTGAGTTGCTATAAGTAAGGAAGTAAAACCATTTTTTGTTTGTAAATTTAAATCTGCTCCAACCTCAATCAGCTGCTTTACAACTTCTTCATGGCCGTTCTGACTTGCTAACATTAGTGCTGTAAAGCCCATCACAATATCTTTTTCATTTAAATCTGCACCTGCTTCAATCAGCAGCCTTACAACATCTTCATGACCATTCTCACTTGCTAACATTAGTGCTGTAAAGCCCTCATTTTCTTTTATATCAAGATCTGCACCTGCTTCAATCAGCAGCCTTACAATTTCTTCATGACCATTCTTACATGCTTCTATTAAAGCAGTCGATTCAAAAGATGCATATCTTACTTTTTTATTTATATCTACTCCCGCCTTAATCAGAAGTTGTACAATCTCTTTATTACCATCCTTACAGGCTAATATTAAAGTAACCGAGTCATTATTTTTATACCATTCATCATTTCCATTTCTGGCTGCTTCATAGACACTTTCTTGAAGTTGTTCAGCTATATGCTTCATCAAGTCTTCTTCTATTCCATGAATTTTAAATGTAGAAAGTAAAATAAACATTGTATTTAATAGTATATATTTTTTATTTCCAACATGTGTTTTTATAAAGTCAAAAAAAACAAAACGGTTTTTCTTGTTAAAACAATAGAAAATAATACTGCTAATCATGAGGCTCCTGGTTTGGTTAAATATAAAGCAAAACTATCAAAGCATAGCAGTTTTAACTATAGCAATTCTTTAGATTTTAATAAAACAACAGATCAGAATTTCCTTAGCATGTGCTACCAAAAGAATTTGAAAAACCAACAATAATTCATTGGTTTTTTATAATTATGAAAACTAATTAAAAATTAAATAGAAATGAGCAAGAAGTCTAACCCATAGACAAAGAAACTACTTTTTTACTGGCGGGAGGAAGTACTACAGAACAAGTATTATCTTTTGGAAGTGGTCTAACTATTGGTATCCTAGCAACAACAGCTGTTTCTCTGGGAGCTGCTGTTATTATAGTTGAGCTTCTTATGGAGTCAGGTCAAGCATGGCATAAAGAAAAAATTCATCTAAACAACAAGATCAAAGATGCCGAACTAAAAATAGAAAATACAGAACTTCTTTTGCAAAACAGCGAAGGACGCCAACAGCTTTTCCATTATTATCAACAGCAACACCAAAATCGTAGAAAATTAATAGATCTCTTAGAAGAAAATGATTTGAAAAATAAAGCAGCTGAATTACGAGTCCGGTATAAGGATATTTTAAAAGAATTTTCTTTGACAGAAGTTCGTAAAATGGAACAACCTCAACGATAACACTAATAGGTTCCTACGTTCGGCCATTAAAAACACATGACTCGCAATCTGAGACCACATCCTTCCAGGCCAGCCCAACCATCCACCTCAAAAAATCCAAATGGAATCCATACAATTATCACCTTTACCTCTTTATCCTATAAAACTAGTATTCAAATAAGCATACTTTATGGTATAATTCATATATAAACTAAATATTTTTTGAATTTTTGTAATAAAATGGATACAAAGACACATGAAACTGTATAAATACCTGATACTGCTCGTAGGACTACTCAATATTACTGCAACAAAAACAATGGATGGTTTCTCGCCAGAATCTAAAGCTCTATTTCAGGCTATAGAAAGACAACAAGGAGAAGGTTTTTTTGATGAACGCTCTCCTCTATCTCATGTTATTAGAGACACACCACGTGCTCGAAAAAAGATAGTCTTTTGTATAAGGGAAAAAAGCTCTTATAACAAAATAGGGTGCACTCACCCTGGGTGTATAAAAAGGTTTTCCAATAGAAGTCATCGCAACCGCCATGTCGAAACTGCTCATAACAAATCACAGTTTTGGTGTGATCGGCTAGACTGTACAAAGTCATTCCCTCGTCTAGACACTCTCAAAGAGCATAAACTCCAGGTTCACGATAGCAAGAAACTTAGGTATTTGTGCACTATTGCTGGATGTCAAAAAAAAGGCACTTATGGCTGTAGGTCAAGCCTTGTAAAACACCTAAGAAGGGATCATGACCTTGAAATGAGGCTTGACTCCCCGGAATACCGACGACTAACTCAACTCACATATGAGGCTCCTGAATCTGACAGCAGTGGAAGCAGTCCCTCTTCCCTGGATCTAGAAAAAGGTCGATAAAGACATCAACAAAACCTCTCAACACCCCATATATAAAACAATAAACACATAAATACTTACACAAACCTTAACGTTTGTGATATTATTTATTTTAACAAGAAGCATATGTATTAAAAAAAGAGGTTGTAATGAGTAGAGTATATATCAAACTCCTATTTATCATTCTGGGAAGTGTCCTTTATCTAGGTAATGCACCTGCAGGATCATTTGAAGGTAACACCTATGGTAGCGATTTAGATTGGGATCATCGGTTGGGAGAAGATTCTCCTAGCTCTAAACCCCAATCAAGATCACTTATCGATGGGCAGTGGCATAGTAGTACAGCTCAATATGCCCCCCCCTTTGGTTCAGATGGTCAAATATATCAAAGTGAAAGTCCAAATCTTCCTGAACAACCCGAAGGTGACATCTATGATATCAATTTGAACTGGGATGAATTGACAAACAACTCCCCTGATCCTCTACTATCTCCAGAAAGACCCATCCCGCGTAACCTTTCTACTAACAACCAACCATCTTTCCAGTGCACCCATTGTACTCAACGTCCATATGCCACTCAAACAGGCCTTAGACAGCATAAAAAAAGAAAGCATGAAGGCGTAACCTACCCATGTCCCGACTGTAATCATCAACCCTTTGCCGATCAATCAGGCCTTTGGCGACATCAAAAAGCTAAGCATCAAGGTGTAACCTACCCATGTCCTCACTGTAATCATCAACCCTTTGCCGATCCATCATGCCTTAGACGACATAAAAAAACTAAACATGCCGACATACTTCAAATATTGAGTTATCTAAACTCAGCAAACCAATATAACCCTATCTAGTACAGCACCATCTTTTTAAAGTAAACCCGTTCCTTGAAAAAAGGAGCCCTTATTTGCTATAACTTAAAACAAATAGGGTTTAAAAATAGGGTTGTGTTATTATGAAGAAAATATTATTTATACTATTCTTTCTCCTTATATCGGAATATGTGTATGGTGCTGTTAAAATCGAAACACCGGAAGCTAAGCTGCAACTACAGGCTGCTCCTGTTAACAAGATACTCTTAGATCCAGCACAACCGTGTGCAGATCTGCAGGCACAACTAAAGCCATGTCCAACCGATACACCTCTCGGCACTCAAGATGCGTGTCGACTTGTAAAGCCACAGTTGGTTTGTAGTAAAAAAGGAGGGATGTCTGATCCTAAAAAGGCTGCTCGGTGGAAAAAAGATTTTACTAAGCTTTTAAATACTGGCGAGTGCCCCGGTTGTTTCTTGGATGGTATTGATCTACAAAACATTCAACTCAAGCCAAAGGCTAACTTCAAAGGAGCATCTCTACGGTTTGCTGATCTTCGTGGGATGGTCATGACTGACGGTGATTTTAGCGGCGCCAATTTTGACTATTCACTCATGAACGGTTGCTCTATGGGTGGCGTTAAATGTAATAACACCTCATTTGTAGGAACAGCTCTTAATAACGTCTATGCGGCTAACAGTGAATTTAAAAAGGCTAACTTTACTGACGCCAATCTCAGCAGAATGCTTTTTTATGACGAAAGTCCAGGAAAATATACCAAAAACTCTGACTTACAAGGTGCTATATTCAAGAACACAGCAATACAGTTTGCAATGTTCAGCCTCACCAATATGGCAAACGTCAAAGGGATTTCCGTCAGACTGTCAGCCCAAGGGTTTCCAGAACTAATTTACACGCCAGCATTATTTCAAGAATCTACCAACAACTGGCCTTCAGCAGTATTTTGTGCCACCTTACTCCCTATTCAAGGGCGACCAGGCAAGAATATAGTCGTATCCCTTAAAGACTCATTTGCTGGTGGTTCATGGTGTAACTGTTCATTTGGAAAAGATTATAAATTTACCGTCACCTCCAAAGGAGGAAGCAAAAAAGTCTTTAAAGATGATCCCTTTGTTCGAAGTGGCGTTAAACCAAAGCATGCAACCGATATGGGCTGCCAATAAACGAAACTTGATATAATTTCCAATCCACATCGAACCTACAGAGTTGCATTCTGTCTTATTTTGAGTTAGTAGTTAAGTATGATTAATTTGATACTTACTATTAGGTTAAAAGTAATGAAACTATCCTATAAAATACTAATAAGTCTATTAATGTGCTTACTAGTATTTAATTCAGAATCTTTTGGAACAACTCAGAAAGTCCTTGATAAAAAAACTGCTATACGTGCTCCACGAGTTCCTATTGGAGGAGGAAGACCGCCCGCAATCTCTCAAGAAATCATTGCAGGTGTAGACTGGATCCTCGACCCTACAGGTAATAGCACACAAATTGGCAGCGGAGGAGATGGCGATGTTGAAGGACCAGCTTTTTCCACCAATAACGCAATTGCTATATTTAATGGCAGTGACGGGAAAAGAATTAAAAACTCTGGTGTTACTATTGATAGTAATACCACTCTTAATGGGGCTACACAAATTAATGTAGGAGATGTTAGCATCAATCAAACTGTAATTAAAATCGGAGCCTCTACAGACACCAATCAGAATCTTTTACAAGTGCGAACAAATGCCACCAACCCTACCCTAAGTTACAAAAAAGAATACTATAGCGATAAAGGAATTCTATATATCAACCCAAATGCCGGTGAAGGGACCATTCTTGGTGTTCAATCTCAAGATGAAGAAAGCAAGCTTGTTGCCGTTACAGGCGACAGAACTAAGACTGCGATATTAGCTGTTTATTCTGATGAAAACGTCGGGGCCGGATCTACCGATGATCTTCGCGGTTGGACCTTAACTAAGTCAGCTACTAATGGTGACCTACAATTTAATTTCTTTAACAGCGATACGGGAGACGGCAAGCCTTTGGTTAATACTTTTTCCCTAGTTTCACACAGCGGTTTTGATAAAACAGTAACTCTAGAAGCTGATACAGTATTAATGTTCAATTCCGATACTAATTTATATAGGTCTGCCTCCAATACCCTCAAGACGGATGATGCATTTCAAGCTGGTGGACTGGTCACGGCTGAAAACGGACTAACAGTAAGTACTGGATCGGTAACAGTCACCCCATTTTCCACAGCAGGAGTTATTCATAATGACGCATCTGGCCTGCTTTCTTCTTCCTTAATAGTTAATAATGACGTAGCAACCAATGCAGGAATTGTTGATACCAAATTAGCGACAATATCAACTGCTGGTAAAGTTGCTAACTCTGCCACTACTGCTACGCCAAACGATACAGCAAATGCAATCATTGCACGTGATTCTTCGGGAGATTTTAGTGCTGGCATCATGACAGGATCTGCCTCACTTAATGTCTTAAAAGCTGGTGATACAATGACTGGCAACCTTAATATGGCAGCAACAAATGAAGTAAGATTCCAAGATACTACTGGTGGTCAATATGTAGGTGTTCATGCTCCCGGTGCCGTAAGCACCAGCTATACCTTAACACTCCCGACCGCTGTAGGATCCACAGGCCAAATACTCGCAGCATCCAATGGTACAGGAACATTAGAATGGACCACCAATACAGGAGCTTCAGCGGTAACAACAATGGCAGCTGTTGGCTCAACTCCAAATGCTAATGCCGGTTCAATCTCTTCTAATACTCTAACACTACAACCTGCAAGTGCTAGCTTTCCTGGAGTAGTTACAACCGGAACACAAACGTTTGCAGGAACTAAAACTTTTAGCGCTATTGGTGGTACAGCACTGACAATAGATGGAAGTAGTTCAGTTGATATTAGCAGATCTACAGGTAACACCTCTATTGGAAGAAATGCCGATGGTACCGTTTTACTTGATGGGGCCACTTTAGATATTGATGCAGACGTAATTAATGTTGAAGCCCTAACCGCTTCACAAGCTGTTGTTACTGATGGATCAAAAAATCTAACATCACTGGAATATACTGCTGCTAATACACCAAGTACAATTGTAGCTCGAGATGGATCTGGTGACTTTAATGTTAATATGATTACAGTAGGTGGAACAGTAACAAATGATACTGATGTTGCAACTAAAGCTTACGTTGACAGTGTTGCTTCAGGACTGGATATTAAAGACCCATCACGAGTCCGAGGAGCCTCTAATGTAACCCTAGTTAATACACAAACCATAGATGGTGTTGTACTGGTTGCTGATGATCGAGTACTGCTAACCAATCAAACGGATGCCACAGAAAATGGTATCTGGTTAGTTAAAGCAGGAACTTCACCAGCAGGTGACTGGGTTCGTCCAACAGACTTTCCTAATGGGGGCTCAGCAGCAGGCGCTTACACATTTATTGAAGAAGGAACGTTATATGCAAACAGCTCATATGTTTGTACCAATACTGCTGGTAGTGATGTTATTGATACAAATAACTTAGAGTTTGCTCAATTTAGTGCTTCTGAAAATATCGTAGGTGCCAATGTTGGCTCTGGAGACGGTGATGTATTTAGAGATAAAACAGGTTCAACCTTGAACTTTAAAACCATTGCTGCCGGCACACACATGGTGGTAACAAATAATGCTAATGACATAAGTCTTTCTACTGATGCGGCAAGTGCTAATACATCCAGTACAATTGTAGCTCGAGATGGATCAGGTG
Source organism: bacterium (assembly GCA_018660415.1). Taxonomy (GTDB): domain Bacteria; phylum Babelota; class Babeliae; order Babelales; family UBA12409; genus 2-12-FULL-36-22. The sequence continues at coordinate 59,452 of JABJKG010000010.1, read as the reverse complement.
ATTTTAGTACAGGGACTATTACTGCTACAGCCCTAGCTGGCACTACGCTGGGAATTAATGGAAGCACTATTGTAAATATCAATACAACAGCAGGCAATACGACTATTGGTAGAGATGCAGCTGGTACCATCTTACTGGATGGAGCCACTCTTGATATTGATGCAGACGTAATTAATGTTGAAGCCCTAACTGCTTCACAAGCAGTTGTTACCGATGGATCAAAAAATCTAACATCACTGGAATACACTGATTCAAACACAGCCAGCACATTAGTACAGCGTGATGGGTCAGGTGATTTTAGCGCGGGAACTATAACAGCCGATTTAACTGGCAGTGTGACCGGTGCAGCATCACTTAATGTATTAAAGGCTGGTGATACAATGACTGGTAACCTTAATATGGATGCAACAATTAATATGAATACCCAAAACGAGATTCGATTCCAAGATGACTCTGGCGGAGAATATGTAGGAATTAAAGCACCTACAGGGGTGACTTCCTATACATTAAACCTACCAGCAACTACAGGATCTTTGGGACAAGCTATTGTAACCGACGGATCAAACAACCTTAGTTTTGCTAGCCGAGTAGCTGGCCCTGGAACTTCAACTGATAATGCTATCGCCCGGTATAACGGTACGAGTGGAAGCTCTCTAGAAGATTCTTCAGTTCTTATCAGTGATAGTGATGCAGCGAGCGGCATAACACAACTCGATGTAGATAATGTTAGAATCGATGGAAATTCAATCACTTCAACCGATCCTAATGGTGACATTAACATTACACCTGATGGCAGTGGCGAGGTTGTTTTAGATGGGCTGAATTGGCCAACTGCTGATGGAGCATCGGGACAAGTAATTTCAACTAACGGTAGCGGTCAGCTTGCATTTTCCAATGCTGCTGGTAGTGGATTTGTAAGTACGTTTGGCGATCAGATCGTTACAAACCGTGTCAACCAAATCGCCCTTTTATTCCAATATAACGTTCCTACAGACTTGGTAACAGTTTCAACGTTAAATACAGGTACAGTTGAACAAACACAAGGTCTATTAAAACTTAATACAGGGTTAAATGCTGCAGGATTTGCACAAGTAACAAGTAAAGATGTTTTACACTATACTCCGGGTCACGAATCTGCTGTTTTCTTCACAGCAGCATGGACTACCGGTGTAGCAGATTCATACCAATATATTGGTTTGTATGACGATAATGATGGTTGGGCAATTGGATATAACGAAACTAACTTTGGCGTACTATTTAGGCGTGATGGTGGAACTGATGTTTTTATTAACCAAGCATCATTTAACCTCGACCCATTAAACGGCTCTGGTCCGAGTGGTTTTACTATCGATCAAACAAAAATAAATGTTTTCAGGATTGCCTATGGCTGGCTTGGATCAGCTCCTATCACCTTCTATGTTGTAACTCCTCAAGGTGAGTGGATAGCATTTCATAGAATTGAGCAACCCAACGCTTCCAATGAGCCATCAGTTATTAATCCAACACTTCCAATGCGGGCTGAGACTGTTAATACAGATAACACTAGTGATCTAGAATTAAGAACAGTTTGCTGGAATGGTACCTCTCAAGGGCAACTCGTCGGAATGCGTAATTATACTGAATTCACCTTAAATAAAAGTATCTCATCTACAGAAATTCCTATAATGACAATACGAAACAAAACCACTTTTGCTGCACAAATTAATAAAACAACAATTCGTTCGATTTATGCTAATTTTGGGGTAGAAAACACCGACCTTATAGCCTTTAATTTTGTAAAAAATGCAACCCTAACTGGAGCTGCTTATACTGATGTAGATGCTTCTTTTTCAGTAGCAGAGGTTGATAGATCAGCAACAGCTGTTAGCGGTGGAACCCAAGTATATACTACCATGACAACGCGAGATGCTGGAAATTCCAATATTTTCTTTACAGCCAATGATTTAGATATCTTTTTACGGCCAGGAGAAACGTTAACTATAACAGCTAGAAACCTAGCTGCGGGATCCAGTGAAAATAATGTAGTGTTTGGCTGGGATGAAATACAGTAAAGGAGTATAGGATGAAAAGAAAACTAATTTTACTGTTATTTTTAATACAGTATTTGCCAACCATAAAAACAGCGGCCTTTGTTAGCACTTTTGGAGATCAAATAGTAGCAACCAGAAACGATCAAGTGTCACTCATGTTTCAATACAATGTACCCACCGACCTCCTGAACATCCTTGCTGCTGGATCTGGCACTATTAACCAGACCCAAGGACATCTTCAGATTAATACCGGCACTGATTCTAATGGTTCTATGACAGCAACGAGTAAAACATCCTTACACTATAGTCCTGGGCACGAAGGATCTGTTTTTTTCACGGCTGCCTATACAACAGGCGTTGCCGATTCTCAACAGTTCATAGGACTTATTGATGATAATGATGGTTGGGCTGTAGGATACAATGGAGTAAATTTTGCAATTTTATTTCGACGTTTTAGCGGGTCTAATACCTATATAAATCAAGCAAATTTTAATGTAGACCCATTAAATGGAACCGGACCTAGTGGCTTTACCATCGATCAAACAAAGATAAACGTCTTTCGTATTTCTTATGGTTGGCTCGGCGTTGCACCCGTTACCTTTCAAGTATTGAAACCCGACGGCACGTGGATTGTTTTCCACCGTATTGAATACCCCAATAGCGAAACTACACCTCACATAGAAAATCCAACCTTACCAATACGAGCCTTTGTAACCAACTCAGGCAACACGTCTGACTTACAATTAAGAACAGTGTGCTGGAATGCATCCATTGTTGGAGAAGATACATTTTTACGGCAATTCATAGCGGGCACAGAAAACGTATTGATAGACTCGACGAGTGATTTACCAATCTTCACAATAAGAAACAAAACTACCTTCCCTCCTGCAGACCCACAAGCTAATAAAACCGCAGTACGAATCATCTTAGGGTTGTTTGGTGTTGAACAAAATAGAACAATGCTTTGTCAGTATAAAAAAAATGCAACCCTAACTGGAGCTGTCTATAGTGATGTCAATTCAACCGAATCTGTAGTCGAAGTAGATACCTCAGCATCCGCAGTATCGGGGGGAACCGTGGTTTATGCAACCCCGGTAATACGAGCATCCTTAAAAAATATCTTTTTTAAACGCAACCTTTGGTCTATAGAGTTACAACCAGGAGAAAGTCTCACTGTTACAGGCAGGAAGCTAGAGGGAAATGTACGCACTAACATGTTCATCCAATGGGAAGAAGTTATATGAGCAAAAATACTTTAAACTGGTAGCAATAATGCACGTGCTGGTGCCGCCTCAAAGCCAATGATAGCCAAAGGCAAGCAAAATAGCTCGTATGTACCAGCTTTAACGTGACCTAACCGTAACCCTTCAATCACACGAACGCCGCTATTGAGCAAGGTAATATGCGTTTCATGGTTAGGCTGATTCCGCTCTATCCCAAGATAATCAATGCCAACCGCCTTAATATTCTGTTCTACCAAGTAATTAGCTGCGCTATGACTTAGATATACAAAGTTATAATCAAATTGTGCAGTATCATCCAATGCACTATTGCTTGTTTTTAATAAAATATTGTCAGCCTTTAATTCATGCTTTAATAAATCATCAACAGTAATAGCATCTTGAACATCAGTCAGGTCTAATACCTGGCACGGACCAATCACTGCAGAATCTAAGGTCAATGAATTACCCTGTGCGAGCATGTGTGACGGAGCATCAATATGTGTCCCCGTATGCAAGCCCATACAAATAGAAGTTTCGCGCGCTTGATCGCCATCCCATGTCTTTGTCTCTTCAAAAAAAACATTATCCCCACGATTCTTATATGCAGTCATCTTGGGAGTAATCGGCCAACTAATATCGATATATTTCATAATTTCTCCACGTTATGCCCACCAAACGCATTCCGCAACAACGCAACAAGCTTGGTTGTATAATTTCCACCTGTTTCCTGAGATTCTTTTCGTATTTCCAATGCCTTTTTTATTAAAGGCACCTTAATTTTCTCTTTCTCCGCTAACTCAACGGTCCACCGCCCCATGCCACTCTCTGCAACCTTACCCGATATAGTATCCAGTGTCTGATCTTTCTCAAGGACACCATGCAATAACTCTAAGATCAATGAGCGAACAATAGAACCATGCTCCCATAAGCCAGCAATCTGTGCAAGATCAAGATCTTTAAACTCGCCATTTTTTAATAAATCAAAGCCTTCTGCATAACTCTCAAGTAACGCGTACTCGATTCCATTATGAATCATCTTTACATAATGACCTGAACCGGAAGGTCCAATATAAGCATACCCATCAGGCGCAGCAATAGCTTCAAACACTGGACGTACTTTTTCAAATGCTTGTTTATCACCACCAACCATTAAACAAAAACCATTGGCAAGCCCTGTAAGACCACCCGAGGTTCCACAATCTAACAAGGTAATACCACCTTTTTTCAAGTCAGCAGCACGACGCATCGATTCGGTATACTTACTATTCCCACCATCAATAATAATTTGTTCTGGCCGCATTAAAGGCTTAAGAGACTCAAACATAGCATCGATGATCGCCCCCGATGGAACCATGATCCAAATAACATCAACATTATTAACCAACTCGATTAATTCTGCTTCACCCTTCCCGCCTAACTTGTTCAAGTCTGCCAGTGCTGCAGTATCAATATCAAAGCCATACACCGTATGATCTTTATCTAGTAATCGTTGTGCGATAATCATGCCCATCTTCCCAAGGCCAATAACACCAACATTCATTATTTATTCTCCTTTAAAGGACCATCGCCACCACATGGGTAAGGATACATCGCCAATCCCACTTGTTCAACCTGTGAAATAAGTTTCCAACTAGTAATCAACTCATCAAAACTTACTGAAATTGAACGCATACCTTCAATCACTTCTTGTAAAATAGTTTCGTACGCTAACGGCGTATATAAGCCATAAATACATTCATGACAATATTCCATTTCCACCGGCATTACCTCGTTACCATTACCCAATTTCTTAGCATTCAATTCCAATGCAAATCCCGCACGCGGGACAATAGAAATTCGTAACTCATTTTGATCTGAAGGACACGACTTAGTCAACAAACATTTAACCGGCTTAAACTTAATTTTAATAACCGTTTCTTTTTCTTTTAAACATTTACCCGTAATCAACCTAAACGGAACACCGTGCCAGCGCTCATTATCTATTTCAAACTCTAAGTTCGCGTACGTGGCCACCTTCGAACCTTGCTCTACCCCTTGATGCTGTAAGTATCCTTCGTACTGCCCTAAATAGCCTGTTTTGAATGCAACTTTCTCTAACAACTCGGCCTTTGCAATACCAATCGCGTCACTCGTTAAACTTTCCGGCTCTTCCATTCCAACTAAAGCAAGCAATTGAAACATATGATTCTGGACCACATCCTTAAGCACACCAAACTTTTCAAAAAAACCAACACGCATACTTACATCTAATTTTTCATTTAATGTAATCGTCACCGATTCAATATTTTCCTTATTCCACAATGGCTCGAAAATACGGTTAGTAAACCGTACCAAGGCTATATTACCCACAATTTCTTTAGCCAAATAATGATCAATAATATATATCTGCTTATCACTCAAACATTTTGTCAGTTGCTGATGCATTGACTCGGCAGAATCAAGATCATGTCCAAACGGTTTTTCAAAAACAATGCGCTGCCATGACTCTGATTTTTCATTTTTATTTTTTCTACACGTTAAAATTCCAGCAGCCGTAGCATGCTGTGCTATTGGAACGAAAAATTGTGATGGAACAGCACAATAAACTAATCGATTGCCTGATAGTCCCAACGTTGTTTCAAGCTCAATTACCCGCTTGGAAAGACGAACAAAATTTTCTTGATTTGTTATATCTAGCTGTTCATAACAACCACACGAGATACACTGATCGATAACGGATTGATCGTAATCATCAATGAATTCACGGGCACCTTCAAATATTTGTACTAATGAACTCTCTTCTAAAGCAACACCAACAAATAAGAACTTTTTTAGATATCCAGACTTAATCAGTTTATATATTGCCGGAATTAACTTACGACGCGCAAGGTCACCAGTAGCTCCAAACAAGATTATCGTACAATCGGACGGGTTCACGCTTCAACTCCTCTTTAAATTAGGAATTCTTTAATATTTTTCGTGTCCGTGTTTTATAAAGTTCTACATCTGGTTGATTAAACGGATTTACTTGGAGAAGTTTTCCTAGAAACATCATTTGAATCATTTGAATCTGCATGAAAGAACCAATACTTTCAGCATTGAGTGATGGAATAGTATACGTACCATAAGGGTTGGAACGCTCTGAGTATGCTTGTTGTGTCCCTTCACTAATAGCATGCATAATATCAGTAAGATACTTGCCATCAATCACAAAATCTAGCTTGGGAAACACCTTGGGAACCTTGATATGATGCTCAAACTCTTTGACTATAACAAAGCTTGTATAAATATTATGTGGACCAGCTAAATACAATTGCGCCACTGAATGTAAGTCGACACTACCAACTGATGTCATCGGTATTATACCAACAGCATCACCCTGTTGATTTTGTTTTCCAATACTCTCACCCATGAGCTGACGATACCACTTTCCTACAAACTCTAATCGTGTTGCAAAGAAAAAAAAGCTATGAATAACTGAGCCCTTCTTCCAATTTTCATAGATTAAAACCGCGCTACTTGCTGCAGTCGATCCATTATCATTTAAACTCTTTTCCACCGCACTTCGTGCTCCAAAAAGTAATCGGTCAACATCAACACCTGCTAATACGAGCGGAAATAACCCAATAGCAGAAAAAACTGAATACCGACCGCCAACATTCTCAGGAACTGCTAACATATCAAACTTTTCTTCAGTAGCGATTTGTGCCAACTTAGAGTCTTTTCCTGTGGTGACTATAATAAAATCACGAAATGTTTTAGGGCGATACGCCTTAATTAACGAATATAAAATTTTAAAATTAGCTACCGTTTCAGTCGTAGTTCCAGACTTGGATACCGCATTGATAAGAATCTCTTTGCCTGAATCAAGTAACTTATCAATCTTCATCATAATGACATGCAACTTATCAGGATCAACGGTATCAATAAAAACAACTTCAATTGCTCGAAGACCGAGCGCATGCAAAACAGCCTGTGTCCCAAGATTAGAACCACCAATACCCACGACTACTAATAATGATGGTTTTAATTTACGCTTAACAGTCACGAGCTGTTTAATTTGCATAATAAGTTTTTCATCAAAAGGACAGTACAAACTCGCATAGGAAGAGTCATATTGATCTTTCAACGCGGAACGCATTTGTGCGATCTCTGGCTCCAATTGGCTCAACCCAGCCTTAATCACCTGTGTGGAGATAAGGCCGGTTTTTTGATAGTTAAACTCTATCATATACTTATCCTTTAACGGACGATGCTATTACAAAAATATGGTTCACTACTGATACATTATATGATGATAGAATTGGATCAAGAACAAATGCAAGACCTAGTAAAAACAAAATTAGTCCAACCAACTTTTTAATAAAACGAGATGCCGTATGTTGCACGTTATCAGAAAACCAATAATAAGCTGCTGCACCCAATAAAATACAACCGTATAACACGGGTTCTGCATTATCAGGAACAAACGGTAAAATAAAGTTAACACCAATAAAAAGAATTAAAAAACCAAGCGCACGATTGATTTCCAACATCCAAACACCAGCACGTGGAAGTTTAGATAAAATTGAAGAAAAAGTACCCACTAATAATAAAATTGTACTCATCCCGAGCGTAAAGAAGAATAATGATACAATACCCACGATTGGACGTTCACTCTGTGCTACAAACCCTAAGATAGCAATCAGCGCTGGTGATACGCATGGTGAAGCAACCGTTCCACTTACCATCCCAACAACAAATGTATATATAAATGAACCGCCACCCTTGACTGACGCACGCTTACGCGTCAAAAAACTCGGCAATGAAAGATCATAAAAACCAAACATCGATCCTGCTAAATACAAGAAAAAACAGAACATGAACGCAACAAACCAAGGGTTACCAAGCCAATAACCAAAATAATCTCCACTCATAGCAACAAAGTAACCTAGAGCGGAATAAATAGTAGCAATACCAAGCACATATGATAATGCTAATAAAAAATTATACCAGTGACTCTTACGTTGGTGCGCTTGCAACACACCCGCTGTAATAGGAATCATAGGGTAAATACACGGGGTAAAACTAACAGCCAATCCCGCCAAAAAAGATGTAATTAAATACACCCAAATTGAATGCTGGCTTGTAAACAATTCTTCCAAAGAAGATATGGGTAATACATTCAATGACACAAGACCCAATCCCAAAAGCAATAACAGATTCCGTTGTACTGTTTTCATCAATAACCTTAATTAAAAATTTTTATAATATATCGCACTATACATGCAATACTGAATTCTTTAACTCAAAGCTTGTCATATCTTTGCAAATTTTACTAGTTCTAAAGTAATGTATAATTAAAAAGGAGAATAAATGAAATTGAAAATAATAACCCTTGCCGGCCTCTGTTTAATAAGCAACTCACTACTACCACAAGCACGCCAGGTCGACAGAAATGTAACCTTATTACAACAACGTATTGACCGTGTTCATGGGGTTATAGAATTTGATGAACTGTTGAAGCAGTTTCCTGGCATGAAACCGTCCACCTTACTGCATGAAGTAATTAGAACAAAACCAACCGTTATCGAATTTTATCAACCAAGTTGCTCAGCGTGTGACCAGATGCACTCCGTATTTAAAGAACTACACGCCCATGCCCAACAAATTAATTTGAAAGTAAGAATCATTAAAGTTAACGCAGCAAAATATCCCGGCATTGCAAAACTATTTATTGTAACGCGAACCCCAATGCTAGCAGTCTACAATAAGGGCCGCAGAATCCCCGGCTCCGTATATCACGGAACTATGGAACTATCCGAATTAGTTCGCTACATAAGGGTATCCCTACAGTAAGACCTAAATATAAAATAATAAAAAGCTTCGAGTAAAATCGGAGCTTTTTACTTTGTTTTATATTTGACTTATGAAAAAATAAACTTACAATAAAAACCATATTTTAATAACAGCATTTTTTACTTCAGGAATAATAACATCAAAGCCCGTGGTTTATAACTCGCTTATTTCCTCTTGCTTTCATTTTACAATCCTTTAATAACAGTGCTTTTTAAAATAGCAGTGAAACACTTTTTTTATTTACACAAGAAAGGCTTTTCTATGAAAAAGCAATTACTCCTACCATTAGCTCTATTAACACTTGTTTCCGGTGCTTATGCTGAAAACTCAGAAACTACTGAAGTTCCAGCTCCAACAGAAATAACTGCTGAAGATGTTGCTGCAGTTGTAGAAGCTACAACTCCTCGTGAATATGCTGAAATTCTTGCTGAAGCACAAGCATGTGCAGATGAACGTCAAAAACTTGCCGCTGAAGTAGAAGAAGCCCTCAGCGAAGACCTTAACACTCTTAGTGCTCGCCTTCTTGCATTAGTTGCTGAGTGTAAAAAAGCTGCTGGTAACGAAGATGAAGTATCAGCGTGTGCTAAACTTGAAATTATGAAAATTCAAGCTGCTGTTCTTGACGGCGTACTGGAACCTGCTCACGAAGAAGCAGCATAAGAAGCAGAAAAACTTCTAGAGCAGAGTAACATTTAGATTACTTTTATAAATAGAAAGGCCTCTTTAAAAGAGGCCTTTTTATTTTACCATTTTACATCACTGGTGTGATATTCATGCGAGCTATTGAATACGCCCTTGTCTTTCATGCTCACTGATTGCGATAACCACTTGAATGGGTTCACCTGTTGGAATAGTTTCGGTAAACCGATCTGTTCTAATCGAGTGTCAGCTATATAGTCTATGTACTGACTAAACAAAACAGCATCAATACCCATAAGCCCATGCGGACATGCTTCCGACACATATTCTTTTTCTAAGTCGACAGCTTCTTTGATCATGTCAATGATCTCACTCTTGAATGCTGGAGTCCAAACCTTAGGGTTTTCAATACAAATTTCTTTAATGATGTCACACCCAAAAGCAAGGTGTACCGTTGCATCTTGCATGATATTTTCAAACAACTGACCAACACCAGCCATTTTATCTCGTCGCCGTAACATCAACATCATGGCAAAACTGGTATAGAAAAATAATCCTTCCATGACAACGTAGTTCCCTACTAAATTCAATACAAACTGCTGAATACCCTTGGTACTCGTAATAGAAAACTTAGGATCTTTTAAAGGGACTGCAAACTTGGCTACAAAATCATCCTTTGCCTTAATCGTCTCAATATTCTGATGCATTGAATATATCTCATCAGGGTCAAGACCAAGCGTGTCACAACATTGAATAAAGGCGTCAGTATGAATAGACGTTTCATATGCCTGCCTTAACAAATACTGTCTACATTCCGGATTAGTTATATGTTTATAAGCTGTTAATACAATATTATCCGCCATAAACGAACTTGCCGTAGAAAAGTAACCAATATTACGTAAGACCATTGTACGTTCATCATCTGTCAAAATATTCATAGATCGCCACTGCTCAACATCCAATTGCATGGAAATATCTTCTGGCATCCATTGACGCGTCATGCTGTGTCTAAAATATTTATGGGCCCAAAGATAAGACATTGGAAGTATTTTGTTCTGGTCGCTCTTACTATTGATTATCGGCATAGTTCTCCTTTCTTATCGAGTTTCCACTTTGTCAGTTATGATTGAATACATGGGTTTAAAATTAATCATGACAGGGGTTTAAAAATACAAAGCGGGCAATCGATTCTTGCCTTCATAACCCCACTAGTATATCATGGCTCCTAGTCCTACGTAACAAAAGCCTTCAAAGCAAGACGTAACATGCTCACTCTCTTTCTTTTCTGTACCTCATCACTCAAAATCGAGAAGCTTATAACTTTTCTGGAAGCATTAAAACAACTCTTTCAACCTTCTTTTGTTGCATATAGTCCAGCAAACCAGCAGTAATGTACCATTATAGTTTTTTTTTGTAGACTGGGTACGAAAGTTAAAAAACGAATCCCTATATAGGAGTTATTTTTATGAAATTTTCTCGCTTATTATTCTTGCCCTTGATTTTATCGATTAGCTTACACAGCAAGCAAATGGATGGTCCTGAACTCATTACGACTCAAAGTGTACTCGATGAAACATTAAAAAAATCTCCCTACTCGGTTATTAAGTTCACAGCGCCTTGGTGTGGTGCTTGCAAAAGCCCTATATTCAATGAACTAGCTAAAGATAATGCTGACATAACTTTTATTATCGTTGATATCTCTAAGGGTGAGGGTGCCAAGATTGCAAAAAAATATAAGGTTGGTGGAGTTCCTACCTTTGCATTCCATGACTATGAACAAGAAACCAAGCGTGTTGTTGGTGATTATCCAGCCTTGAAAAGCCAGGTTGCTGTAGTGGCGCCTAAGGCTAAAAAAGCTGCTGAAGTTAAAGCACCTGAGCCAGAACAGCCTACAACAATAACCATGGAAGCTACTGCTGAAGGGCCAGTTAAGACAGTAACTTCACATGACGAACTAAACAAACATATTAAGAGTGGAAAACCGGTTATTGTTAAATTTTATACTAACTGGTGTGGTTATTGTAAAAAAATTAAGCCAGCATTTGATAAGCTCGCTTCAGATTTTGAAGAAAGCGTAACGTTTATCGAAGTCGATGGTGATAAAGCTGCAGAACTTGCCGATAAGTTCCAAGTTCAAGGATTCCCAACCTTTATCTCATTTAACAAAGGCAAGCAAGTCAAAGAAATCTCTGGTGCTGATAAACCACAACTTGAGAGCCATACACAAGAACTCCATGAATCAACATTGAAAAAACCTGTGAAGGCTGTCAAAAAACCAGCGCCAAAGCCAGCTCCTAAAAAAAAGGTAGAAGCTCCAGCACCTAAGCCCGCAGAAAAAAAGGCTACTAAGAAAATCAAGATCCCTGTTAAGGAAAAAAAGAAACCAGCTCCAAAGCCGGCTCCTAAAAAACCTACACATATCGAAGTAACAACTATTGAAGAATTAAATAAATATACCGGCCAAGGAAAACCAACAGCGGTTAAGTTCTATGCTAGCTGGTGCGGACCATGCCAAGTAGTCAAACCTATCTTTGAGTCACTCTCAAAAGAATATAGTGATGATATGAACTTTATATCCATCAATATTGATGATGCACGCGACATCGCGCAACAATACGGGGTTCATTCTATTCCTCATATCAAAATCTTCAAAGGCGGCAAAGAAGTAGATAAAATAACAGGCGTCAGTACTGATACTTTTGAAAAACAGATCAAGCGCCATATTAAATAACCAAAAAGGTTGTATGATGAAAAAATTAGCGTTATTGTTAGCATCTTCATTTATCTCATTACAGTTATTTAGTGCTATTGAAGTAAGCACACAGGCACAACTTAACTCTTATATTAATCAAGGTAAGGTTACAGTGGTAAAGTTCTATGCCAATTGGTGTGGCCCATGCAAGACCCTCAATAAAACCTATATCCAACTGGAAAATAAGTTTGGAGGAGAAGCTATTAATTTTATCGCTGTTAATATCGATAATGCATCCGCTCTGAAAAAAAAGTATGGCGCACATCGTATTCCACTCGTGCTCTTCTTTAAGAACGGACAGATCATTCACCGTGTTCTTGGTAACAGCCCGGCAGATTTAACTAAACTCATTACCCGTTACAGCGGAAGATAAACATTTCACTACCTACACTATGAATAACAGATTTGTATTAACCTGTATGGCTATTGTTTCAACACAAACAATAGCCATGCAACCAACATTTGATCAAGCTGAACTCGAGACCCATCTTTTTCATGATAAGCCAACAGCCATTAAGTTTTATGCAAGCTGGTGTGGAGCTTGCAAGTCTATACAGCCAGTGTTTGAACAATTAGAACAAACATTTGGACCTGATAGAATGCACTTTGCTTCGATTAATGTGGACGATGTTACCGATGAGCTTAAAGAATATTTAAAGGTCTATTATCTTCCATTCATTGTATTTTTTAAAGAAGGAAGAATCTTATACAGAATTATTGGCCTCAATCCTAAAGAGTTGTACTACCGAGTAAGAAAGTATGCACTACCGATAAAACAAGGTTAGGCCTGGCAGGCACAAATAGTTGGATGTGCTTTATAAATAAAGTACGGTTCAGCCTGTGTATGGAACTTTTTCAATTGAACATTAACCTTGCTTGCAAGCTTTCCATAATCGCCACTGCCTTGGATACATGCTTTAAAATCATCAATCCCGACAGCCTTATTAAATGCTGGCCCAAAAGAATACTTGAGACCTGAATCTTTAAAATGCCTCATAATTTCAATCAACGCATTAAATGATGATAGGCCGTTAGGATCTTCAATAACAATATTCAAACCACGGACATAAGCTTTTTTCTTGGCGTCATAGAAAGTCGCGCCCTTACTTTGAATACCATGTCGCTTGAGCTTCTCTTTTAACGCATACCACTTGGACATAGGGACATTAAGATCTTTTGGTAGCCCTATAAACTGGAATGACTTTTTAGTCCCAACACCAGTTGTAAATGGTCCAATTTCTCCCATGATACCCAAAAATCCATACCCCTTACACGCATCAAGTGTAGGAATATTTGGAGATAAGGCTGTTAACAATGGCATTGAATCTTTACTACGATCATAGTTTTTCATAGGAACCACATACAGCTTGGCCTTTTTTTTGAGCAGCTTATCATTACAATACAAAGCTAGCTCACCCATGGTCATACCGTGCCGCAACGGATAGTTAGCAATAGATATAAATGAGTTATTGCCAGGATCGACCAATGGTCCTTCCATAACACCACCCAATGGATTAGGCCGATCAAAGACGACAATCTTTTTGCCATGCTCGGCAGCCAACTCCATACATTTATATAAAACAGGGAAATACGTATAATGTCGCATTCCACAATCCTGCATCTCAAAGAAGAATGCATCAATGTCTTTTAACTCTTCAGGACTGAACTTCTTAAACTGACTATTTCCTTCATAAAGACTCACTACCGGCAATCGAGAAGCTGTGTCCACTTCATTATATATTTTCTTTTCTGCTCCGGTCTTACCAGAAAAACCATGCTCAGGTGCATAAAGTTTTTTAAGATGAATTCCATGGCCAAGAAAGACTTCGATATTCCGCTTACCCGTTTGTGTAACGCCCGTATGATTAGAAACCAATCCAACCCGTATCGGCTTAGGACCATCAACAAAATGATATAAAAACTGTGGTGTGATATTTTCAATCCCCAACTTGAACTCAGTCTCAACAATAGGAATCGGTTGCGAATTTTCTGCAATCGCAATATAAAACTTTGGCACAATAAAAACGAGTAATACTATGATTATTACCCGCGATCCAGCCAAAAATTTGTTAACAACCGTCCAAATTAGGTTCACATCCCTCTCCTATAGGGTGTATACAAGTAAAAACCACTCCGCAAATTTATTCTTATATGTAATATTTTTCATCTTTTATAATATTGTAGCAATATACAAAAAACTATAGCAATCATTATTTGAAAAATTTAATTTTGTCTGTTCAAAGCTATCTTTTCTCTCTTTGACTCTAAAATCTTACAATCTTCTTGGTGGTTTTAGTACAATGAAGCATTAAATTTTTCAAAGGGAGGTCGTTGTGAAAATACGTGTTGGCATTCTTATCTTATTGTTTCTTGGGGTAACGGCTTTGTCTCCCAAAGATTTTAATGACCTTTCGTTAGATGAAAAAATTGGACAAGTTTTTTGTATTAACGTGCCCGTTAAGTCGAGCCCTGAACGTCTTGAGCGAACATTAGAATTGATTAAGAAATATCACATTGGCAGTATTATTTTAAATAGACATGGCTCTGCCGAACGCGTTATAACTACCGTTAATACTTTGACACGCCAGGCTCCAGACCTTTTGGTTCTCTTTGATGCTGAGTGGGGACTATCCATGCGTTTGCCTAATGCGTTACGGTTTCCACGTAATATGACACTCGGTGCTATCCAAGATGATCACCTTATCTATGAGCTGGGTAAAGAGATTGGACTTCAATTAAAACGCTTAGGAGTTGATCTCAATTGTGCTCCGGTAGTGGATATCAATGTTAATCCAGCCAACCCGGTTATCAATGACCGCTCTTTTGGGGAAAACCCTGCAAACGTTATCACAAAAAGTTGCCTCTTTATGCAAGGACTTCAAGATGCCGGTATTGCAGCCTGCTCTAAACATTACTCTGGACACGGGGATACAGCTACCGATTCACATCTAGGGCTTCCTGTCATTCGACATACCTTATCACGACTCCAACAAATAGAATTACAACCATTTCAAACGCAAGTTGATGCAGGAGTTGTAGCGATCATGACCGCACACATGTCCGTCCCCGCACTCACTGGTGAACAACAATGTCCTATTACCTTTTCACCACAAGCCGTTGCCCACCTTCGATCACAACTAGGATTTCAAGGACTCATTGTATCTGATGGTCTGAACATGAAAGCATTACATAAATATTTTGAAAATGAAGGCATCAAGTCTGAAGATGGTGACATTGAGCTTAAGGCGCTCCAGGCTGGACATGACCTGCTGGTCATGGCTCAAAACGTACCGGCAGCCATAACTAAAATCAAACAAGCTCTTGCTAATGGTTCTTTATCAGAATCAGAACTTGATGAACATGTCATGCGAGTATTAAAAGCCAAAGAACAAACCGGAGTTTTTCAACGCAAGCCACAATCGCTTGACCACCTAGATGATACCCTTTTTAGTTCACATGCCCAAAAACTAAAACGAAGATTATATGCAAGTGCAATTACACTTGCCAGCGATACCAGAAACCTGGTTCCAGTAGCAGAAAAACAACCTCGTGTGGCTTATCTACAAGTTGGCGGGCCACGCGAAAGTGTATTCCAGCAACAATTAGAGGAAAGAATGCCACAAATAGAATCGGAATACATTAATGCTATCCCCACCGGAGTCGACATTACTGAAGCTGGAACCTTTCTAGAAAATGATGACACTATTGTCGTAGGAATCTTTGAGATGAACAAGTTTACCGGTAAGGACTTTGGAATCGCGCCCGATACACGCACTTTCCTTGATGAACTAAAAAAGAAACAAAAAAAACTTGTTGTCGCCTTGTTTGGTTCTCCGTATAGTCTGAAATTCTTTGATGATTATGATACCGTCCTGGTAGCCTACGAGGATGACCCTGACGCACAGATAGCAACGGCTGATGTCATTACCGGAAAACAAAAAGCTATTGGACTGTTGCCCGTGTCAGCAAGTGAAAAATACAAAGCTATGCAAGCGATAAGAACTTAAGTGCCGCAACTACTGCCGGATTACGATCTGAGAGTAGTTTAATAGTCGGTTCTTTTTGTTCAAACGTTTCAAAAAACGGCTTGGCTTGTAAAACTGTACGAACAAACCATTCTTGTTCTTCACCTTTAAATAAGCCACCAACAAAGTAAATAGTCTGTTGCTCACAGTCAATCTTGCGTACCACCTTGTCTAGCATTGTGCCAAACTCCTGTGCTGCATCATAGACAATCTGCATTGCACAAATATCCTCTTCCTTGGCTTCCTGAAAAATCTGTGGTGTGAGTGCCGCTACCTGTGTTGGAGTAATGGTCCCGTGCTGTAAAGGAAGGATTATTTCTTTGACATGTTCTACTTGAAAATGATCCTTAACAATTTGGGTTAATGTCGTAGGTTCACCCCATCCCTGATCAATCTCTAATACCTGCTTAATAGCCTGCAGGCCCATAGAATAACCACTTCCTTCATCGCCCAACATCCAGCCAAGACCACCGCACTTTACCGTCTTACCATCGCTATTCTTGCCCATACAGTTCGATCCGGTTCCACCGATCAACAAAATCTCTCCCGGCTCAAATGATTCGAGTAAAAGTCCTGCATCGGAATATATCAATAGATTTTCTTTGGCAAAACCAAGGCCAACTAACATAGATTTAACCTGCTTAACTTTCTCAGGAGCACCCAGTCCAGCAAGGCCTGCAACAATAACCATGTTATGTTTTAATGAGTCAACAGAAATCATTTTGTCTCCAAACTGGATTCCATCAAAGAGTTTTTCAAATGCAGCCTTAACGCCATCAAGACCTATAGTATTGATGTTAGAGCCCTCAGAACACACTGCATCCATTTGGATTCCATCTTTATAAAACGATAAAGGAATTCCATTCTTATCAATGATCTTCATTTCAGTCTTAGTACCGCCACCATCGATGCAACAAATACAAGATGCTCGCTCCAGTTTTTCTTTTCTAAAAAAAGAAACTAGGTTCCCTTCTTGACCGTATCCGTACTGAAAAAAACCACATGTACCCATTACAATTCCCATAATTACTATAATTTTCTTCATAACTTTTCCTCAATCGTGGTATTTATAAAATCATAAATTTTAACAAGCCAACAATTTAGGAGAAAATGGTATGTGTTTTTCTGCTGGCGCAAGTTATTCTGCCGCAGCCATGTTAGGGCTAGGCGGTATTTTCATCTTATCGCAAATTAAAGATAAAAAACAGGCACTGTTTGCAGCTATACCATGCATCTTTGCAATACAACAATTATTTGAAGGGTTTTTATGGACGAGTATCGGCTATAATTTAAGTCCAGTACTCCAGGCTATAGGAATGTATGGATTTTTATTCTTTGCTATCCCCTTTTGGCCCACGTGGATCCCACTGTCGACCTATGTCATGGAGCCAAAAAAAAATGCCCGCTTAGGCATTTTAATATTTCTCGTGCTCGGTATTGCTATGTCAATATTATCGATTTTATGGATAGTTTTTCATGGCGCTACGTCACAAGTTCTCTCGTGTCATATCCAATATAAAATTCCAGCTACGTATATATCAGGTGATTTTGTACTACTCTTTTATGTGTTAGCGACGATCGCTCCATTATTCATATCCACCATCCGATATATGAAACTGTTTGGACTTACTATTCTTACTTCACTCTTTGCTGCAGCATTCTTCTATTCAGGTTTTTTCATCTCCGTGTGGTGTTTCTTTGGCGCACTGGTAAGTATACTCATCTTCATGATCATTAGACAAAATAAAGACTAAGTTACTGACCTGAAGGATTAAACTCTACGGCACTAGGATCAAATGCAAATGGAACAAATGGTACAGAATTAGCTAGTCGTTTCTCTAGTGTTTTTCTATTTATATAAGCTTGAACTTCAGGATAATTTTCTGCAAGTTTCAACGCCGTTCGTCCTTGCTTGTCTGTAGCATCAATATCGGTAGCATCTTGAGCCAGAAGTAATTTCACTACTAGCAGGTTACCGACGCTTGCAGCCTTATGTAACACTGTCCACTTTTTGTTAGCATTAATAAGCACGTTAGGATCTCGGCCTTGTTCAAGTAAATGAGCTAAACAACGCGGATCATTAATTCTGTCATCAACGCCTCGTCGATATAAAGATGCTAACTGCTGAGGAGATAAATCAGTTGTATTGGCTCCATGATTCAAGATAAGGTGTTCTTGCATAACACCCTGTTTATGCTCAGCTGCATTCATTAACGCCTTATCAATACGCTCTTGCATATCCACAGCAGACAGTGCCTTATTCTTTTCATTATAGCCGACTAATCTATCCAGTCCTTGATGATAATTACCGATTGCACAATAATCAAAAACCGAATAGCCTTGTAAATCATATGGAAACGTAAGATCTGTTCGTTCTAACAATAATTCAAACATCGCCTCTGTATCCTTTGGATCAACTTCAGGCATGAACTTCTTAACGCCCTCACCCATACTATGCTGTAGCAAAAAACCGCCAATAGCTCCAGGATATTCCGTTGTAAACTTAACAACTTCTGCTTGAAATCGTCGAAGTGCTAAAGCAATGTGAGACATTCTCAAGCCTGGATTGGATTTTAAATATTCATCATCATCAAATCCCATGCTTCCACCCGAACCTATATTATCTGGCATAGGAAAATCCATAATCGCTTCAACATTTCTCAACGCAGATTTTTCCTTTAACATTCTCTCGGTGGTCAAACGCCCTACGATTATATTCAGTGGAGTACTCCCGGCCATCTCTGATTGATAGGCCCCAAATTCATTAGCAAGAAATTTAAACTGAGAAACATTGCAAAATCCAACCGCTAATGAAAAATATGACGCAACGAGTTGTTTCTTTTTTTCTTCATCATCAACAGAATCCAAATTCCCTCTCATTTGATCTGGTGTCAAAGTCACAGGATTATTAGTAAAAGGCAATGTCGATGGTTTTTGCATATCACCCATTTGTTCAAATACGTTAATCGGTAAAGGATTTCCCATAATATTAACAGTTACTACCTCTCCTCCATCAGGAGCCGAAAGTGCCTTTATTTTCGTTAATAAAGATTGAAATAATGGCTTTACCGTTGGATCTTCTGAGGATTTAGCAAATAACATAAGGATAGGACTAAAACTATCATCTCTATCACCTTGAGTAGGATCTATACCCTTATGTAAATATATAGCAGCCTGCCGAGCAAAACCAGGAATACCACCCTTTACCATTGAATCTAGAAGGCAATGCCACATCAATGGCGTCATCCCTTTTTGGGTAAGACCTGGTAGATCTCTACACTGTAAAAGGTAAGTAGAATCAATACATCCTAGTAATGCCATGCGTAAGGATTGACTATTTATATCTTGTTCAAAAAAGTTAGCAACCCGCCCAAGTCTCTCAAAAGGGAAACCTGCCTGTTTTGCACAATCAGCAGTACTTAACTGTAAAACTGCGTCAGAAATATCCATTATTGGAGCACGATCAACCGGTTCAGTAAATTTATTAATCATTTCAGCGGCTCTAGATACTCCAAACAATCCAAATAAAAGATTGGTTGCCGAAGCTCCACGATCGTCTTGCCGATTCACATCAGTTTTAGGTAATAACGTTCGACACACCTGTATAGCTTCAGCTTCTGTAAAGCCTGGAGTATGATCACAAAAATCATGTGCATTATTTAAAAAAGGATCCCCATTTCTTGGAGAAATACCACTCACGGCAGCATAATTATAAATTCCCCAGTGTAATGGTGTTAACCCTTCATCATCGCCTATGGAAAAATCAGACATTTTAGCCCCTAGTATCTGAGTCGTCAAAGGACAACCACGTCGTACGGCCCAATGCAATGGCAAACTTTCTTTTTTATCGGGAATATATGGATCTGCACCATTGGCTAATAATACCTGTAAGGCATCTGCTGTTTCGGTTGCATCATACATCATGCCTAATTTCTTTTGTACCGAACGATGATGTTTACGCATTAACCAATTTAATGGACTACGCCCTTTAAGCCTATCGGGCACATTAACACCTCCCCATTCACCCTGCTCAGCTAAAGCCATAAAAGGCTGTAACCACTGGTTACTGATAGCATTAGTCAATGGAGTAAACCCAGCACGATTATATAAACCTGCATCAGCACCCTTCCTCAATAAAGCCAACGCTATGGATCCAGCATTTTTATTATCTGGAAGACAATGTAACGGCCGATCACCATCTGGATTGGCTAAGTTAACATTGTAATCATGGGGTGGAGAAAGCGCTAACGCACGAGTCACACCTCTAACATCACCCTCTTTGACCCATTGGTGCAATCCAAACTCACCAGGACTAACAATAATAGGCAGTAAGAATAAACTTATTAAAATTCTTTGAAAAATCATGTAAAACCTCCATTTGAAAACCATTTAACATCAATTATACCATGGTTTCAAATAGAACTAAAAAGCCCCCTCATTAATGATCCTTTACTTTGACAAGTGCAAACCGATAACATTGATTAAAAAGAAGGGTTTTTTATGTTCAAAAGTCGGATTAGTGCTGCTGAAGGTCTCTTGGAACAGCTCAGTGCATACAAGGATATGAAGAATGCTGTCATTGTCGCCATCCCACGCGGCGCGTTGCCTATGGGTGAGCTATTGGCAACCGAGCTTCATTTACCGTTAGACGTCGTCTTATCAAAGAAAATTGGCGCTCCTAACAATAAGGAGCTAGCCATCGGTGCTATCAGCCTGGACAGCATCTCGATCCATGCAGCCTATGCCCCTTTGATCTCAGATGAATATATAGCCACTGAGGTCCCTCGCATTCAAAAACTGCTCCAAGAGCGATATCGCGAGTATCATAATACCGACTATGATCCAAGCAAAACTCCTTTTAAGAATAAAATTGTCATCATTGTCGATGATGGTATAGCCACGGGGCGCACCTTTATTGAAACCATCAAGCATGTCCGTAAGCAAAAACCTCAAGAAATTATTGCTGCGGTTCCTGTCATCCCAGCCGATACCCTTCCATACCTCGAACGATTCGCCGATAAAGTCATTAGCCTGATAACACCAACTGACTTTAAAGCTGTTGGACAATTCTATGAAGAATTCCCTCAGGTAAGTGATCAGGAAGCTATCAATATTTTACAACGAACAAAAAAACAATAACTATTTATCCCCTAAAAACCTTTTGCAAAAAAACATAAATAGCTTATCATGATGATAATTATTTTTGCCAACAACTAATTATAAAAACAAACATCTAAATAAGGTTTTTATGAATAAAGTCATTAAGTATTCACTCATGAGTCTTGGTATGTTCGGAATCGTCGGCTCTATATTCCCAGCTAAAGAGCCAGGCCTGTATATAGAGCAAATCGTTAACGAAAGTGGACTTCTTATAGAGCTCTTGAGCTACCATAACGAACCAGGATCAGCTGGCCCTAAATATCCAGGAGCCAAAAGAGACCTCCCAACACCGACTAAACCAATCAGAGTCCCAACAAATTTTCAACTAAATAGGGAAGAAATTATTCGCGTAATATCTAACCCTCTACTCCAAAAACAAGCCTATAGGTTCAGCCTTGTGGTCAAAGGTGACACATCAGAAAGCAATAATATGTTTTGCATCACAAACCTATTGTCTAACTGTTCAATTGACATACAACAATTTCCTTCTAATAGAGTCGTAACTGCCACTTTATACCTTAGGACCAAGTTGCCTTATATAAATGTTCCAAACGAAGACCGGGCGACCTTGAAGTTAAATAGTGTTGAATAAATAGTAAATATACCCGATAAAAGTCATCTTACTTTTAAATGAAAGCTCCAATGAAATATTTTTATTTGATCACACTCACAACTTTCGCATATTCATCCATTTGCGGTGAAAGCCTGAAAGGAGTTTATATCTCCCAACTTATAAATAGAACAGGTAAAGAGGTAAGATTGTACAAAAGAGCTCGTCCTAGTAATGATGATGTCCCACCAGTAGAGGTAACCGTAGGCTCTCCTATCCGTATTCCTGAGGAACATAGCGAACAGCTACTATTTAAGGTTTCAGAAAAGTGGTTCAACTTATATATAAAAGACAAATATGGTACTGAAAAGGTTATTTTACGTCCAATGCGGATAGAAAGAATAGTTCGTGAAATGGCCTGCTCAAGCATTCTGCAAAGAACTAGTGGAAACATTGTTACAGGAACTCTATACCTTTATGCAAATCTACTTGAAACCCCGTTGCCAACAAATCAAGATGTGGCTCTCTTTTTTCAGACACCTTCACCACTTTATTAACAAAAGAGTACCCTGTGAAATACTATTGTTTGTTCATCCTCATTTTCAGTTGTTTCTCTATTTCAGGAATAAGTAGGGAAGGTGGTATTTATATTGATACCCTTCTTAATCAAACAGAAGAAGAAGTTTCCTTATATAAAAAAGAAAAATTTAGTATGACATCATTACAACTCCTAGAACCCACATTCAAGTTTCCCCTTAAAATTCCTTTATCTACAGATACTGAAGAATTAATAATTAAGGTCGGATCTGCATTATTCCATTTGAATGTACAGGTACATGAGCAAGAATCTCAACAAATAATGCTGTATCTACAACACTCTACCTTATACCAAGAGGGACAGGAAATAAGCAGAGTGTACACTAGCCCGTACCAGCGGACTAAAGGAGCCCTTACTCTTTATCAAGGACTATTGGTTAGCCGAAGGCGAGCATTAAAAGCAGTGTTCACCCTACACCAACCTATAGAATATCCTTAGAGAGACTAAATATATGAAACCTTTTTTCATTATACTCATTTTTCTTATACCCATATCTGCTTCCGGAAAATCCAATGAAGGTGTTTACATTGCGGCTATTGAAAATAACACCTCTCAAAGTATCGTTCCCTATGTTATGAGCATGACAGCCGATCTCTCTCTTCATCCAATCGCCATAACTGAAGGTTCTCCTTTAAAAATACCGACCTTTTTTGATAACACACAAATGGTGCTTAAAGTAGGACAACAATTTTTCAAGATTGATGTACAAACCACCTATAGATCAGAACGAATAGTTCTTCAAGGTGTATCTCGTTCAAATAAAACTCTTCGGTATTCCACCAATATCCCACGCTACAGCGGGCAGGGAATAAAAGGAAAACTCACCTTTTATCCCGGAGTTTTTTCTCGACACTCAATACCTAGGACTCGATTTACGGTTCTACCCAACGAAGGTACCGAAAGACAGTAACTAAAGTCCTAATACCGCCATTACACGGGGGCAATTTACACCTAAGCAAAGGCATTATATACTAATAATGAAATTAAAAATGGAGCTTTCTTATCATATCAAAGGTCATCTTATGAAAAAATTAAATCTGATTCTCTGCGCCATCCTGAGTGTACATATTACTTATACGGTTCAAGCACCCGGTGTTTATATACTGGGTATTACCAACAGAACCAATATGGATATTCGGCACTTAGTTGATAGTGAGACAGGCAAGCAAGGCACTAACCATTGCCTAGAACCAACCGACATTGAAGCCTACCCTCTTCTAGTATCCAATGCTTTATCGAAAGGATGCCAGACTTTTCAATTAACAGAGAGACGCACTAATTTCAACCAACACCTTCTACTCGCTAGGTATACTATTTTTCTATCCCTACAATCAGCTCAATCCCCCCATACAAAAAGGCATGCCTGCCTAACGGCAGCATGCTCTTCCGGTTCTTTACCGGAATATCTAACTCCGATGGTTGATCCAAAAAGAGACATTGTTCAAGGGATTTTAAAATTTTATAAAGAAGGAACTCCAGGAAATAGAATACCCAAGTGTGAGTTCCAAATAACTCAAGGGCCTAATGACCTAGTAGGCGCACCTATTTACGCTGAAATAGAACCAGATTATGACGATGGCAGCGATGATGATGAAACGCTCTTACAATAAAGGAAAAATCAATGCAAAAATTAATAGTCATTCTCTTTACAATATTAAGTATCCCAATGCTCTCTCTGGCTCAAGAGCCTGAAACCAAACCTGGGGTCTATATAAGCCGTATTATAAACCAAACAGGGCTAGCCTTAGAGCGATGGTCAGATACTCCCGCTTCCCGAGAAATGGACATCCCCTACCCTGGAGCGCGCACCATACTCCCTACCTCTGATTTTCCAATCATAGTTCCTCGCGAATTTAATCAAGACCGGGAAACCCTGAAACTGTTTGAAGTTCCTCCTGTTAATACGGGAATGAAAATGTACTTACAACAGCCCCCCCTAGTCCACTTTATCCGACTTTACTTGCGACGACGGTTTGGCAGTGATGAAAGTAGTAGTCTTACAGCCGCTTCTGGTATAACAGAAGTTAAACTTACTCCTTATTTAGACCTAACAAGACACGCTGTTACCGGTGTATTAACCCTTAACCGTGGGTTTTTAAGGCCTGATGTCAGCGATGCTCAAAGACTGGAGTTTTCAATAACACATGCTCCAGATGAAGTCCACGAGGCCATGAGACTCGGTCAAGCAAGCCCAGAAATTCCGTACGAGGAAGAGGATGATGTTGAATGGGAAACCTGGGTTAAAGATTTTGGTGATGAAAGTCGATAATTTTTTATACTTTATAAAAAAATTCATACGCTAGAAATACTATATAGAGGGTGAGCAATGCGCCACCCTCTTTTCTATTGATTTTTTCACGACGAATAATGCCATACCCGACAATGGCAAAAGCAATAAACATAAATGGTGCAATGTGTCTAAAGTTTGCAATCACAATAGTGTTTCCTGAAAATAATGCCAAAATTCCTAAAATTAAAGTCCCTTGCTCAAGTACCGAACCAAACGATGTTCCAATGGCTAGAGAGTACTGTTTGCGACGCGCAGCAATGATCGCAATCGCAAGCTCAGGCAAACTGGTCCCTATTGCCATGATAGTTTCTCCTAAAGTCTCAATTGACCACGGTAAAAACTCAGCAAGTCTAACCGTAGAGGATACCGATAAATGAGATCCGAGCCAAACTACTAACGCACTCAGTAATAGTTTTATTATTATCCACAACTTATATGACCAACCAGCTTCATGCGGTTCATACTCAGGTTTTAATTCTTTTTCTACATAAGAATGAGCAGCATCACGAATCCGTCGTAACTGCCAAACCGTTATCAATGCTCCTATATAAACTAAAATCAACAAGATTCCTGACCACCAATGCAATTCGCCCCATAAAAAAACAAACGCCATAACCGCTGCCGATAATCCCAATATAAAAACCGATTCTTTATACTCTTCCGCCCCAATACACAATGTTTGTATAAAAAAAGCTGGCGCTCCTAAAACGAGTGCTATATCGGAAAAGTTTGACCCTAAAATTGCACCTACTGATAGTGAATGCACGCCTGTATAAATTGAAGCAATAGCAATCGCCAACTCAGGAAGACCTGTCGATACCGAAATAACAATAAACCCCATGAACAGCATGGAAAAACCAAACATGTGAGCCATCTCTAAAGCATACTTAACTGTTAATTCACCAGCCCACCATAACAGCCCCAAGCCAACTACTAATAATACAATATCACTGTATATCATTCCATTCCCTTTTTTGTTTTTCTTAGAGTGGCCTACCTACTAGAAAAAAACAATCTGTTTGTACTTTTATTAATTCCCGGAATAGCTTTTTGAAAATGATGTAAGTCAATAACACCATCATAATCGTAAAAACATTCTCCTCCCCATTCCCACCCACGAGACAAAAAAAGATCGTATATATCAGAATCAGAAGTAATCATTCCCGCTTTACTATAAGATCTATTTTTCAAGTTAACTTTCCCTTGCTCAGGACAACAAAAATCTCCCTTACAATAAGGATTAATCAGTGGGTTAATATCTATGGCCAACCCATAAGAATGATTAGACCAATAGCTCTTACCCGCCACCTTACGCGCATAAAAAGCACTGGTGTTGTTTGCCTTCATTGACGCATCATCAGATCCTTCAAATTCGTCAATAAACTTCATGGAGGTTAATGGAAATGTTGCTATAAAAAGTTGTTCAAAAATAAACTCTATATCATCTACGGCCAACCTATGCACAATAAGCTCCCCTTGCTGTACTTCACCATTAAAATCAAAATGTGATAGTTGTATATAGCACAAATCCTTACAAGGAACCGGAGAATCATCACGCCATGTATAGGACATCCGTTGAATAATATCAGCTGAAAGCTCTTGGCAAGCAAAATGAAATTGGTATGAAGAGATCTGCGTAATACAACTAAGCCCTATAAGTAAAAGTATTTTAAACCCCATAGAAAATCCTTTTTAAACATATAAATAAAGCAGTTTTTTATATTAGTTGTCATACTCCAAGAGTGTGTCCCCCTTCACTTATATGGCAGTGTAATATACCCTTAGTATTTTAAACAATATAATACATGTAGAAAGCACACAATGTTAAAATACCTTTTCATTCTTTTTGGTTTGCCAATCGTTATACAAGGGCAAGGGGATATAACTAAACGAGGTGCATCAAGATATAATGAAGCTTATACCGCATTTGAAGCACATTACCACACCAAGCAGGTTGCCATCAATCGATGTGGAAGTGGTTTGTCTGGAGCTGGGTTCTGGCAAGGCTTTACAGACGATAGTGCAACTGGCACAAAACATCGTTTAATGTTCTTAGGAGAAAGAGAATATGTACGCCCCCATACCCATGAATCAGTAGAAAACTTTACTGTTGTAAATGGAGGCTGTAAAATTTGGACTCAGAGTTCCGTGCGTGGAAACAAAAGATGGAGTTTACTAGTAGCGAACCCTACAACACCCATCAGTATTCCTGCAGAAATGTTGTATTGTGTACTTGCTACCAATGATCTATGCATGCACCAAATTTTAGATAGAACCCAAACAGTTAAGCCATGGACTTTCGAAACCAAACCAAATTTACCCTTTAGAGTGGTAGAAGTAAAATCTACAAAAAAATAGGATAATATGGCCATAAAACCGACCTCACCACAAGAACAAGAAGCTATCAACCAAATCGTTCTAGATGGATCTTACCGTCATTATAAAGGCAAGATGTACACAGTTATCGAACTTGCTCGCCATAGCGAAACATTAGAGTTAATGGTTGTCTATCGAGCGGAGTATGATTCCGATTTTGGAAGTAATACTTTGTGGGTCAGACCATTAACAATGTTTATAGAAACTATTGATAAGCCGCCCTTTTCAAAGCGGTTCGAGCTAGTATAACAAAAGAACCATTACTTTTTCATAAGAATAATAAACGTCCACCAAGTAAGAATGATGGCCACTAATAATGTCAGAATAGAACTTGTTGCCCATTCTCCAGCGGTAAAAGCTCGATAACCATATTTCATTCGACTAACACAAATGGCACTGTTCAACAAATAAAAACCGGCCACGCCAAATCCTACAATCCCATAAAAAACTTTAGTCATTTTATTCATAATTCATCATCCTTTTCAAGGCGATTCGAACTGATACAATATCTCATTATTATTTAGACTGAGACTTTAATGGTAGCGTCTTGTTATAAGCTTGTACTATTAATAGTTGTAATTTCTCTTCTGCAGCAGCTATTCCTGTTGGACCTCCTAAGACTTTACACCTCCCAATTTCACAGCTCGCCTCATTTAAAGCTTTCTCTAATTCCAAAATTGAAGAAACATCATATCGTGTTCCACCAGATTTATAAGCTATACGTGTTAAATCATTAAGAACAGCTTTAGCACGCCGCACTCGAACAAAATACAACTCCGATGAATTTGGTACTAAAACACCCTTTTCTCCATCCCCTGTACTAACTTCTCCTAGCTGCCTACTAAGACGTTGGGCATGAGTTAGTATGGGGCGTCTGGGTTGTTTAGGACGTTTAATCTCAAAATACTCGCCCTCTTCAGGCACATCATCTTCTTCAAACGTGGCCATATAACACCCCGCCTGACTCAATCCCACGAATGAGCTCAACAGTATCAATAATAATATTCTTTTCATGTAAATTTTTTAACCTCGTGTATAATCATCAGGTGAATAAGAGTTCCCACTTCGATGGTGTCTCGACTGTAAAGGCGGAACCACAATGGTTGTACCTTCTTCCGACACCTCTCTCTCAGATCCTTCATCCGACTTTTCTTCTTTTAGAGCTAAAACCAAACGTGCATTACGAGCATTAGTAAGTATATCAGGCAAGAACCTTTCTGCTTCAGAGAGAGACACACTCCCCCTACCACCCAACGCATTAATATAAACTCGTTGAACTTGTTCCATTCGCTCCAACCAGGTTCCAACGTAAGTTCTATTATATTTGTCATTGGCTCTTCCAATGGCATCCAATGCAGCTAGGTGTAACCTAACCTCTTCTATCTGTTCAGAAAAAGAACCTTTTTTAGAAACCTCCCTGCCATCACCTACGGCTTTCTCTTCCAGTATTTTTTGCATATAAGGGGCACCGTGGCTATAAAACGTTACTGAACTTAATAGCATTAACAAAAATACTTTTTCCATTTATTGCTTAACCTCTACCACAATTTTTCTTTTTTAAAACTAATCGTACCTCACCCGCACGAGCCAACACTGCAGGCAAAAGTTTTTCTACGTTTTTTTTACTTTCAGATCCTTGAGATACAGCTTTTGCATATATTCTTTTGGTTTGTTCTATTTGGCTTATCCAATTCTCCACTTCAACAGAGTCATACTTATCTGGATTATTTTTACTAATGAGCACTAAGGCAGCCAAACCCAATCGCACATCTTCCAGCTGTTCAGATAAAGAAGCCTTAAAGCTCGATGTTGCCATGCATCCAGCATGGCTATAACCTATCAATAAGGTTAACCATATAAATTGTTTTATATTCACGTTTAACCTTAAAATACTTTATAGAAAAAGCGAGTCTTTTTACAACTCGCTTTTTCTATATTATTTTTTTTTCAATCTTTACTTGAGTGAAACAAGTAACAATGCCACAATGGACATTAACTTAATTAAAATATTAAGTGCTGGACCAGAAGTATCCTTAAATGGATCTCCTACAGTATCACCAACAACTGCCGCTTTATGAGCATCAGAACCTTTTCCACCAAGCGCACCTGATTCAATATATTTTTTTGCGTTATCCCATGCACCACCACCATTGGCCATCATGAGTGCCAAGAGAACACCAACAACGGTTGCTCCAACAAGCAAGCCACCAAGGGCTTCAACACCATTGGAACCAAAGAAGTAGAGTACACAGATCGGAGACGCAACAGTGATAATCCCAGGAAGGATCATTTCTCGTAATGCTGCTTGAGTACTAATAGAGATACAACGCTTATAGTCAGGTTTTCCAGTACCATCCATTATCCCAGCAATCTCTTTAAACTGACGACGAACCTCGAGTACCATCTGTAATGCTGCTTTACTTACTGAACGCATTGTTAATGCAGATACAATAAACGGTAATGTAGCACCAATAAACACACCAACCAATACAGTCGGGCTTAACAAGTTCAATACTTTAAGACCAGCCTCTTCTGAGTATGCAGAAAATAAAGCAAGAGCAGTTAACATAGCAGACCCAATTGCAAAGCCTTTTCCAATTGCTGCTGTCGTGTTACCGAGTGAATCTAATTTATCAGTAATTTGACGAACCTTTGGATCAAATCCAGCCATCTCAGCAATACCGCCAGCGTTATCAGCAATCGGTCCGTATGCATCAACAGTCATAGTAATACCAACTGTTGCAAGCATGGAAACCGCTGCAAGAGAAACACCAAACAAGCCGCCACCAAAATGGAACGCTAGAAGTACAACAAACGCAAGAATAATAACTGGCAATGCTGTAGATTCCATTCCTAAGGAAAGACCGTAAATGATATTGGTTGCTGCACCAGAACGACAACTGTCAGCCAAGTTTTTAACAGGCTTTCTTTCAGAGTCAGTATAATATTCGGTAATCAAACCAATAGTAATTCCAGAAAAACAACCCAAGATGATTGAGTAAAAGAATGCGAATGGTAAATGTGCCGCGTTAACATAAAAATACATAACGATTAAGAAAAAACCAATCGCTACATAAGTTGCATTACGCAACATAGCCGCCGGTTCAAAACGTAACAATAAGTTCGACACTAAACCAACAACTGATCCAAGGAGTCCAACAGTCGCCAATACTAATGGCAATGTAATATAGGTCAATGTAGAAGCACCATAATGATTGAATGCAAGGATGATAGAAGATACCATCGCACCAACATATGATTCATAAATATCAGCACCCATACCAGCAGTATCACCAACACAGTCACCAACATTATCCGCAATAACTGCAGGGTTACGAGGATCATCTTCAGGGATACCAGCTTCAACCTTACCTACAAGGTCAGCACCAACATCAGCTGATTTAGTAAAGATACCACCACCAACACGAGCAAAGAAAGCAACCAAGCTTCCTCCAAAACTGAAGCTCGTTAAAATTTGTATAAAGTCAGGATGATTATAGAATGCACAGAATACAACAGCGGTTCCAATAAGACCGAAACTTGCTACTGCAAACCCCATAACACCGCCACCAAAAAAAGCGATCAAGAATGATTGATGTTCACCTGAGTTTTTTGCGGCCAAGGTAGTTCTTACATTAGCATCAGTAGCAGCACGCATACCGATAAATCCGGTCAACATTGAAAGCAATGCCCCAAACACAAAGAAAGCAGGAATCCATAATGAAGCACCATAATAAACAAGCACTAATTCTAATGCAACAACAATACCAAGAACATAAGAAATTATTTTGTACTCTTCTGCGAGAAATGTCATTGCCCCTTCCCGAATAGAAGACGCTATCGATCCAGCTTTACCATCATCAACAACAATGCTTTGAATTTTTGAAAAAAGAAACCAAACAATTGCTAATCCAAACAATGCGATCCCGGAGAACGCAGCAAAATAATGCGCGATTTGCATAAAAACACTCCCAATACGTATAAAATTGAAATGAAAAATTTGTACTTATTAATCCCTTTAATTCTACTGAAACGTCCTGTTTTGTAAAGAATTTCTCAAGTTATGCAATAAAAATAATATTAATGTCTATAAATTAATTATTAAATTATGGTAAGAATAAATCCAACGTACCCAAAATATATAAAAGTGAATCTTAAACCAAAGAGACTTAAAGTATGTTAAAAAATACTAAAAAACTTTTAATTTTGTGTTTGATAGGACTCTCCAGTCAAACCCTCTATTGTGGTTTGGGCCATTTTTATAAGGCTTTTTTCTTACCTAACATCTATTCTATCGATACTCATGATTGGCATACCAATATAAAGTTTTACATGGCTCATGGAAGCACAACTACCGGTCGTGATAGTGACGGTTTATGTACACCTCTATTGGATATATACGGGCCACAAAACTGGCTTTATGCTATGCAAGGCGTTACTGCCAACGCACAGATTGCTGATCTCAAAGCCACCGCTGATCGCCTTATTGCAGAAACCCAAAACAGTGGTGCTTCATCTCAATTTGGAAAACTGTCCTTTAAAAGTAAGTTTACCATTAATGAAACCTACGTATTTCTACGGCAAAATCTAAAAAAAGGATTCTTTGTCAAAGGACACCTGCCAATACGGGATATCACTATTGACGATATCGTTCTACAGGATTTATCACCCCCACTCGGAACTTTTTCTCAACAAAACCCCGACTGGATCTCTCTTAAAGACAACATCGATACTATCTTACAAGCCTATAATCTTGATTCATACGCCACACCTTTTAAAGGGAACTATTTAGGAGATGCACTAATACAGGTCGGCTGGCAAGGCGTTTACAAAGATATTGATCGTGCCTCGATTGATCTTTTAAGCGCTAGGTTTGAAGCTGGCGTTTCCTGGCCAACAGGAGGAGGCGGCAACCCTAATGAAGCTTTTCAGGTTCAAGGTGGCCACTTTAAACACTGGGGCTTTATGGCTGGTATTAATCTCATGATCGGATTTACCTCCTCACTACGTATAGGTGTTCTGGCTTCCTACATGAAGTTTTTAAATAAAACCGGAACTCGACGAATGCCCACCGCTATGCAAAACCAGGCCGGATTTATCCATCTAGCCACCGGAAAAACCCTAGAAAAACTAGGGGACCATCGCTCCATCGTAGGCTTTATGACCTTCATGCCTCCGTTTATAGACAACCTAACCCTGCTTGCCGCATACGGACATCAACATCGAGCCCATCGTACCTGGTGCCCCCAAGACACGTATGCCTTCCCCTCTGAGATCGTTAACGCCCAACTTGCTGGATCTTTTGTTATGGATATCCTACACTTTAAAGCCGTATACAAACTCGCATACTTTGAAAAAATAGTTCCCCAAATCGAACTGCTCACTGATATCCCAATCTCAGGTCAACGGATTTTCAACACCCCACTCTATGGCGCCGGCCTTGGAATCCATATTAACTGGGAATTCTAGCCTTCCTATTAATATTAGTTCTGGTATCCTCATGGTACTAAACAACTATAGCATCAGAAACCTTAATTCCTCTTTTTGTACGAACCATTGAATCAAAACATCAAAAGTTATTACAATTAGAATTATTAACAGTGGGGTGTCTACGTATGATAAGAAAAATTCTATTGGTTTTGGGATTACTCTCTCAATATTGTGCAGCAGTACAACAACCGATTCCTGATAATTTAAGCCAGTTTTTTAATAATCCTGAGCTGTGTACAGCAGTTAAGCAATGCTTTGTGATGCCTGAACAGGTTTACAAGTCTCTTCAAAAAATCTTTATACAACCACAAAACAAGGACCTGGTTCGTAAAATTCGTCAGTACTCACGAACTGATCTAAAAAATCCTGAATATCAGGCTGGTCTCATAAAAGAAATCGAAGCAAAAGGCTTTACGATTATTAAAATCAAGTCTACCGTCGTGCTATCACACCCAGATCTTTCCGGATACTTTATTAAACTTTTACTCAAGAAGGAAAGCCGACCGTTCCAGTGTGTTAGCCGTATTCCACATTGGATACGAGCAAAACAGATGCAAGATAAGCACAACCTGGATAATATCGCGCTCCCGAAACATAAATATTACTTCTACATCGGCGAAAACCCTTCATCGCCACAACTGTGCGATGAAGATTATATTGTTATCGCTCAAGTATTACCACTGGATGATTTACACAATCACGCTCATCATCTTCACGCACTCACCACTGAACAAAAACAACAAGTCGTTATTATGATCTGTGCAGGCATTCGAGATATCTGTACCACTAACCTCCAGTTTACACCCGATGGCAAGGTTGCATTCATTGATACTGAACAAGCCAACTCTAACCCTTCAGAGATCTTCTTTGAAAAAAATCGTAAAGCCCGAGTTAGATCTATCTCTAAGTCTTTAGAACAGTTCAATGCTTTACTGGGTGAAGACTTTATTACCGAGGACCAACTAGTAAACACTATTAATAGATACCTCCAGGAATAACTTTATGAAAAAAATATTATTACTCTTCAGCCTTATAGGCATGCACACCTACTCAAAAACAACAGCTCCTCACAATCTCGATCAACTGTTCACAAATCCAACCATGCGCACCGAGGTGGAAAAACAATTTTGTATCCCAAATGACTTACAAGCAAAGCTTTTACTCATTAAATCCAAGGCTGACAACGCAAAAGTATTAGGCTTGTCCCATAAGTTCCCCCGAGCAGCTATTAAAGAAATGTGCAAAACCAAACTCCTTTAAGCCATGATCGATAAAAGTGAATTTAAATCTGTAGCCGTCGGACATACCCTTATATTAGAGCACCCTGAGATACCGGGGTATCTTATAAAGCTCCCTCTTGTCAAAGATAATAATATGATCGAAGGCGAAGAAAACGTGTATCAAAATGTCAGCCGCGTTCCTAATTGGATTGCCGCCAAGCAAGCATTAAGTACACCTTATGCTCTCGAGCAGGGATACCATAAAGAAATTGCTCTGCCGGATGAAAAATATTTCTGGTATATCGGCGATATCCGCAACCATGAACGTGAAACCCCAAGCACACCGTTGAGCGACGATAACTATGTTGTTCTTTCCAGCAAAGTCTCCCTCGCTAACCCAAGCTTTAAACCGATGATGATAGAACAAATGAGTGAACGACAAAAATTAGCTATTAAATACCTCATTATCCATGGAAAGTTCTGGGATGTTAGCCCCAGTAATACTAACTTTACTGCAGATGGTAGATTCGCCTATATTGATATGGAACAACCCAATAACAGCCTAGCTAAAAACTTCTATGCAACCGACGCTGCAAAAGAACTTTGGAATACCCATGCGGGGCTGATGAACCTTGATAAGTTATTGGGATATCCATTTGCCAAGGCTGATGATGAAACCATTTTGAAACTAAGAGAAAAAATCCTGCAACTTAACTCTTGTTTATAGGATTAACTTAAGGTAGTTTTCATACAAAGAAATAAATTTCAATACTGAGAAAGCCTTTGTATGAAAAAACAGTTAGTACTATTATCACTCTTAGCTCTCTGTAGCCCTATCAGCCCTAACAATATCTTTGTTCAACAACCACAACCAGGTGAAACTGAATTACAAAACTTTTTTGGTAGCGACTTTTATTTTCTTGAAGGAGTAAAACGCTCCTTTTTTGTCCCACAGCCTGTACAAAACTCCCTCGAGCAAGCATTTAAAGGGAAGTCGGGCAAACGAGTATTAGAACAAATACGATCTTACAATAAACCTGTATTGGACGAAAAAGATCTTAAAATTGTAAACGACATTATCAAACGATCAAAGCTTAAAACCATTGGTGTACCGACGCATGCTGTGGTAGCTGATTCAACTAATCATCATATCCTTATTCCATTGCGTGGAATCAGTGAACGAGAATCTCGCTCCGGGATCTTTGATCCTATCTCATTTCAACAACAAATGGTGAGCAGTATTCCAGCATGGTTGAAAATCAAACGTGTCATCGAACAGGAAGGCCTCGAGAAACTCATCAAGATCCCACAGAACATGTACGCATGGCATTATAGCAACCTGGCACGTCCAAATAAGAAAGGAGTTCAGTTTTCCGATCGCGATTTCCTTGTAATCTATACTCCAGTCGATCAGCTTGATCTACAAACCAAGGCAGATAAAGAACAACGAGATAAACTCCTTGCCAACCTTTCACTAGACCAGATCAACGCTCTGGAAATACTCATCGATAAGGGCGGCCTCTGGCGCATGACCCCGGTCAATTTTGATAAAAACGGTACCATCGTTATAACCGAGTTCAGAGAACCAGACAACACATTATCGGCACCCAACATGGGCCTTCCAAGTGCATTTTATAACAACTCAATCGCCAAACAATGCTGGAACCGATATGTAGGCTTTACTAAGCTAGCAAAAGTGCTTCCAGACGGCCCAACTAAAAAACGTATCCAAGAACGTGTTAAAAAAGCATTGAGCCTCTATGGAGAAGCAAAAGAAATCGAACAAAAAGAGCTTACTGAAGCCTATAAAGAAATGAAAGACGAACTGCGCAATGTTAAAGAGAAGATAAAGAAAAAGTAGTTGCTCTCTTTTTAGACCAGAGTATACTATTTTCAACATTAATTTTTACTTAAGGTTATTACATCATGAATAAAACAACACTACTCTTATTAAGCCTTTCTAGTATCACTACTGTCCATGGGATGGAAGATGAATCCTGGGAGATGGTAGAAGCACCTTTTATAGAACAGAAAGATCCCAGCCGTCACTTGCGCAGCATCCTCATGGATCCTGACACTGATCAACTTCGTATTGGTGAAGACACGTTTGACACTGTCATCGAACGTATGCACTCGATTCCCACACCAAGACACAAGGCTCTTACAACAGTGTTTGCTACGGACCCTGCTTGTAGATTACTGTTACAAGTACGGGCGTACGATGCCGAAGGCGCATGCTTACCAAGCCGTGGTAGAGAAAAAATATTCGACATTACAAACCGAAGCAGCTATTTAAGTCTCATGGAAGTCAAGGATGACTATGCTCAAGTATCAGTTCCATCTGCTGGATGTGAAGTGTGGATTCCTCTTTTGAGAAGCGGCAGCAGAGTCACTCCTACTGATCAACGGGATCTCTATACCTGTCAATGGCATCTACTGTCATCACTCATCCATTGGACAGAAGTACGCAAAGCCATTGAAGACGGTGAATTGCCTGTAGAGATAACTTCAGATATGAGTGCCTGGCAGTTTTCAAAGTTTGCACCACCTCAATTTAGTGACCATGATTGGCTCCTTACAACCCAGCCTCTGAGCAAAAGAAATCCCAACCATTGGGCAGTAGTCCAATACTGTCAAACAGAAGGTGCACATTTAAACACAGTGCAAAAACTCGTAGAAGCTGGTATTTGGGATCCTGGCCAACTTGCAGTAGCTGAAAATGGCAAACTCCAAGTTACAAGCTTTCGACCACCGGATAACACCCTCCCTAAAGAATTTATGACCAGACGTAAATTAGCCTGGAATAAGTTTGCAATGTATTCTGATATGGCCAAAGTATTTTCTGGTGGAGAAGAAAGAAACTTCTTTGCAGCTCGTGCCAAAGAAGCGCATGAACTACATGGTAGCTTACCCCAATAACTTTGAGGCCCAGGCTTACTGGGCCTTCTTGATCTCTGTCATGGTACGATCAGTCAATGCCGACTTGTTTTGAGTACTGACTGGATTTCTACGAGCGTCAGCCTCATCATCGCGCATCTTAACCAATAACCAGTTATCGCCAGAACTACCAAACTTAGTTTTTATGAGAGCATAGCCGCCCTTGAGCTTATGGCCATCAAGCCAGACTTCAATCTGGCCGTTCTTGAGGCACTGTTTCATTGGCACCAGCTTGCCATCCTTAACCTTAATGTTTTTATAAATTCCATAATCCCAAACCATGACCGTGCCGCCGCCATAGTTACCTTCAGGAATAATTCCTTCAAACTTGGCATAATCCATAGGATGATCATCGGTACGAACAGCTAACCGCTTATCGGCAGGGTTAGTCGATGGCCCTTTCGGAACCGCCCATGACACTAAAACCCCGTCAATCTCTAACCTAAAATCATAATGCAAGTGACTGGCTTCATGTTTCTGGATCACAAAGATCTGTTTTGAGCCCTTGAGTTTTACAACCGCCTTAGGCTCTTTACTCTTAGATAAGTCTCGCCGTTCAACATATTTTTTCAACTTTGGCATTACTCTCCCCTTTTTTAATGGTCATAACAAGTTTTGTCTCTCAAAAACAATGCTTCTATTTCAGGCTCTTCAATCTAAAACCGATGTAATGATGGACATTAAACAAGGAATTATTTTTAAATAAAATAAAAAATAATAAGGAGAATAAAACCCATGTGGCATTATTTTATGTATAAAATGAAGGTCCTTACCGTTTGTAAGGAAATCTTCGAACTGGCTGGTATTCTTATTATTTCATATGGTGGATTACGATCCATTGCTGCTTATGTTTATGCAACCTGCACAGGTAAGTCCATCGTAGAACGGTTTTGGCAGTTTAGAACCGAGCTGGGACAGTCTATCGTATCTGGACTAGAACTCCTGGTGGCCGCTGACGTAATCTCAACCCTGATGCATGTTACCTATGAAAAACTGGGCATCATCCTTGTATTAATCATCCTCCGTACCCTTCTTTCATATGTTCTCATGCAGGAAGTCAAGACCGTCAAAACAAATCTAAACCAACTCCCTAAAGAATTAACAGCCAGCAAGGCGTCTACAGCCAGAAGAAAGAAGTAAAACCCAAACAAACTGTTGCGATTTAACTCACACTTCCAATATACTGGAATAAAATAGATTATTCTTACTCCAGTAGGGACGTGTATGAAAAAAACATTCTTAGTGATTGCTTTATTTACAGTGTTTTTCGCTCAAAACAGTTGGACAAAACAAACCAAGCTCGAAAAAAAACAGGAACTAGCCTGTATCAAACAGTGTAAAGCAAATAAAACTGTCAACGCTAATAAGTGTGAGCTCTACTGTAAAGAAGGTTATGCTTTATGTATAGCACCAACTGATGTTGACAACTCACCAGCCGATTGTGCGTTAGCATGTAAGCAGGATCCAAAATGCATTTACAACCTATTTAAAGCAAATCCAGACACCGCTGACTTAAAAAAGTGTATTGAAAACATACAGTGCTGTCCTCAGGTTTCATTAAAATCCAAAAAATAAAATTGTGGAGATATTATGATAAAGAAAATAACTAAATTCCTTGGAATATTAACATTAATGCTAATTCAAAATAGCCTTACTGCTAAAGAAGCGAGCTGTGTAACTCAATGCTTAGAACGTCCAGGAGATGGTGTAACTGTTACTAAAACTATTTGTACAAACCTGCGTAACAATAGCCTCTTTAAAAAATGTTTGACCGCAGGAGAAGCCAGTAAGGGTGCCAGTGTTCAGGCTGCAACCAACAACGTAAAAACGTGTGCTATGGCAACTAAACTACAACACCTACTTAAATAAGCATTAAACAAGAAGTTTTGGACTGTTAAGTCGTTAGTGTTTGCTCCAGCTAGTCATCGTAGTTAGCAAAGCTTACGGACCTGCTGTTTATCACTAAAGAATGTTTTGGTTGAACCTACCAGCTGATATTCATCCGGGCCTTTGCCAAGAATAGCAACAATTCCTCCGGGCCGTGCATTCTGAACAGCACGGGCAATAGCCTTTGCACGATCATGCTCAATAACGACTGAGCCTTGCTTCTCATTGGGAATACCAAGCAAAATATCCTGTACAATACTTTCAGGATCCTCATTACGCGGATTATCTGTCGTTAAATATACTTTATTACAGTACCGAGCAGCAAGCTCACCCATGATGGGACGCTTGGATGTATCCCTTCCACCACCACATCCAAAAACCACTGATAAATCCTTTGTGTTACTGTGCAACATGGAAAACAATGCCTGAAACGATGATGGATTATGAGCATAATCAACAACGACCACTACCTCATTGTCTAACTCAAACCGTTCCAACCGCCCAGGAACAACTCTAAACGATTCTAAAGCGTCTTTAATAACTTCTGGATCAATACCAAGCTTTAAAGCACAGGCAAAAACACCAAGAATGTTTTCAGCATTATAGGAACCTACGACAGTATTCGATTCAAGAGTGAGTACATGAGACCCATACGTAATATCCATTTTCAACCCTGCCATATCGGCCCTGCATAATCGCCCCGTTATAGCCGCATTTGTACTTATACCAGTAGTTATAAGGTTTTTGTACGCAGACATTATCTTCTTAACCCACGTATCATCGGCATTGACAATCCGCGGCGCATTCTCACGACAATGCTCAAAAATTTGACACTTCGCTTCAAAATAATCCTCTATATCCGCATAAAATTCCGAATGCTCTAACGAAAAATTAGTAAATACCATAGCAGCAAAAAAAATGGTCTCTAAGCGATGAAGACTAAATCCCTGAGCCGAGGCTTCCATGACAACATACTCAACGCCCTCTCCCACACACTGTGCGAAAAACATGTGTATATAGTCTGGGTGTGGTGTTGTTAATTGCGCAGAAAAACTTTCATCACCGATTTTGTTTTCAACTCCGGTCAACATAGCAACCTTTTTACCAGCCTGCTTTAAAACATGATGAAGTAAGTAAACACTGGTAGTTTTTCCTTTAGTGCCAGTAATACCAATAATTTTTAGCTTATCAGCAGGGTTGTCGTAAGCCTTAGCACTCAGTTGCGCCAATGCTAGCCGGGCATTATCAACACGAGTAATACTGATATCTTCCTTCAAGCAACGATTGAGTAATTCCTGATCCAGCTGAACATCATGCTCAACCACCACCGTTGTTGCACCACGATCAAGGGCCTTATTAATATATAAAGTGCCATTACTCGTAGCTCCTAAAACCGCTACAAACGTAGATCCTTGACCAACGTTATCCGTATGACACGCTACTTTAAATATTTTTGGTAAGTTCATCTGCTGCTCCTTTGAGATATCAATCTGATATGCCCAGTCTAGCAAAACTATTTAATTTTCTTAACCACACAATAAACAACACCCAGCACTTGAAGATTGTAACGATATTTTGTTATAATAGTAAATAATAATTAAGTTAACAATGCTCCCTCTTGTGGGGAGATAGTTATAGAAAATTGCTAAAAGCAGTATTAATTCACAAATAAATTTTAGTTAAAATATGAAAGAACAATAATTGAAACAGTTTTTATTTCTCTTTATATTCGCCAGTATTATACCCGCGATTTGTATTAATGCAGGTACGAAAGCAGAATATAAGGAAATGCAAGTTTATCTAGAAAGACAAAAAGAACTGGCTTACGAGCGTGGGCCTGTATCAGATAATCCTCCCCGGGGAAACGAGTCCATAACACAGGATCCAGTTTTAGATAATCTTGACTTCAGAAACGCACACCTAGCACTTCTAAAAGCACGAAAGGAATTCAGAGAAACCCGCACCCCTTACAATAAATACCGAGTAAATGCAGCATGGTCACTTGTAGTCGATCCAAAACTCAAAGCTGAGGAAGAGGTTAGTAGAGCAAGAAAAACAATCAAAAAACTGAAAAAACAACTAGATCCTTTAGAGCGCTATTTCATGACAGGGCAAAAGGGGGAATGGGTCGGTTTAAAGTGGGTCGCTTCACCCATCCCTCCAACAAAGGATGAAAGTCGTCAAATGCTTGCGCAAAGGATACAGATTAAAGCTCAACTACAGCAAGCCTCGGAGGAGGCAGCTCTAGCTGAAAGCAAATTTAACCAAGCTGAACGCGCCATAAGGCAAGGAGAGTGGCAAGCAAAACAAGATGAATTCAACGCCTCTCTTCGAGAAGAAGCAGTTATAACTCAAGCAGACTATGCTAGCCGAGTATATCAATCCGGAACAAATGACCAATCTTATCGTGAGTTTCTAAAGGCAAAAGTAGAGCTTGGCCGATGGGCACAACCATCTGAGGCAGCTAAATTGTTTGACTGGATTGAAGACACGAAATCAAGAGTATATTCTCCACCACCCGAGCTCTAAGCAATAGTTTCAACGGGAGTTTAGAGTCGTTCAGAATCCACAAACGTTTGCTCCCCAAAATTATTGCTTATTACGGCACAAAAAAATACAAAACTAACAACACAGATCACAACCAATGCTTGAAGTTTGGGGTGTGATTTTGCTACGGTAAGAAATAAGAGTAAAAAATAAATATTTTAATAGGGGTATCGTTATGGATGATAATAAAAGATTAATACAAGAGTTAAGCGCACTCAACACATCATTGCGCACTGTTCTTACCAGTATAGATTCCTTTGCAAAAAGGCTTGATGAAGATCATGCAGCACAAATCAATTTTATGAATAAAGAACTCCATGAACTTTTCCTCAACTATAAAAAAATAGAGCGTGAACTCAAAGGTGAACCTGTTACAGCAAGCGAAGACGAAAAAGACGATCTATAACTATAAGTATATAGAAAAAACCAGCTCCAAATACTTTTAATAAGATTCAATTTAAAAATCAAAACCATCTCCTGCTCATCCGATGCAATCGTTTTGGCTCAGCATAAAACAATACTTGTTGATGTTGTACTACAAACAAGATATGCTGAATTAAGTGATTATTTACTTTAAATAACTTACTTAAAAAAGGATGTCTACATGAAGAAACTCATCGTATCACTACTCATTTTAGTTGGCTTTATATCGTTGCGTATAATAAGTAATCCCCACACCTCACCTATGCCCCTTCAAGCCTATATCCGATTGTTAAAAGCCGAGCGAAGGGCTTCCAGGCCATGGAACAGCACAGATTTATACCAACACTTGAGTGCTGACCAAAGGTTGAAAACAGCACAGCAGGCTGTCGACCAAAATTTACGTGAAGCTCAAGTAGAACTAGATACTGTATGGCTTACAATTCACCACCTAAGGTCCCAACGAGATGCTTGTGAACAATTGTTATTATTGGGAAAGCGCGGCCAATGGGAAAAATGTACAAGCTTTTTAAATCCAGGTAGACGATGGGTTGCAGAAAAGCCAGAAATCCCTATTTCTCAGCAAGAACGTGATGCTGCAACGGCTAACATACAAAGCATTAATCAAGAATTATATAGATCCCACGAACTAGCAGATCTAGCTAAAAAAAAGGTCCATCAAGCTAAAGATGAAATAGCAGAAAAGAAAAAGAAAGCACAAGCTATAATAGATGCCTCCACTCCTAGCCCTCTTCCTCTAAAAAGGGTAATAAAAAAAGGCAAACGGGTTCGCCCTTCCCCTGGTTCAAGGGTTAAAGGCTGGCTAACCAGTCGCTAAAAGAAAAGCACCCTTTTTTAGAGCCAAACAAGCTCAATCAGCCCACTCAATCAATCAACCACGCAAAACAATTTCTATTTGCAACACAACCCTTGCAATCGACTTGCCAAATATGCAATAATTAAACCAATAGATAAGATATATAAGATAGCACACATATTAAACCTGGGTAAATGCCCTAAAAAAGGAATATTGCAATGAAAAAATTAATTATTTTACCACTCATGTTGGTAGGTCTTTTATCTCTTAATACAGTCAAGCCTGACGCTAGAACTGGAAAAATCGAAGCTAATGTAGCAAAACTTGCGACAGCGATAGATGGCATAGGGAACGACCTTAAAAAACTACAAACTGCTATCGAAGGCAATGCCAAAAAAATTGAAACTTTTGCTGAACATCTCCAAAAGCATGAAGAATCAACAGAAAAGACTTTTGCAGCTGTAAGAACAAGTGTACACAGTAACGGTGAGGCTATAGCGACACTGACTCATGATGCCAAGCAATTACATAAAAATACACAACTCTTAAAAGGAATAGTTGATAATAATGCGAAGAGCGTATTGGCAGTTCCTGGTACTATAAAGCGTGCACTTACAGAAATGAAAGATCACACAGAAATGGAACAACAAAAATATGATAGCGCATTAACTAGACTAAATGATAAAGTCTTTCCAAAAGAAGAAGGAAAGAAAAAAGGTATGTTTGGCGGATGGTTTGGCAATTAAAAAAGCCAATTAACCTAAATTATAAAAAGGCCCTTGAAATATAGGGCCTTTTTTTTGGTCTTTTATAAAATCGTTTATTTGCTTTTTATCATATACTTCAATAGCTCGCGCCTGATCATTGGCATGAACCAAGCAATAGCGTATAGGTTCATAAGTAATAAAGTACCATTAACAAGGTCATTAGTGTTCCATATAATCTCAATAGTAGCCAAGGTTCCAAAGAAGGTAATCGCACAATAGATAATCCCTAACAGCCACATTGCACGGCCACCGGTAAGAAACTCCCAGATCTCGGCAGTAATAAAAACAAACGCTACCAAGACGCCAAGCCCGAAACTTGCTGATACAAACGTAATAATCCAAGAACCATAGATCCCATAAACAGTCTCGAATGCGGCACTGGTTAACAAAATACTAGTTTGACCACTGTCCCATACACCACTAGCAACTATACTAAGCGCTACACCAAAACAGACAATGAAGTTACTAATAAAAACACTCAACATAGACATGATAGAGTCTTGTACTGGATCTTTGGAACCAGTAGAACCAAACAAGATACCAGCAATACCCAAGCCAGCTTCATGAGCATTGATTGAACGGGCTGTTCCGATGCGTACCATCTGTTGAATAGAAACACCCATTGCACCACCAGCAACTGCTTTAGTAGAAAAGGCCGAAGTGAAAATCAAAATGACTGAAGGAATAATAGCTGCATAGTGGAAAATAAGTAAAAAGAAGGCTGCAACAATAAAAACGCCCACTTTAATCGGAGTCAACCAATCGGATATTTTTAATACACGTTGTGCACCACCAAGGAGAACGTACATAACAAAAAACAGTAATCCAAACGCTATATAAACTTTATCCACACCCAAAACATTGGCCAAGCCAACACCAATAGAGTTTGCCTGCATTGCGTTACCACTAGTAAAGCAGTAAAAAAGCATAAATACAGCAAACAGGTACGGCATAAAGCTGCGTCCTGGCAATTGGCTCAAATAAACAATCGGACCACCCTTGGCTTCCCCAAATGTATGCTTGCCAATAAATATGGTAGAAAGAAATACTTCTCCGTAACGGAGAGCCATACCGA
This sequence comes from bacterium, assembly GCA_018660415.1. Classification (GTDB taxonomy): domain Bacteria; phylum Babelota; class Babeliae; order Babelales; family UBA12409; genus 2-12-FULL-36-22. The sequence continues at coordinate 14,832 of JABJKG010000010.1, read as the reverse complement.
CCAAACCAGCAACGAGCATCCAAAATGCCGCTCCCGGACCACCGGCATAGATAGCACAACCAATACCAGCCACACTCCCGTTACCGGTACCTGTAGCAAGCGCGTTTAAAAACGCTTGGAATGGAGAAAGATCGCCCTTCCCCTTAGTCGTTTCTGACTTGGAGGGAGCAAATACCATCTTCCAAGAAGTAAAAAAATATCTAATCTGAACAAAATAGAGAAAGAAGGTCGCAGCTGTACCAACCGCAAGGAAAGAGGCCAATAGGGGCCAACCCCATAAGACATCGCGACAAGAAACAACAGCTAAATTAAGATTTGCTAAAGACACAAAAGTACTTTCATATAAATAAATTTCATAAAATTAAAACTTGTGAGTTTTTTTGGTGAAAATAATGTTTACCGCCTACGCGGTGATCCCGGCGGCACTACTACAGGCACTAGTAGTACAGAAAGCTGAGAAGCCTGGGTTAAAGGTCGTAAACAAAATATGATGTAACACCATAAAAAACCTTTCAATTGTATGGTATTTAAAAGTACTCTAAGCTAGTATATATCTAGCCACTATGATACTCTCAGTATACGAAATTAATTATTTATAGGCAATTTTCCCCGTAATGGGTATTTCTAGGAGGTATTTTATGAAAATTCTGGGACTCGATCTGGGTGATGTACATACCGGCGTCGCCGTATCGGACCCTCTCGGCATCACATGCCAACCTCTTGAAACTATCCCGACCGCCCGTTTGGATCAAGAACTCCCAAAAGTACTCAAGGATCATCAAATTAAAGAGGTCGTTGTAGGATACCCCAAGACCTTACGCGGGACTGAAAGCAAGCAAACCGAAAAAATTGTGGAACATTGCAAAGAGCTTGAACAACAATACCCACAATGTACCTGGACGCTTTGGGATGAGCGCCTTACTAGCAAACAAGCCAACTCCATCCAAAGGACTAACAAAAAAAGCAAAAAACCTAAAGACAAGCTTAAGATTCACTCAATTGCCGCGGCACTTATTTTAGAGTCCTATCTCGAATATAAAAAATTCCATAACACCCTCTGAGTCTTGCAACCCTAATTTTTTAGAAAAAAGGGTTGACGAGTCCAAATAAATTTCAGTAGTCTGGTGCTAACTATGTTTGTTTAAAATTATATTTGGACAAATGTAGTTTATTTTTTCATAAGGATTTTCCACGACATTGACCTTGGTTGTAAGAATATGGAGTTATAAAAAAGGAGAGAACGCCCATGAAATGCCGTAAGTGTAAAGGCCTCATGGTTCAGCAAACGTTCTTTGATAATTTTTTGAATTTTGACGGGTGGAAATGCCTTAATTGTGGTAAAGTAGTTGCTAGAAAAGAAAGAACAATAGAATTTGATGCATTTAGTATTTTTTATCAACAGCAAAAATGTAAGAAAAAATAGCCCACATGAATTATTCGCTCATTGTCCAAAGCACCTATAACGAAATTCAAATCGCTTTATTTCAAGATGATACGCTTCTTGAAACTGTTAACGAATCAAAGAAAACAGCAAGTAAAAATATCCTATTAACCCTGGATGCCCTTCTTAAAAATCATAACCTCACTATCAACTCGATTGAATATATTGGCGTCAATCAAGGCCCTGCCCCATTTACTACCCTACGAGTCCTCATAACAACGATAAATGGGATAGCTTTTGCTGAAAAAATTCCTCTGATTGGCCTAAATGGCCTTGAAGCCATGCTTGCTGAACATAGCAATCCACATTTTCCTATCACCCTTTGTTTATATAACGCCTTTAGCTCGGATGCATACTATGGTATCAAATCTTCCGAGGATACTATGGAAACAGGATGGAATAATATTGATGAACTTTTACAGCGCATAAAAAAAGAGTTCGGTCAGCCGATACGTGCCATTGGTAGTGGCTGCACCTTTTTCCAAGACAACATTACAAAAACTTTGGATAATATCACTATTGCAAGCCCGCTGCCACAGTTTCCTTCAATGGAGTTTTTGCATACTCTGGCCCAAGAATTATTCACTCAAGGACAAACAGAAGAACAAATAACACCACTCTATCTTAAGAAAGCAATCTAAATTAATCTAAGCAACGCAGATAGCCAAGCGCTAATGAAATAGCCTGTACGGAGCGCAGGACTGTCGGCGTCAGCCGGTAAAACTGTACACCACTATTATTGAGCAACTGTTTCTCCTCATGAGAAAAATCACCCTCAGGGCCAACAAAGACAGTAATTAATTCATCTTTTTTAATAGACCCCTCATCAAACACCTTATAGATAGGATCACCATCGACATCACAAAAAAGATATCGCCCTTCTTTATGCGCTAACAGTTTTTGTAGTGCTGTCGGTGCATGAATAGTTGGCATCATAAAGTTCTTGGACTGTTCGGCTGCAGCAATCGTAATCCGCTTAATCCGGTCAAGCTCTTTATCGCCACCCCATTTACGTTGCATCTTTTCAGTTTCTAATAATTGAATTTCTGAACCGCCAAGTTCGGTAATATTATATATAGCCTGCTCAAACGCTTCTTTTTTCAACAAGGGAAGCACAACCTGAATACGTGGCTTTAAACGCATGTTCTCGACCATGTTCAATACCTTAAAAGCAACTTCCTTTTTCGATATTGATTCGATACTGACATGTGAATGAAACTGTTCATCAAAAAGCATAAGCGTATCATCAACGCCCAAGCGCAAAATGTGAGCAATACGATTAATAACATTTTTATCGTTAATGATCAGACCCCCGGCCTTAGTATGCTCGGTAAGTCCTGGACAGAAAATAGCAAACTCGTGCTTAGTACTTGCCACGAAGAACCCTCAATGTTTTATTAAAAGAATAACGTACACCTTTTTCTAATTTATAGTAACAATAAAGAAAGAATGAGCCAACTTTCATTCCGGTTAAAACAATTCGAGGATAAGGCTTACCCGCAACAAGAAAGTCATCACTCATGCCTTGGACCTCTATATCTTGAAAGTCCATGTCATCCTTTACATCAAACACGACTTCCTCTGCCGAAGACACTGTTTCATAAGGAATCGCTGTAGGAATGTGCATACATTGCATTAGCAAGACAAGTATTAATAATTTTTTTAGCATTTTTTTCTCACACAATATTTAAAACCCATGATATTATGGAACAAAGTATACTCTCCAATTAAAGAAAAAAAAATAAAGATAATTTTTATGAAGAACAATCCGACTCTACTCATTATTTTAGATGGTTATGGCTACTCTGAAAGCACCGAGCATAATGCCGTTGCGCAAGCTGACACTCCACACTTGCATAACTGGTTTAAAAACTATCCACACGCACTTTTACAAGCATCTGGCTCAGCTGTGGGATTGGTGGATGGCGTCATGGGCAACTCTGAAGTTGGGCACATGACCATCGGTGCGGGCGAGATATTACCACAACCCCTAACAATCTTAAACACAATGGTACAAACCCACTCATTAGATACCGACCAAACACTTACTGAAGCGTATAACACACTCAATAATGCCGACAATAGTTTACATATAATTGGACTCTTATCCGATGCTGGTGTTCATGCCCATATCGACCACATGGTCGCGTTCGTGAAAAGCGCTATCGCTAACAGAGTTAAACGTATTTATGTTCATGTTATCTTGGATGGCCGTGATGTTCCTCCTCAGTCGGCACTGTTATATCTAGATCGCTTACAAAAAGAACTCGACAACTTTAAAAACGTTCAGATAGCATCAGTACATGGTCGCTTTTATGCAATGGACCGAGACAACAACTCTGACCGTATTGAAGAATCTCTAAGCGTACTGTTTGGCCATGTCGATCCGGAAGACAAGGATGCACAAGCTGTAGTAGAAGACAGTTACTTAGAGAGGGTTACTGATGAGTTTATAGTTCCGACTCTGCTAACGTCTGATGGTGTTATCAGGCCTGGTGATGGCGTTATATTTTGCAACTTTAGAGCTGACCGCGCCCGTCAATTAACAAAAGGATTGCTGGACACAGTAGATCTTTCATTTTTTGTTACCCCTGTTCAATATCATCCTGATCTAGCAACCATATCACTCATTGAAAGACCTGTTGCAGACAACACACTCTTGGAGCAACTGACCAAGGATGATCTTTCAATCTTCACCATCGCGGAAACAGAAAAATATGCACATGTTACCTACTTTTTCAATAACGGTCGTGAGGATAAGTACGATAATGAAGTACGAGTCCTGGTCCCTTCAATTAAAATCCAAGACTATACAAAAGAACCATGCATGTCGGCCAAAGAGATTACCGAGATTGTTTTAGATTCATTAGAAACCAATCCAAAAGATTTTTATATTATCAACTTCGCTAATGCTGACATGGTAGGTCATTCAGGAAATTTTGATGCTACTAAAAAAGCTCTAGAATGTCTTGACAGTGAACTAGAAAAACTCTTTGAGCAAGCTGTAACCAAGATGGACGGCACTATGTATATAACCAGCGATCATGGTAATGCTGAAGTTATGTATGATAACGAATCAAGACAACCAGCAACATCACACACCACTAGTCCGGTTCCGTTTATGATGCTCAAAAAAACTCTTGCAAATAAACCACATACACTTCCATTAAGCGGCCTAAAAGATATCGCAAGCTTTATTATTAAAAATATTAAAGATTAATCATTGCATTTAGATAAAAAAAGCTTACCATAAGGTATTATATATAAAATTATTTGATAGAAAGATTCAGCATGAAAAAACTAATTATACTTTCCTTTATACTGCTCTCAACATTACAATTACAAGCTATGAGCGCTCGTGTAGAAATGAAAACAGCGGCAAGAGGTCTAGAACTTTATGAACTTCGTCGCAGACAGCACACTGGACAGAACAAGCAAAATCCTTCTTGGTTTGAGCTGTGGAGCCGCAAGCGTACTAAAGAAAAACAAGATTAAAAAACCAGCTCATCTATATTTATTTATTCATCTTAATGATCAAGAAAGAATCTCAGTGAAAAGACTCATCATTCTATTCTTTATTTTCGCGCTTACTTCATCCCTACAAGCTAATACTGACACTTATGAGAAAGCATGCTACCACCGACAGCACTTAGATGCACAGGAACGTGAAATAAGTAATCTTCGTAGGCGTAAAAATAAAGGCGCCAAGCTAACCGACGCAGAACAAGTCCAGCTCAAGCTTTATTGGCAAAGTCTTATCGCTCAGGCCCACCATGCGCCAAATCTTAAAACCCAATAACCTCTATTAATATTTCGTTTTAAAAAATTGTATTACTTAAAAACTATTTTAGAAAGACCTCTTGTGAAAAAACTCATCCTTTTTAGTCTTATGCTCACCTCACTTACTCATTTACACGCCATGGATTATGAAAATAAAAATGGTCCCTTGACTCCCACTCTAAAAGAAAAAGAATTAGAACGATTGGCAGCACAAGTATGTACAATGGCTCTAGTGCCACAGAATAATAAACCTGTTAGCCATAAAAAATCCGGACATCACCATCCCAAACATGAAACTGTTTCTCTCTCACAAAAACAATTAAGAGTGCAAAGACTTATCGCTAAAAGGGCAAGACAAGCCGTACGTTTTCGCGATGACACTGAAACAATACCAGAAAAAACTAATATAGAAATAGAAAAGTGTTAACCAGATCAGCTTGTAAGTTCTATGCTTGCCAACCTTGATACTCATCCAGGTTGCCATTCAATTTTAGTAAGGATTCATCAATATGAAAAAACTCATCGTCCTCATACTCATATTAATATCAACATCTTCAATACAAGCTATGGACAAACAAACTCCTGAGGCCAAAAGAGTGGCCACTGAAATGCAGCAAAAACAGTTACAACAAATGTTCAACGAGTTGAAAAACAGACCAATTGGTCCTAACGAACATATGGTTTCACAAAGACTACGAAGCTACCTACAACAAAATCTCCCTCTAAGTGCCTTTCAACGAGCTCAGCTTTGTCAATATTGGCTCCATGTCGCAGCCAGACGCTCAGTAAAGTTATACGTAGAATTTAGATCAGCTTGTAAATTCTATGCTTGCCAACCTTGATACTCATACCAGATTGCCATTCAATTTCAGCCTTAAAATCTTTAATAGCCTCACCGTTAATCTGAACAGCACCAGAATCGATCAGGCGACGCGCTTCCGATGAAGACTTGATCGCGCCAAGTAATTTTAATAACTCGACAATCCAGAGCGGATTTGGTGTGTCTGTGGGCAAAGAAACTTCTTGGCCTGCTGACAAATCTTTCTTCTGGAAGAGTTTTTCAAATGTATCTTGTGCTTTTTGTGCATCAGCTTCTGACCAGAATGTTGTAATGACTTCATGAGCCATTCTTTTTTTCAAGTCCATAGGATGAACGGCCCCTGACTTAACCTCAGCTTGCATCTTGGTAATTTGCTCTTGAGAATAGCCTAAAAGGAGCAGGTAGTAGCGCCACATAAGTGTATCCGATACGGACATGATTTTTCCGTATGCATCCTCAGGCTTTTCGGTAAGACCGATAGCGTTACCTAATGACTTGGACATCTTCTGGACACCGTCCAACCCTTCCAATATAGGAAGTGACATAACAACTTGTGGCTGTTGACCATAATGCTCTTGCAAGCTTCGACCAACCAACATATTAAATGTTTGATCGGTACCACCCAATTCGACATCTGATTCTAGAGCTACTGAATCATAACCCTGAAAGATCGGGTATAATAGTTCATGAAAACTAATCGGTTGTCGTTCTTTAAGACGCTTTGAAAAATCATCACGCTCAGTCAGTTGTGCAACCGTGATACATGAACACAACTTAATTAAGTCCGACATTGAAAGCTTAGAAAGCCATTCTGCATTATAACGAACGGTTACCTTGCTTGGATCTAAAATTCTACCAACCTGGTCAAAGTATGTTTTTGTGTTCTCGGCGATTTGTTCTGTTGTCAATGGTGGTCGAGTTTTGGAGCGACCGGTAGGATCGCCGATACTAGCAGTAAAGTCACCAATTAAAAAGATAACTTCATGACCGAGATCCTGAAAATCTCTTAACTTTTTTAAAACGACAGCATGTCCCAAGTGCAGGTCTGGCGATGTGGGATCCATGCCAAGCTTGATCTTAAGAGGCCGCTTTAATTCTAATTTTTTTTCTAAAGCGCCTGAAGGCAACGATTGTGCCGTTCCATTTTCAAGCCGAGAAAGATCCTTTTTAATATCTGACATACTACCTTACCCAAATAAAAGTTTTAAACCAACGCGCATGTAATAACCAATATATTCCACACAATGAAAAACAATTTCCAATAACACTGGAAATACTAATGAAACAACAATGAATGCTGCAAAGAAAACACCAAACTGAATCCATAAGCCATACTTTTCAAAAAGACGCCACTTATGTAAAAATTCCGTCATAACAAATTCAATAGCACCTAAGATGAGAAACAGTACAAAAAGATAGATATTAAATAGTAAGACAACACGGTATAACTGTAACACAACCATCAAGCTGGATGAAAAAAATGTTAACACGTTAAAGGCATCGATCATACCGCCCAGTAAAATGAGCAATAGGATCATAACCGCATGAATGATTGCTCCGGAAAAAAACAATAAAATAAGTCTAATATCACGCAAAGAACCGATAATGTTACTTGGATTTAAAGGAATTCTTCTTCCCCAACCAACACCTAGACCGGAAACTAATTGCGAATAAACCAATAATGCCAATCCGATAAAACTCACATGCACTAATGGATCAAATGTTTGAAAACCAAGTTTTTGAGCAGTGTCATCACCAAGCTTGGCAGCCAGCCATGCTTGAAAATAGCCACTGATAGTTACTGTAGGAAAATAGGCCATTAATATTGTAATTAAGCCCATTCCAATCTGTAATGTACTAAAATTAGTCACGTATACACTCTTCAATGTTTAAAGTTAAAGAAAAACCACCATTTATCATACCTAGTCTAAAAGAATTACCAACATGGGTCAAACCACTACTACCTCGACAAACAACCTCAAAAAGGTACACTTTAAAAAAAGTCGTCTACCCATTAAGGAGTCTAATGCTGCAGCAAAAAAGGTTGAATTCATTGTTTTGGTACATTGCAACACCAATCATACTTGTAGGACTTACAATCCTTACCTATATACCATCCTTACATTATGCATTTCAGTTTGATGATGAACCCAATATTCTTAAAGCATATGAGATTCGATTCCTTACTCTTAATGATATTTTTCTATCAAACTCGCGGTGGATAAGTAAATGGATTAGTGTCTGGAGTTATCACTTCGGCAAGTTCGAACCGTTCTTCTACCGTTGCGCCAATGTTTCATTCCATATCATTACCGGCCTCATTATTTATTACTTCTTTTTTATAGGCTTGAAAAATCTTAAAGAAAACTCTTTTTTCAGTGAGAACGCACGCACGTTAGCGCTCTTAGTCTCTGGCGTTTTTCTTCTTCATCCAGCACAAACGCAAACCGTATCGTACATTGTGCAAGGACAAATGGAAGGTCTTGCTGGCCTATTTGTCATGGCCACACTCTTATGTTTTCTCCTTTTTAATCAAGCAAAAGAAAATATAATCTCATATGTTCTATTCTTTCTTATGTACATATGCGCATTTCTTTCTTGCGGCACCAAAGAAATTGCTATAATTACTCCCCTATTAGTCCTACTTACCGATTGGTTCTTGGTTGCACAAGGATCATGGGAGTCTCTTAAAAAACGCTGGTGGATTCATGCTGCCATGTTTACGTTGGTATGGGGGATGTATGTTTGGTTCTTAGGAAAAAAATATCTTTCACAAGCTCTTTTCATGCAACTTGAAAGTGAAAATATCCCCGGCAACTGCCTCACTCAAGAAGTAGGACAAAAAATTCTTCCCATGACGTACTTCATGTCACAATTCAAGGTAATACTCCACTACCTGGCTATCTTTATATGGCCATTCAATATTTGTATGGAATATGACTGGAAGCTTGAACCATCAATCGACTCTCTTGGTTTTCTCATACCGTTTTTAGGAGTCCTTACCATCGTCGCCCTTATTGGATACTTAATCCGCGGAAACAAAAAAAGCTTAATCTCGTTTGGCTTGATCTGGTTCTTTATTTGTATCAGCCCACGCTCATCTATAATTCCAGGCTGGGAACTCATTGTCGACTATAAAACCTACCTGGCATGTGTTGGCTGGATATTCGTATTGGTCAGTGGACTCCTTTACTTGTATCAAGCACAAGCACGCAGCTTTATCTTCCTTAAAACAACATCAGCGCGAACAATCCTTCTTGTGTTGCTAACCGCGTTATTAATGTTCCTTACGATCAACCGTAATAAGGTTTGGGAATCCAGTTATAATTTCTGGGAAGATATTGTCTTACAAGCTCCAGGTAAAGCGCGATCTCATAATAACTTTGGTTGCCAATTATTATCTAAAGACAAGTTCCGTGAAGCTATTCCATACTTCAAGCGAGCAATCCGCATGGAACAAGGTTACTTTGATCCATACAATAATCTCTCCTATGCATACGGAGCTTTAGGAAGAATCGACCAAGCTATCTGGGCATTGAAGCAAGGAATCCAAATTAATCCGTATCAACCTAAAGTATACAATAACCTCGCAACCTTCCTGATCATGAAAAATGAGTATTACTTAGCTACCAAAGCAGCAGCTCAGGCTATTGAGTTGTACCCGTATTATGGGAAAGCCTACTTTAACAAAGGACGGGCACACTTAGCGCTCGATGAGCCTGAAGAAGCGTGGCAATGTTTCAAACAATGCTGTACTCAGGCCGACTTTGATAATGTTTCTCAAGGGTATGCGCTTTATGGTGATTTAAGTATCAAGCTTCATAAGTATGAGGATGCCATCCTGGCATTTAGTAAACTCTTAGAAGTAGAGCCTCACGCCTCAGTTCTATTCCAGCTAGGGAATGCCTACTTCCATAATAAAAACTTCCCTGAAGCAGTGCGATATTACTCCATGGCCTATAATGCTGCTCCAGACAATACCAATGTTGCACACAATTTATGTGAAGCCTTTCTAGAAAATAGCCAACCAACCCAGGCATTAGAACTTGTTAAACTGTTGGAACAGCATTCATCACAGTACCCGGATACGCCGATTCAAAAGGCACATGCGCACCACCTACTAGGAAATAATCCATTAGCTATTAAAATCTTGCGTGATTTTATGCAAAATACTACCTCTGGCGACTATATCGGACAAGCCATGCATATGATAAAGCAGTTTGAAGGAAAGTAAGCCTATTTTGACCGATTTGTCCTTTCAAAGTAGACTTAAAGGAAAGAATTTATAAGCAAAAAAGGCTTCGGATAAACCTGTATGGAAAAAAAATATAATTTTAAAGAGCAGCAAGTAGCCCTCGAGCAGCTGTGGCTTAATGATAAAATATATCAATTCTCACGCGAAAACAGAGAACATAAGAACTATTTTGGGCTTTCTGCTGATATTGCGCAAGAACGTCCTATATATAATATTGATACCCCACCACCGACAGTATCGGGAACGCTACATATTGGACATATTTTTTCATACACTCATACCGATTTTATAGCTCGCTACCAAAGGCTCAGTAATAAAAATGTATTTTATCCATTCGGATTCGATGATAATGGTCTTCCTACAGAAAAATATGTAGAAAAAAAATGTAAGGTAAGCGCCCACAAGCTAGGACGAACGGCCTTTATTGATCTTTGCTTAAAAGAAACTCAAGATGTTGAGCATCAGTTCCAACAACTTTGGCAAGCGATTGGCCTGTCTGCAGACTGGGAACTAACCTATGCTACCATCTCTCCAGAAGTCCGAAAAATATCTCAAGAATCATTTATCCGTTTATTGAAAAAGGGATATATATATCGACAGTACGAGCCGGCACTCTATTGTACAGCCTGCCGAACCTCAGTAGCACAAGCTGAACTGGATGATGTCGAACAAGACTCTACCTTCTATACGCTCCTTTTCAAGTCTGATGATAATCAAGAACTCAAGATCGCAACGACACGACCAGAACTTCTTTCTTCATGTGTTGCTGTCTTGTATCACCCTGATGATAAGCGATATCAATCATTAAAGGACAAAAAGGCTATCGTGCCATTGTTTGAAAACAGTGTAGATATCATTGCTGATGAAACCGTGCAACCTGAGAAAGGTACCGGGCTGGTTATGTGCTGCACCTTTGGAGATAAAAACGATGTTGAATGGTATAAAAAATATAAATTAGACCACAAACCTTCTATCGGTCTTGATGGCAAATGGGTTGAAAGCACAGGATTCTTAGCTGGACTTAAGGCACCCGAAGCTCGTAAAGCGGTAATTGAAAAGCTTGAAGAAAACAGTTGTGTCCTTGAAGCCAAACCGATCAGCCATCCAGTCAATACCCATGAACGCTGTAAGAAAAACATTGAATATGCAATGTTATCACAATGGTTCTTAAATATTTTAGAATATAAAAAAGAGTTTTTAGCGGAAGCTGATAAAATTAACTGGCATCCAAGCTACATGAAATCACGCCTGATCAACTGGATCGAAAACATCAGTTGGGATTGGTGCTTATCGCGACAACGTTTTTATGGAATCCCCTTCCCTGTCTGGCACTGTATCGACTGCTCTGCGATTGTACTCCCGGAAATTGATGAGCTTCCAGTAGACCCACAAGAAAAACAAGCCCCTAATTGCCATGAATGTAAGAGTAGTAATCTCAAGGCAGATACTGATGTAATGGATACCTGGAACACTTCATCGCTTACACCACAAATTACATACTCCTTGTTCAACCCTGAAGCCAAGTCAGCATTTGATAAGGAGGCGCTCCAAGAATTCATCCCAATGGGAATGCGTCCACAAGCACATGATATTATCCGCACCTGGGCATTCTACACGATCGTCAAATCGTGGATGCACTTGGATACCATCCCATGGAAAGACATTGTTATCTCAGGGCATGTACTCAGTAATAATAAAGAAAAACTATCTAAGTCTAAAAATAATTCATCAATGACGCCGGAAAACCTTCTGGTTCAATGGCCTGCTGATGCTATTCGATATTGGACTGCCTGTGGAACCTTGGGAACCGATGTCGCATTCTCAGAAAGCCAACTCAAGATTGGAAACAAACTTGTAACAAAGCTGTGGAACGCGTTTGCCTTTGTTAATCAGCATACAGCTGATAAAAACTTTGATACTAAGCCCGAAACACTCGGAACCGTTAATGAATGGATGTTACACAATATTTCCCAATGCTTTGACCGTTATAATAAAAGCTTTGCCGAATATGAATATAGTGCAGCACTCCAACAAATCGAACATCTATTCTGGCATGATTATTGCGATAACTACTTAGAAATGGTGAAGGATCAACTATTCAATCCTGATAACTATGATAAGAAGCTTGTTGAAGCTACACAATGGACATTGTACACGGTTGGCTTACGCATCTTGCAAATGTATGCACCATTCATTCCATTTGTAACTGATGCATTGTATCGCGAACTTTATATGAAGGCTATTGGTATCCCATCTCTACATAATACTGTTTACCAGAACATTCAGGTCCCACTCATCAATGACAACAGTGTAAACATAATGAAACACACGTTAGAGATTGTCAGCCTGGTCAGAAAGCTCAAGAGTGAAAATCAATTATCATTACGCACTGAGCTACAAAAGCTTATTATTACCAGTGATGATAACTTGGAATCCGTATTGGCCAACGAATTACAACTAATTAAAGGTGTAACCAAAGCTAAAGAGATTTCTTTTGTCGATAAAAAAGGCGAAACCTCTCTGGTTTCAGACAACGACACTTGGATAGCAACGGTGGCTCTATGATAATGATTAAAAATACCCAGCGTAAGCATGCAATTGATACTAATGCGGTCAAAGACATTGCACAAAAAATATTGGATCAACTTGATTACTCGGACTTTGATCTTGGAATCTGGCTCACCAATAATAAAACTATTCGTGATTACAACAAGACGTATCGCCACAAGGATAAAGCTACTGACATCCTGTCGTTCTCCTATCATCCTGATTTAATTGCAGGAGAACGCGTTGTCGTTCAATCAGAAGAAGATAAAAATCTTGGCGACTTGATTATTTCACCTGAGTTTGTTGTCAGTCAACTTCCTGACTTGGACACAACACTAGAAAAACGTCTGAATGTCTTGTTAGTGCATGGAGTTTGTCATCTCTTAGGTCATGACCATGAAAAAGATGATGAGTATGAAATCATGAACAAGCAAGAACAAGCATTACTTAAAAATCTATAGTATTTCTCTATCCGGTCTAAATCGTTGAAATTCTTTTAATGTTTTTACTATTATAATAAACAGTAAAAAACCTAAAAAGGAGGATCAATGAAGAGAAAGTCATTAGCATTTGTAGGACTACTGGGTACCAGCGGTATTCAATGCCTATCTGGGAGAGAAACAAGTCGTTCATTCATACCAAGTGGCAATGCCAATCATATAACCAACCATGATATTGCAGGACTTATCGATTCTTTAAACCAAGGCTTACAACATGCTCGATTTATTAATCGTAACCAGCTTGGGAAAAAGAAAGCTCGATTACTGAGAAAAGCAGAGTTCCATGCTGAAAAAGCAAACTCTCTCTTGAAAAAAATCCACACCATCTAAAAATACTTTATTTTTCTCCTCGAGATATATTATCGTTACCCCCTATAGTATGAGGAGAAATAAAAATGATTAAATTTTATACACTTTTAATAGGATTATTGGCCATAGACAGCTGTTTTAGCATCCCTGATATAACAGATGTTGCTGATACAGTTACTTTTGGTAATTTTGTTATCAATAATCGTAATGTCACCAGGGTGTTTGGGGATCATAAAACATTAGAAGATGCTTCTAGGTCACTCTTTTCAAACTTCTCACTGCTTGATACCGCCTGCGCCATTAAATCAAAGTTCAAGCTTCTTTCACTATTAAGCGTAGCACCAGCCTCCTATATCAGCTACTTAGTCATCAGAGCCAACCGCCTCATGCATAATGAAGGAAAATGGACCAATTGGAAGGGCTCCCTATCCCTAGAAACCCTTCTAGCACAGCCGATCGACACAATCGGCCAAGATCTCCTCGGAGAAATCTCAATCCGCTATAAAGACCCCCAGACAGAACTCAATATCGCCCACGCCTTCATCATTTTCGCAAAAGACATTAAATCCGAATTGACCCTCCTAAAGCGATATATCAAGGCTATCAAACTCATGAAACGCCTCAAACTCGACAAAGTCCTCCCTTTCGATGAACTCCTCGAACAAAAAGCCCATGACGCCATTCTAAAACTTAATTTCCTTCAAAACGCCGCCGCCCAAGCCATCTCGCCAACCCACCAATAACACCTCCCACAACCACATCAGTGTCTCCTTAGAGGGGGACACATTACAAATAGCATGACAACCATTGATTTTGGTGTTGATTATTTGCTATTATAAATCTAATATGGTTGGGTTTTAATATATAAAGGATAAATGAAATGAAAAAGCTATTATTTTTTGCTCTCTTAATGAGTGGTATTGTTGGCTCTATACAGGCAGCTACTGATGATACAAATGAAATGGGAAGAACCAGATGTATCATAAATTGTGGTACGCATCACACAACCTCCCTTCATCGATAAACTGCAGCCAACAACAAGCCTCCATCCACGTCTCTGGATCTAGGCCAATAAAAAAACTTGGTGTTCTAGTTTTTTTAAATTAGAACACCTTTATGTTTCAAAACAAATATAATATAAAAGGATAAACGAAATGAAAAAATTAATACTTTTTGCTCT